>NZ_CP048268.1:417500-522500 GCF_019469265.1 Lactobacillus panisapium | reverse complement strand
ACTGGCAAGACCACTTTTTCATTAAACCATCGCGTTACTTCTATTGAGCAAGAAGAAGACAAATTTCTTATTGATGGTGATTTTGAGGTAAAAAGCGTCATTATTGCTACCGGAACTGGTTCATTTAAACCAAAGAAATTGCCTCTAAAAATGGATGAGGCAATTGAAAAACGCGTGCATTATTTTGTTCAAGATTTAGCTAAATACGCCGGTCAAACAGTTGCCGTTTTTGGTGGTGGTGATTCAGCTCTTGATTGGGCACTTGAACTTGCGGAGGAAAGCAACACGCAAGTCAAATTAATTCATCGCCGAAATGAATTTCGCGGTTTAGAATCTTCAATACAGCAACTGAAAAGTTTAAAAAATGTTGAAATTCTAACCCCTTATCTTCCTAAAACAATTACATTAAGGAATAATCAACTTGAGGTTGGTCTCAAACAAATGGGAGAAACCGACATTATTAAGCGCCACTTTGATCAAATCATTGTTGCCTATGGCTTTAGAGCAGATAACAGTATTGCCCGTAAGTGGGGCATTAATCTGACCAACGGCCAAATTGATGTCACGCGGGAAATGGCAACTAATATACCAGGTATTTATGCGATTGGTGATAGTGCCACTTACCCTGGTCGCGTTCCTGTAATCGGACTAGGCTTTGGCGAAGCTCAAATTGCAATTACCGCAATTATGCGCTCGCTTTTCCCAGAAAAAACCTTAACAATTCATTCAACCAGTATTTAGGAGCGATTTATGACAATAATCAATTTTATTCTTCACATTGATCACCATCTGATTGAAATAGTCAACCAGTTTGGCAACTGGACCTACTTGATTATTTTTGGCATTATTTTTATCGAAACCGGACTTGTTATTTTCCCCTTTTTACCAGGAGATTCGCTGATTTTTGCAGCAAGTTCAATGGCAGTAAACCCCAAATATCACATTAATATCTGGTTAGTTTATTTAGCAGTTTTATTAGCCGCCATTTTAGGTGATGCATGTAACTATGAAATTGGGGCACGCTCAGTTAATGCAGGAGAAAAACATTCTTGGTTTAATAAACTGATTAATCAGAAAAATCGAATGGCAGCCGAAAAATTCTTTGAGCGCCATGGTCCGATCACAATTGTTATTGGTCGTTTCATTCCATTCATTCGGACCTTTGTTCCCTTCATTTCTGGCGGAAGCAAAATGCATTATGGTAAATTTGCAATTTACAACGTAATTGGCGGAATTATCTGGAGTGGTCTTTTTACAATAATCGGTGCCTTGTTTGGTAATATTCCATTCGTCAAAGAGCATTTTTCCATGTTAATTCTTGCAATTATTCTAATTTCAGTATTACCGATTTTAATTGTTGCCCTCAAAAAACGGCTAACACAAAAAAAGGAGCTCCACTAAGGAACTTCTTTTTTTAGCGCTCTAAAAGCTGATTAGCAAAATATAATTCGTAAATAATTCCTGCGACTGCAAAACATGAGGCAAAAAAGCCCTCAGTCAGCACATTAATAATTGGATCAGTAGCCGGATCAAACAGCCAAGTACTGCTACCAGCAAATAGCAAATGATGAAATACAACAAAAAAGTTATCAAAATTTGTTAGTGCAAATGGTAAAACAGCAATTGGCAATAGTAAAAATAAAAGCGCCCAAACTTTATTTAGTTTCAGTGCTTTATTTTTTTGACTCCTGTTCCACAAAAAAATAAGCAGACAACATAAAAAGGCTAAAACGGCTAGAACTAGCAGTTTCTTCACATCCGCAAAATGCTGTGCAGCTAAAGACGAAGTTGGTAAATTACTCATCTTCAGTTTGTGCTTAAACGGCCAGATTAAGTACCACATTAACTGATTGTAGTTGTGCATAACCTGCCCGATTGACAAATTAACAGTTTTATTAGTTTTTTGCACAATTACAAAAACTAGCAATAATGGCCAGCTGGCAATAATAGCGCCCACAACACTACTAGTAACGCCAAAAATAAAGTGATAAATGATTGTCAAAATGTTACTTTTTTTGCTCATAATTTTACCTTATCCAAGCTATCGACCAAAATCGTTGGCTGCTTTTTGCCAATTAGATCAGCAGCTTGGGTAATTCCTGTGGTTACCAATAATTGGTCAACCCCACTGTTAAAGCCAGCTTTTATGTCGGTTTCATAATTATCGCCCACTAAAAGAGCGTCTTTTTTAGAACAATGAAATTTAGCCAACACTTTTTCAATAATGATTGCAGATGGTTTACCAATATATAGCGGTTCTTGACCACTGGCAACAGCAACCATTGCACACAAAGAGCCGTTTCCCGGCATTAGCCCCTGATCACTAGGCAAATTAACATCAGCATTAGTACCAATAAACTTAGCCCCATTTTGAATTGCAGTAGATGCAACTTGAACTTTATGATAAGTAAAATCAGTATCAAGCCCCACGACAACATAATCCGGATTGGACTCATTTAATTCGAATTCTGGATGCTTTAAAAATTCTTGTAGTAAGCCAATTTGGCCAATTAAATAAACGCCAATTTTCTTGGCTTGCCAATCTTCTTGCTCCAAAATATAACTAACTGTTGCCATATTCGGCGTATAAATATGAGAAACGTCCGTTTTAACGCCATGATGAGCCAATTTGTCAACAACCATTTGAGGCGTTCTGGTAGTGTTATTGGTTAAAAAAAGACACTCTTTACCTGCTTCTTTAATTCGGTGAATAAAACGCACTCCGGACGCAATAGTGTCTTTTCCACGATAAATAGTGCCATCGAGGTCCACTAAAAATAAATGGTAATCTTTCACTTACTTGCTGCCCTTTCTTTTTTTAATTACAAAAGTATGATTATTTTTCTGTTCTTTTTTAACCGCTACCGTTTCCGGCTTTTTATAATGTGCAGGTCGAACCTTGTAACGCTTGAAAGCAACACCATTCTTTTTATTAGGTTGGCCCTTCTTACGCTTACGATATGAACTACCCCATTTTTTCCGGTTATTATTACGATAATGGTGCACTGGGCTCAGCAATTGCAAGATAAAATAAGGGCCACCAGGATTGCAATATTCCATTAGATAGTCAGCAATCGTCTGTTCTTTTCGATCAATTGCTGTCTGTACGTTATCTTTATAAAAGCCTTTGAGACGTAAATGTTCGCTGGAAACATCCCCAACCAAAAAATCATATTGATCAAGATATGGGTCATATTTCTGGCTTAATACCTCAAGATCAAGGGCATCTTCCTTATTCACCATGACCTGGTATAACTGTTTATTAATCTTTAAACGATCGTTTTCTAACGAAACAGCAGCCAATGGATGCCGAAGAGGCTGCTGTTTCTCAAACTTATTTTCCTTGTCAGTTTTTATCTTAACTACTTCAACGGCTTTTTCCGTCATTAGGTTCACTTCCTGTTAATAGGATATTTTTTGGCCAAATAATCCCCAATTACTTCACGTAAAAATTGTGGGAATAAAAACTTATTATCACCAACTATAGCTAAAGTAGGGAAAAACGGCACTAGAACATAGTGATCTAACACCGCAATTTCATATTCCTTAGCAGGATCAATTTCTTTGCCTTTAACGTAAACTATTCTGCTTATCGGGTCAAATTTGATTCCACGGTAATGCATTTGACCAAAAATTTTGCCGCGAAAACTCATCCCCTGCAAGTGAAAATGATCAAGGTAATGACGATTCTTCTCAATCTCCATGACCAAGCGCCACAAATCCTTGCCCTTTAATTTTGATCTAACAACGTGCATGGAGTGTGGTAAAGCCACTTGTAAATCATATTTGGTTAAGATGCCGCGCTTAAAAGGTTGCAGAAAGAGTCCAGTACTCAGCATTGCCAAGTCGGTTTTAGCAAAATCAGCAATGGCATCCATTGAAACATTAATTGTTGCCTCATAATCGTCATCATATTTTTCCGGTAAATTCGCTACTTGTTCACGACTTAGAATTTCCTTACCGCATTCACAATAACCTAGAATTGTTTCAATATCGCCATTATGCTCTTTCATCAAGCTTGTTGGCTCGACATGCGGCGTTATTTTCTTTACATGGTGCTGATCATCAATTTCCACGTAAGTATTACCAACGTAATTACCCCACTTACCGGTTTGCGTAATCCAAACACCATTTACCCTTTTGCCATGCTTCAATAAATCGTGCGTATGACCGCCAACAATTAAATCAATCTGGGGATAATTTTTTGCCAAAAACTCATCCATGTTTAGACCAACATGTGTTAATAAAATGAGCACATCATACTGTCCAGCAATTTTAGGTAACACATCATCCATTGTTTCTTTTAGCATTTTAACGTGCCAGTGGTTAGGCTCATAAGAAAGCGGATATGCGGCAGTTAGACCGATTAAGGCAATTCGGGTACCCTTTTTGGTAGTGATAATCTTATTTTGAACGGCCCAGTGCGGCATTGACTCATCTTCCTCACGGAGGTTGGCCAAAATGACGGGAAATTTAGCATGATCAAATAAATGCTCAACCACCTCATGTGAGTTGGAAATCCCCTCATTATTACCAATCGTAATTGCATCATAATGAAAAGAATTCATTAATTTAATGTTAGCTTGCCCGTATGTTGCATCCGTTAAAGGGTGGGAACGGTCCATAAAATCACCGGCATCAAACGTGAAAACTTGATCAACTGATTGATCTTTTTGTGCCTCATGAAGATACCGGCCAATTTTGGGAAAGTGTTCAAAGTGTGAATGCAAATCATTAGTATGTAAAATGCGTAGTTTTTCCATTTCTCCCACTTTCTATCCAATCTGATTGGATTTTAAAATCATCTTATAAGCGTCCAAGATTTTACCCTTAGGCTTTTCCCATTCTACCCAGTCAGGATTTTTCCAATCTTCCTCATTAGTCAACGTTTCAAGCTGGTAAGTTTTATTGATGTACTTTTCATAAGTAACTAATGCCGTCGTTCGCGGGATGTTCAACTGCAAAATGCGCACATTCTTAATTTTGCCCCGGTCAACTGCTAGTTCAGCAATCCCATTTTGGTCGATATTTGAAATTTCAAAATACTTGCTGTTATCATTACGAGTGATTTCTTCAATTAAATCTAATTCTTCATATTGTTGATTCATTAATTATACCTATGAAATTAAAACTGTTACATATAGCAAAAAATGTGCAACCATGCTATTGTAATAAACGATAGAGGTGTACACATGAAACGTAAAAGCCATCTAATTACGGCTCTCTTTTTTAGCTTAATCTTTTTGACAACAACTGGTTTCACTGTTGTCGGGCACCGCGGGGATCCCACTAAATACCCTGAAGAAACTATTCAGAGTGATGATTCTGCTTTCAACTCCGGCGCCGATTACGTTGAACTCGACCTTCATCTGTCATCAGACGGAGAACTGGTCGTTTCGCATGATGATGATTTGTTTCGAGTTACCCATACACATGCAATTGTATCACAAAATACTTGGCAAGCACTTAGTCAATTAACATATGATAATGGTGAACATGTGCTGAGTTTAGCGGAACTATTTGAACATTATCAAAAAAAGCCAGATACAAAATTTATTTTAGAAACAAAAATAGATCACTCAATTGATTCTTCTTATGAACTTGAAGATAAAATTGCGGCAACAATTAAAAAATATCACATGGAAAAACGGGTCATGATTCACTCATTTTCTGCTGCCAGTTTATTTCATTTTCGGGAAATTATGCCTGATGCATATTTAATCTTAATTGTCGGCAGTTTAAAACGAATGAACTTCAGCAATCTTCCGCAAGTTAATGCAGTCAACGTATCATCTGATTTAATTTTAAATCACTCTTGGCTAATTCACTGGTTGCACCAGCTAAACAAACAGGTTTTTGTTTGGACAGAAATGGACGAATCGCCTGAATTGTGGCATTGGCTAATTAACAAAAACATTGACGGTGTCGTGACCAACTTTCCCAGTACCGGTTTCAAGTACAAATTGGCAAAAGAAGGAACGCATAAATACGATATCCACCGCAAGGGGTTATACTTCGGCAATAAAAAAGCTGCCACAATGATGAACCCATATGTTCGAATTAAACGCAAAAAGTTTGTTTATCCTGGGCAAAAATTAGAGGTATCGTATGGTGTGCGGGCACATAACCAGCTTTATTATCAAATAGACAACCAAACCTTTATTTCCGCTGAATTTGTTACCCTGGATTTAAAGCCGCAAGATGTTGCCCCGTACCAAGATAAGCAAGTTATCGCACGGCCGCAAAAAGAAGTTGCGCTTTACCGTTATCCAGAAAATCAGGCAAAAACTAAGAAGAAAATGCCCCTTAACCAGCTTTATCGCATCTATAATTTCAATGGTAGTCCTAAGAGCATGTGGCTCAAAACATCTCTAGGCTGGGTTAAGGCCCGTGATATTCTCTTTTACGGCTTTTTCGACGAAACCAGTTGGAAAAACTATCATAATTTGCCGCGAATGAGCCGTTATCCTAATATTGCCTTGACGCAATATCAGCCGCTACAAGCGCCAAGAGAACTTACTTTTACCCAAAAAATTAAATTAGCAGCGCAATTAAATTAGCGTAGCAAAAACCCGTTACACAAATGTGTAACGGGTTTTTAGTTAAATCATTTAGTTATTTGAAGTACTCTGTTTTTTCAGTAATTCATATGGCAATTCAATTTGCATATTGTCTACTTTTTCATTATTCATCAATTTGGTCAGCATTCTCATTGCTACAGCACCAATATCATAAAGGGGTTGACGAATAGCTGTTAGAGCCGGACGAACGACAGAAGCGATTTGAGTTGCGCTAGCCGTAATAATTTCCAAGTCATCTGGAACTTTCTTTCCAGCATCAATTGCTGAATTCAAAATACCGACAGCAGTAACATCGCTAGTTACGATTACACCATCAATACCATCTTGACTTAGTTGCGAGAAGAGGTTATAGCCGTCAGAATGATCCTTAATGTGACTATAAATATGACCTTCACCTAAATTATGTTCTTCTAAGAATTTCTTGTAGGCTGGAATGCGATTCTCAGCGTTAACAACCGTATCAGGATTATCCAAAACAAGTGCTAAGTTCTTTTTACCATCGTTATAAAGCAAGTTCAAAGCCTCAGTATCGGCTTTCTTGTAGTCAATTGCAACGGAAGGAAATTCTTGGTGGTTATCCTTGGTTCCTGCCAAAACTACGGGTGTATCAGTCCGTTTAAAAGCCTCGACAGCTTCTTCTGGCAAACTATCAGACATGTAAATAACCCCATCAACCTGCTTATTCAGCAAGCCCTGGATTGCTTGATCTTCACGCATCAAACGATTCTCAATGCTCGTAATAATAATATTATACTTATACAAAAGGGCAATATCGTCGATTCCTTTTGAAAGTTCAGCAAAATAAAGGTTGGTTAAATCCGGCACAATCAACCCGACAGTTGTTGTTCTCTTAGAGGCTAGTCCCTGCGCTACAGCATTTGGTTGGTAGTGCAAACGATTAATCACTTTCATTACCCGATCACGTGTATCTTTACGCACGTTGGTGTTACCATTAACAACCCGTGAAACTGTGGCCATCGATACCTTGGCCTCGCGAGCAACATCATAAATTGTAATATCTTGTTTACGCATCTTATTTCCCCTATCTTATGTACTAGTATAAAATTTATCATTCTTTTGCAAAAAGTGCAAACGTTTACAGCTATTCTTTCATTTTTTCAACTCAAGAACATGATATACTTTTCTTAATTACCGCTTGATACGAAAGGAAAAGTTTATGAATTTAACCAAATTGCAAGAATGGCTACAGAGTTCTAATAACGACGTAGCTTATATTTCAAATCCAACCACAATAGCCTATTTTACAGGTTATGATATGGAGCCGCATGAACGAATTTTCGCTCTTCTAGCTTTCAAGGACCAAGACCCATTCGTCTTTGTTCCTGCCCTAAATGTAGAAGAAGCCAAAAATTCTGCTTGGAATGGCGATGTTTATGGCTACCTTGATTCAGAAGATCCTTGGGCTGTAATTGCTGACAAAGTTAAGCACAGAACTACAGCATACCAAAAATGGGCGCTTGAGAAAAATAATTTGTCTGTTTCTCACTACCAATTGCTTCATCAACAATTCCCTGATGCCAACTTTGATGCCGATGTGTCTAACTTTATCGCTAAAATTCGTTTGTATAAGACGCCTGAAGAAATTAAGCAATTACAAGCTGCCGGTGAAGAAGCTGACTTTGCTTTCCAAATCGGTTTTAACGCCATTAAGACTGGCGTAACCGAAAGATATATTGCTGGTCAAATTGATTATCAGTTAAAACTGCAAAAAGGTGTTATGCACGAAAGTTTTGAAACTATCGTGCAAGCCGGTGCAAATGCTGCTAATCCTCATTTAGGCCCAACAATGAACAAAATAGCACCTAATGAATTAGTGCTATTTGATCTTGGAACTATGCACAACGGCTATGCATCCGATTCTAGTCGAACAGTTGCTTATGGTGAACCAAGCGCAAAGGAAAAAGAAATCTACGAGATCGACCGTGAAGCACAACAAGCCGCAATTGATGCTGTTAAACCAGGGATGACAGCTTCTGAACTAGATAGCGTTGCCCGTGACGTGATTACTAAGGCCGGCTACGGCGAATATTTCATTCACCGCTTAGGTCACGGAATTGGCAAGGATGTGCACGAATATCCTTCAATTGTTCAAGGCAATGACTTAATTATTGAGGAAGGCATGTGCTTTTCGATTGAACCTGGCATTTACATCCCTGGTGTTGCAGGTGTAAGAATCGAAGACTGCGGCGTTGTCACTAAAGACGGTTACCAACCATTTACACATACTGACAAAGAGCTTAAGTACATTCCGCTCAACGACTAATTTCTCTATAATAAAAATGCACTGGCGGGAGATTGCTCCTGCTAGTGCATTTTTTGTTAACTTAATTGTTAAGGTCTTGGTAAAGTGTCATCCTTTGGCAAAACGCCTGGATCCTCTGGACCTTCAGCATTATGCAGATCATCAACTGATTTTTCTGCATTGTCCTTTTGAATTGGGTCATCATCTTTTGAATTATCAATGACAATATCATCAAAATCTTTTAATTCAGAATCATCCTCGACATTCTTAGGGAATGATGCCAATTGATTTTTAACTACTTCTGTACCGTTATCATATTTTTTCTTTAAATCTTGAACGGTATCATTATTCTTAACTTTTCTCTTTAATTCATCAATTTGATTATCGCTAACAAGCAATGAGCCAGCTAAAAAACCTGCTGCTCCACCTACAATAGCACCTAATACAAAATCAGTAAATTTTCTCATCGTAGTAACTCCTTTTTACTAATCCTTACCTTTACGACGCCTACGACGTGCAAACATCGACGATAAAGCAGAAGACATTATTCCGTTATTGCCTTTCAGACGGAAGTTGCTGACGCGTTTTGCCATCTTACGGGAGGACGCGTTAACATCCGAAACGCTAACTCCTAAATCTGCGGCTGCTTGAACCACTGGATCTAGGGTTTCCATTTTAACGTTCACGTCCGCCAATAACACATTGGTTTTATCAAGTAAATCACCTGTTTGCTGAAGCAAGACATCAGCTTCTTTCGAAATCTGCTGTATTGATTCATTGGCACTCTTGATCATTTCTTCTGCTTGTTTTGTCGCCTTTGTGGCACGAATAAGCACAGGAATTGTGAAAAGTACTAAAATTAATAATGCAACCGCAGCAATTATACCTGCTAATGCACCATAAGACATTATCATCTTCAACCTCCAATTCTATACCTAAAAAAAGTCTAGCATGAAAATGCTTCAATCTCAATCTATATGTAATATTTTGCTATAGTTAATATGCATATAAGAAAGGCGGGAACCATGAAACAAGCGTTTCAAATCAACCAAAAAGTTTTAAAAATCAATTGGGATCAAATTGGCGAGCAATTAATCTCAGTTGTGTGGCAATTAGCAATATCATCTTTGATATTCTATTTAATTAATCAATTTGGCAAAAAAATTATTAATCATTATTTAAATCATAGCAAGCGCCCACAAACCAAGCGATCGAAAACAGTTGCGGCTTTAATTAATAGTATTTTTTCTTATACAGTTATCTTCTTTTATTTATTTGCTGTTTTATCAATATTGGGTATTCCAATTGGGACTTTGCTAGCTAGTGCTGGTATCTTTTCTCTTGCTTTAGGCATGGGAGCTCAGGGCTTTGTCAGTGATTTAGTCAACGGCTTTTTCATTTTGAGTGAAGATCAATTTGATGTTGGTGACATTGTCCAGATTAATAATCAAACTGGGGTGGTTGTTCAGCTAGGATTACGGACGACCAGACTAAAAGGAACAGATGGTTCGATTATCTACATCCCTAACCGCAATATCTCAATTGTCCAAAATCTCGCCCACGGCGGTATTGGTCTTGATATTGAATTGCAGTTAAAAGTTTCCAATGACTTTAACAAGGTTCATCAACTCATTGAGCAAGTAAATAATGACATAGACATAGGTAAAAATGTCCTTGTCCAAGGTCCCAATATTATCGGGATTACCGCACAGACAGCCCAAACAGCTACATATGTCATTCATTTTCAAGTCGAACCAGGGCATGAAAAAGCTGTCCAAGATCAATATTTGACGCATTACTTAAAAACGCTGCAAGCAAATGGCATTTTATTAGCACAATAATGAAAAAGGTTAATCCCATAGTTAGGATTAACCTTTTTAAAATTGCGCTAGCCAGGCAGGAAAAGCAGCCAATAATTTTTGGATTGCCCTGCCACGGTGTGACAAACTATTTTTTTCTTCAACCGTCATTTCAGCAAAGGTTTTGCCTTTTTCTGGAACATAAAACAAAGGATCATAGCCAAAACCATCTTCTCCTCGAGGAGCCGCCAGAATAAGGCCACTACACTGACCCGAAACGACTAGATCCTGAGCAAAATTGCCCGGCATCGAAGCCACAATCGTGGTATTAAAACGTGCTGTCCTTTTTTCAGGTTTTACCCCGCCAAGTTCTACCAACAATTTAGCATTATTTTTGCTGTCATTATGCTCCTCTCCGGCAAACCGAGCGGACCGAACTCCGGGGGCCCCATCAAGAGCATCCACCATTAATCCTGAGTCATCAGCAATGGTCACCATTTGACTGTAATCAGCCAGAGCATGCGCCTTTAATTTAGCATTTTGCTCAAAGGTTGTTCCATATTCCTCAACAATTGGCGCATGAGCCAAATCTTTGTTAGTTTTGATAGCAACATCTATTTTGGCTTTTTTAAAAGCCTCTTTTAATTCCTTAACCTTGCCATAATTGGTCGTAGCAAACAAAATTTCTTTCATAACTTGCCTTTTCTTTTTTATAAATGATGAGCGGTAAAATTAGCGTCATTAAGCACTATTTTGCCCAATTTTTCTACTAACTCAACCTCACCAGTTGTGTAATATTCATGTTGAGCAGATTGGGTACTGGCACCTAACAGCCCTTTTTGCTTCATCAATTCAAAGGTACTTTCCGCTACCTGATCTGCAGGATCGACTACCTGAACCCCAGTCGGGAGACACTGAACGAACTCATCACGAATAATTGGATAATGCGTGCACCCTAAAATCAAGGTATCAAATGTGCTATTTTCTAGTGGCTTTAGGGTTTGCTGCAAGGCTGACAAATAGTTTGATCTGCCAGCATTTTTTTCAATCAAAGGCACTAATTGTGGTGCCGCAAGCTCTGTCACCTGAACTTTAGGATCGCGCGCATTAATTTCTGTTTGGTAAGCATGGAGTGCCACTGTCATTTGCGTGGCAACTACTGCAACCCGATTAGTTTGAGTTGCGCGAATTGCCGCACTGCTTCCAGATTGAATCACGCCGATAATTGGAACGGTTATTTCTTTTTGGATGATATCCATCGCGACTGCCGTGGCAGTATTGCAAGCAAAAATAATCAACTTAACATTTTTACTTAATAAAAAATTGACACTGTTTCTAGTCAGTTCGACTATTTCTTCTTTCGTCTTATCACCATATGGGATATGGGCATTATCACCGATAAAAACAGTTGATTCGCCTGGCATTTTTTGAATGATTTTTTTGACAACAGTTAAACCACCAACGCCAGAATCTAACAGGCCGATTGGCCGATTATCCATAATATAAATCCCCTCAATTTTTTCTATTTCTCTCAATTTTACGGTAAAATAAAAGAAAATAAAAGGGATGAAATTCTTTATGCAAGACAACAAGCAACAAAGCGAACACGTGTATTTTGTTAATCAGTTATACCGCGACTTTCTTTTACCCACCATTTTAGGTGAAGACAATGAGGCAATCTTATATTGGGGTGGCAAAAAAATTGCCCGCAAATATGATTTGTCGTCTTTTGACGACGTAGTCAGTTTTTTTGCTACCACTGAATTTGGCGATTTAACAAGAGTAAAGCAGCGGCGAACTGAGACCGTTTTTGAATTAAGCGGCCAAAGTGTAACCGATCGCTTGAACAGCGATAGTCATGAGTTTTCTCTAGAAGCCGGAATTTTAGCAGAAGCAGTCCAAAAAGAAACTGGTCGGACTACAGAATGCGAACTAAAGATTGATGATAAAAGGAAAATCGTTCAAATAGCAGCCAAATTTGACTAAGTTTAAAAGCTTTTTAATTGAGTTTTTGCCCATTTTTGCAATATGATTAAAGTGAGAATGGAGGAAATAAAGATGCTAAAAGAGTTTAAACAATTTATTGAACGTGGAAATGTAATCGACTTGGCTGTTGGTGTTATCATCGGCGGAGCTTTTACTAATATTGTAAATTCATTAGTAACAAACTTAATTAACCCATTAATTGGTCTATTTATTGGCAAAATTGATTTATCAAATTTAGTAGTCAAGGTTGGCGGCGCAACCTTTAGGTATGGTTCATTTATTAACACTGTGATTAACTTCTTAATTATTGCATTCATTGTTTTCTTACTTGTGAAGGCTGTCAATAAAGTAACCAAACCGCAACCGGCTCCAGCTCAGCCATCTGCTGAAGATTACTTAAAAGATATTCGGGATTTGCTTCAAGCAAAAAATAACTAAAAAAATAAGGCTCTCTCTTCTGAGAAAGCCTCTTTTTTTGCGTTTAATCAGTATATTGATTGAGAATTTGATCAAGCTTGGCCTTTGGGGTATAGCCAGTTATCCGGTCAACAATTTCCCCATTTTTCTTAATGAGTAAAGTTGGGATAGCCATAATGCCAAGAGAACTTGGTGTTTCTTTATTTTGATCAATATCCATCTTCGTAAACTTAACATCTTGCCGTTCTTCAGCCAATTCATCGACAACAGGCGATTGCATCTTGCAAGGACCACACCAAGTTGCCCAAAAATCTGTTAGCACAACGCCATCTTTTGTTTCTTCTTCAAAGTTCTGATCTGTTAGTTCATCAACCATGAATATACCTCCCTATATATAATGCAATATTTCTTATCTTATAAAATTCATTATAGCAAGCCGACTTACTTTTTACAAGTAAGCTGTTTTATTTCAAATGGACAATAGTTGCACCGTTACCACCCTCGTTAGCAGGGGCATAATTAAAGCTTTTTACGTGACTACTCGAACGCAAATATTGCCACACACCTTTTCTGATTGCACCTGTTCCAATTCCGTGAATGATTGTGACAACATCAAGGCCAGCAAGCAAAACAGAATCAATATACCGATCAAGGTTGGTCATTGCCTCATCATAACGCTGTCCACGTAAATCAAGTTCGCTACGGGCGTTACTTCGCCGGTTGGAACTAACAGCACGGACGGTTTTCTTAGTTTGCTGCTTTTGCTGATTTATCTTTTCAACATCACGATCACTCACTTTTACTTTAATAATGCCCATCTGGACTTCATATTGATGCTCAGATAGTTTTTTAGTGATTGTTCCTGTTTGATTGTAAGATAAAACTTTAACCTGGTCGCCTACCTTGACGTGATGCCGTCTTTTTTCTTTTTGCAGGACGCGATTATGAGCTAAGTTTTCATTTTGCTTTTCAAGCTGCGTTAACTTTCCCTTCGCATCAATCAGTTCGTTTTGCTTAACATTATTCGGCTGCTTTTGCAGCTGCTCAATGATTTTTTCGGCTTTCTTTCGGCTTTTGGCGACAACTTCATTGGCCCGTTCCTGGGCAAATTCTAACTGCTTTTGCACACGCTGGTTATACCAATCAAGTGCTTGCTGCAATTTTACTTCAAGTTTTCTACTCCGATCAAGGCTGGTTTCTAAATGCCGGCGTGCGGTTGACGCCTTTTTAGTCTGTTTGGCTAGTTCGGCAATCATTTGGTTAATATCTGCATTATCATCAGACATTAGACCTTCCGCATTTTTTACAACATCTTCACGCATTCCTAAGCGCCGTGCAATTGCAAAGGCGTTACTGTGCCCAGGAATACCGATTTGCAGGCGATAAGTTGGTGATAAAGTTTTTAAATCAAATTCCATTGAAGCATTTATTGCTTTGGGGCGGTTGTAGCCATACAGTTTTAACTCAGGGTAATGAGTAGTAACAATTATCTTAGCTTGCTTTTTTCGCAAGAAATCCAAGATGCTAATTGCCAAACTTGCCCCTTCCTCGGGATCAGTTCCAGCTCCAATCTCATCGATTAACACTAAAGTTTGCTCATCAACATTTTTCATTATTTTAATGATGCCATTAATATGCGAAGAAAAAGTACTAAGTGATTGTTCGATTGACTGTTCATCACCAATATCGGCACAAATATCCTTGAAAACGCCAGCCTTACTATTTTCAGCAACAGGAATGAATAGTCCTGCTTGCACCATTAATTGCAAAATGCCCACGGTCTTTAATGTAATTGTCTTACCACCGGTATTCGGACCAGTAATCAGCATTGTATCAAAATCTTCACCCAAACGAATATCATTAGCAACTACTTTTTTGGGATCAATTAACGGATGTCGCGCCTGCAAAAAAACAAGCGAATGGTCTTCAGTTAGTTGAGGCTCTGTTGCCTTCAGTTCACGTGCTAATTTTGCTTTAGCCTGAATAAAGTCTAACGCAGTTAATGCAGCAGCAATCTGCTCAATCGAATCAACTTCTTGCCGTGCCTGCGAAGAAAGAGAATGTAAAATCCGCTGAATTTCCCTGCGTTCCTGAGCTAACAGGTTTTGCACCCGATTATTTAAATTAAGGACGCTGCTAGGCTCGATAAACAGGGTTTGCCCGCTGGCACTCTGATCATGGACTACACCGCCAAATTTATTGCGGTATTCTTGTCTAACCGGAATAACGTAACGTTCATCCCTAATGGTAACAATTTGCTCAGACAAATATTTACTGCTATTTCCCTTAAGATAGCCGTCCATGCGCTTTTTGATTTCTTCATCGTTTGCTTTTAATTCTCGCCGTAATTGTGCTAACGCGCTTGACGCGGTATCGAGTACTTCACCATCAAAAGTTAGCGACTTTTTTAACTGATTAAAAAAGTCTTCTGGAACGTTTAAATCTTCCAGAATAGTTTCAATTGCAGTCAGATCAAGCTCTTCATCATCAACGTCTTCTAAAAAGCCATTGACATCATTAGCCAAAGTTAAAACCAGCAGTAAATTACCAAGCTCAGCCGCATTTAAATTAGCATTAATCCGCAGTCGTTTCGTACTGGGCTTCACATCCATAAAGTCCGTTAAGGGTAGTTGCCCCTTGATGCGCAGCATATTGGTGCCAGTTAATGTCTGCTTTAAAGCTTGTTGTACCCACGAAAATTTGCTACTAGGTACCAAATTAGCCGCCTGGCTTTTTGCTGGGGCGGTAATTGCCATTTCCTGCAAGCGATCCGTAATCTTTGCAAATTCTAATGTTTCTAATATTTTGTCATTCATTTTCTTCAAAAAATTTCTATTAATAAAAAAGGCTGGCTAAGCCAGTCTTTTTTGTTTATTCACCACTTAAGCGATCATCATCCAAGAAGGTATTTAGGACTCCTTGAACCATGTTCCATTCATCGTCTGCTTCAATTTCGTGCAAATCACTGCTGGTTACATCGCCTGCATCATCTGCATCATAACTAAAAGCAAGAACCTCAATTTCTTCATCCTCACCAGCTGAAGCAGGATAAAGCAAAACGTACGACTTATCATAGTCATCTGAATGAAATGTGAATAAAATTTCGTATAATTCTTCATTACCTTGATCATCAACTAAGGTAATTTGACGGTCATCACCGTGAACTTCTTGTGTCATATTAATCCTTTCGGTTTAAGTCTAAATAATTCTGCAAAATCAAAACCGCGGCCATTTGGTCGATTACTTTCTTACGCTTGTGCCGATCATGAATTCCGGCTTCTTCGACCAAAACCCGACTTGATTCAACTGTCGTTAATCGTTCATCAGAATAATAAACGGGCAATCCGAATTTATCTTTCAGCCTTTTACCGTATGCCTTACTGCGAGCAACAGATGCTCCAGATGAGCCATCCATATTTTTGGGCAAGCCCAAGACAAAACCATCTGGATCGTATTCACGGACAATTTTTTTCAGTGGGCGCATGCCAAAATTAAATCGTGTTTCATCAATTGGAATTGTTGTGACCTTTTGGGCGGTTATGCCTAGCTCATCGCTAACAGCTACACCAACAGTTTTTGATCCAACATCTAAACCAAGCAGTCTCATCTATTTGTTTTTTCCAAGATAACTTTTAACAAGCTCTTCAATAATTTCATCACGTTCGTGCTTTAAAATCAAATTACGAGCGTCATTATGCCGTGGAATATAAGCCGGATCACCAGACAATAAGTAACCAACAATCTGATTAACGGGATTATACCCTTTTTCTTCAAGGGCATTGTAAACATCTTGCAGAGTATCATAAACATTTTTGCCTTTATTTTCATTAAAGTCAAAATGCATTGTCTTATCTAGCGAACTCATAATTATTCCTCCTTGCTTAATTTTACTTGAAAAGCAGGATAAACTCAATTATTTATTATTTGAAACTAGTGTGAGAACTTGCTTAATCGCCTCGTCAAGACACTCAGGTTTTTTACCACCAGCTTGAGCCATGTTTGGACGACCACCGCCGCCACCACCGAAGATTGGGGCAACTTGTTTAATTAAATCGCCAGCCTTTAAACCGTGATCAAGAGCTTTTTGATTCAAGCTAATAATCATGTTTGCTTTGCCATCTTTTCCAGCAGCTAAAACTAAGACATCTGACTTATTACCGCTCTTCCACGTATCTGCAAGTTCACGTAAGTCATTCATGCCGTTAACATCGGCTTTTTGAGCGATAACCGTTAAGTCACCGGCTTGTTCAACGTTATTAAAAATTGCTCCGGCTTTAATCTGATTAATCTTAGAATTAAGTTCTTCTACTTGCTTTTGGCTATCATGCAAGTCTTGTTCTAGACTGTCAACCTTATCCAAAATATCTTGCGGTTTAGTCGATTTTACTTCAGCTTGAATCTCATCCAGTAATTCTGAACGGTTAGCTAAGTATTCATAAGCCTTCTTCGACATTACAGCTTCAATTCGTCTTAAACCGGCTCCGATAGCTGATTCCGAGGTAATCTTAAAAATACCGATTTGGTTAGTATTAGCACAGTGCGTTCCCCCACAAAATTCAATGGAGAAATCACTAACTTGAACTACCCGAACCTGATCGCCATATTTGCCATCAAACAAAGCCAAAGCGCCCATTTCTTTTCCGCTTTCGGGATCAGTAATAGTCGTTTTAACATCAATTGCTTCCCAAATCTTTTGGTTAACCATGTTTTCAACTGACTTAAGTTCTTTAGGAGTCATTGGCTCAACGGCAGTAAAGTCAAAGCGGAGAAAATCTGGTTCAACTAAACTTCCTGCTTGGTGGGTATGTTCACCGAGCACACTCCGTAAAGCGGCGTGCAGCAAGTGCGTTGCGGTATGTGAATGACGCAGGCCTTCACGACGGACGCGGTCAATTTTTAAGGTATATTCTTGTCCTTTTTCCAGTGGCAAAATAACATCAACAAAGTGCATGTTTTGGTCGTTTGGTGCATGTTGCACGTCTGTTACTTTAGCTACCAAATCACCATCATGGTTGTAGATATCACCGTGATCAGCCACTTGGCCACCGCGTTCAGCGTAAAATGGGGTCTTGTCAAAAATTAACGTAGCCTGCTCGCCATCGGCTTTATCAACTAACTTATCATCAACAATAATGTCGATTAGCTTAGCGTGCTTTTCTTCATAGACACCATATTCAAACTCTGACTTATCCTTTAAGTTCATCAGGGTTTCATCTTGTGCACCCATGGATTGCAGATTACCACGAGCCTTACGGGCACGCTCTTTTTGTGCCTTCATTTCTGCATCAAAGCCCTTTTTATCAACTTTTAAGCCTGCATCTTGAGCGGACTCAAAGGTTAATTCATACGGAAAGCCGTAAGTATCAAAGAGCTTGAACGCATCCTTACCCGCAATTGTTTTATCATGATCCTTTTTCGCAGCTTGAATTAAATCGTCTAATAAGCTCAAGCCGGAATCAAGTGTCAATTGGAATCTTTCTTCCTCGTTCTTGATTACCTTAGCGATAAAGCTCTTCTGGTCTGTGACTTCAGGGTAATGGCTTTCCATAATCTTGCCGACTACTGGAACCAATTTATACAAAAATGCGCCTTTAATTCCTAACCGTTGACCATTTAAATCTGCCCGTCTGATTAACCGCCGTAAAACGTAGCCACGTCCTGTGTTGGAAGGCAAAGCGCCATCGGCAATTGCGAAACTAACCGTTCTTACGTGATCAGCAATGATTTTAAAAGCAGTTGTATCTGCCTTATTTTCGCCATACTTCTTATTGGCAGTCATTTTTTCTGTTTCATGGATAATTGGTAAGAAGAGGTCTGTTTCAAAATTGGTTGGAGCATCTTGCAAAATTGACAAGACACGCTCTAATCCCATACCGGTATCAATATTCTTATGGGGTTGATCAACATATTGACCATTTGCCAAGTGGTTGTATTGTGAGAAAACAATGTTCCAAATTTCAAGGTAACGCGCGTTTTCCCCACCAGGGAAGTTTTCAGGGTCATCTTCGGCCACATCATTATTTTCTTGCCCACGATCATAAAAAATTTCGGAATCGGGACCACAAGGACCTTCCCCAATATCCCAAAAGTTTTCTTCAAGTTTGACAATGTGATCTTCCGGCATTCCGACTTCAAGCCAAATCTTTTGGGCCTCGGTATCCTTAGGATAAACGGTACAGTATAATTTTTGCGGATCAAAATCAAGCCAATCAGGACTGGTCAAAAATTCCCAAGCCCAAGTAATTGCTTCTTTTTTAAAGTAATCACCTACAGAAAAGTTGCCAAGCATTTCAAAGAAAGTTTGGTGTCGCGCCGTTTTACCGACATTTTCAATATCATTAGTCCGGATTGATTTTTGCGAACTTGTGATTCTGTGATTCTTCGGCACAACGGAACCGTCAAAATATTTCTTCATTGTCGCCACACCAGAGTTAATCCAAAGAAGAGTTGGATCATCTTGTGGAATTAGTGACTGACTAGGCAAGACCATGTGACCATGCTGTTTAAAGAAGTCTAAAAACATTTGTCTAAATTCAGAACTTGTCAGTTTCTTCATTAATTTTCTCCCTTTTGTCAAAATAAAAAACACCATTGCTATCTTTAAGGACGCCTAAAACGCGGTACCACCTCAATTGCAACAGTGCTTGTTACCTCTTAATAATCTTTATTATATAAAAACGTAAGGAGCATTTTTTAAGTAATCAATAAATCTTTCTCAGCAACCGATTCTCTCTTTGATTGATTAGCCTAAAAAACATATCTTAAGTCAAAAACAATTGTACTACTTGGCTTATCTTTGTCAATAAGCAGTTAAGTTTGATTACTGCTGTATGCATATTTATTTAAATAATTTATCCCAACTTTTTCCCAAAGCGTTTTTGCTTTTTAAGGTAGGTGTAACCCAAATGTTCATAGAATTTGTGCGCACCGGTTCGTTCCTCCCCTGAACTTAGCCTAATTTCAGTAATACCAGCTTTTTGTGCAATGTGCTCAACCTCAGTCATTAACTTGGAACCAATTCCTTGATGCTGTGTTTGCGGGCTAACAGCTAACGCCAAAATATTATACATTGGGGCAAAATAAAGTTCCTCAAATAGTTCGACATGAATATAGCCAATTACCTTCTTAGATGTATCGTCAACATAAACGAGAATAAGGTGGTGCTCTTGATCAGCAAGTAGCCGTTTGAGATTGGCAGCCGTTTTGGCCACAGGATAATCATACCCAAGCTGTTCTTGATTAATTTTTTGAATTTGTTCCGCGTCGCTTTCTTGTGCAGATCGAATCATCTTGTTTTCCTCCTAAGCTTATTTTTAATTACCAATATCATTACACCCAATTTACGTCCGGCATTAGTAAACTGTCAATAACATTAAGGAAAAAGAAAAGAAGCTTTAATAAGCTTCTTTGTTTCTTTACTTAAGATAAAAATCGTCAAAAACGGTTACTGGCAGCCGTCTCTTATGTTCACTTTTACGCCACAAGTCCTCAATTCGTTCTGCAGCTTCTTCCGAAACTTCACGCCCTTCAAGATAGTCATCAACATCTTGGTATCGAACGCCCAGAGCCGTTTCATCTGGAAGAGCAGGCTGTTCTTCTTCCAAATCAGCAGTTGGTGCCTTCAGATACAAATGCTCAGGGCAATTTAATTCTTGCAGCATCTGTTTGCCTTGCCGTTTATCCAGACGGAATAATGGGGTTAAATCAGCTGCACCATCACCGTACTTAGTATAAAAGCCGCTAAAATTCTCTGCAGCATGGTCAGTGCCAACGACTGCACCGTTGTTGGCACCAGCGATTGCGTATTGTACAACCATTCTTTCACGGGCCTTGATATTGCCCTTGTTAAAATCCGAAATTTTTTCGCCAGCAGCGGTTAAACTAGCTACCATGGCATCAACAGCAGGCTTAATGTTGACAATTAAATCTTGATCAGGCTGTTGAAAAGCAACCGCATCGGCGGCATCAGCAGCATCGGCTTGCACGCCATAGGGTAAGCGAACCGCAATAAATTGATAAGACTGATCTCCGGTTTCCTTCCGCATTTCGGTAATGGCCATTTGACACAGTTTACCGGTTAAAGTCGAGTCCTGACCACCAGAAATCCCCAATACGTAGGTTTTTAAAAATGGGTTAGCCTTTAAATAGTTTTTCAAAAAATCAACTGACCGTCTAATTTCCTTTTGTGGATCTATTTTAGGCAAGACGTGTTCATAAGCAATAATTTCTTTTTGTAATGGTCTCATCGAGTAGTTTCTCCTTTATTGATTTGACTGCGAATGTCCTGAATCATATTCATCTTACTGTCATATAAATCCTGGGAAAGGTCCACTGGGTATTCTTGCGGATTCAGGCTTCGCTTGTATTCATCCCATAGACCATCTAAGTTAGCAGCACAGAACTTCTTAATATCAATTAGTTTTGGTTTTTCGTATACTAATTTACCATTTACAAAAATATCGTGAAGCAGCGGCTGAGCCGTGTAATCTGTCACTATCTTATTAATGTAGTTATATTGCGGATGAAACATATAGAGCGAATCAAATTTCCGCGGGTCGACACCAGCACGGGCAATCCAGTCACCCTCATTTTTCTTTTCAGTATTAGCAGATATCCGCCAAACCTGTTTTTTACCTGGGGTGGAAACCTTAACCGCATTAGAAGAAATCTTTAACGTGTCACGCATTTGGTGCTGATCATCCTCAACTGAAACCAATTTATAAACTGCACCCAAAGCCGGCTGGTCGTAAGCTGTTATATACTTAGTACCAATTCCCCAAACGTCGATTTTAGCTCCCTGCATTTTTAAACTAGTAATTGTCGTTTCATCCAAGTCATTAGACGCATAAATCTTGGCATCAGGATAGCCAGCGTTATCTAGTTCATGTCTTACCTGCTTAGAGATATAAGCCATGTCACCCGAATCAATCCTGACACCTTGGAAATTGATTTTATCACCCATTTCATCGGCTACCCGAATTGCATTTGGAACGCCGCTTCTGACTGTGTCATAGGTATCGACCAAAAAGACACAATCATGATGAGTTTCGGCATAAGCCTTAAAGGCTTCGTATTCGCTGCCAAAAGCCTCAACTAAAGAGTGCGCATGGGTTCCAGAAACAGGGATTCCAAATAACTTACCGGCACGAACATTGCTTGTTGAATCAAAACCGCCGATATAAGCCGCTCTTGTTCCCCATAATGCAGCATCTGTTTCCTGGGCTCTTCTCGTTCCAAATTCCATGACGCCATCGCCCTGAACAGCCAGCTTCACCCGCGCTGCTTTAGTTGCTAAAAGAATTTGGTAATTAATAATATTTAAAATTGCTGTTTCAACCAATTGACACTGTGCTAACGGGCCCTCCACTTGAATAAGTGGTTCATTGGCAAAAACAATTTCGCCTTCACTCATTGAGCGAACAGTTAGTTGCAATTTGAAATTACGTAAATAATCGATGAAGTCATCATCATAACCTACTTCATCTTTAAGATACTTCAAATCGCTTTCCTTAAAATGCAGGTTTTGGAGATATAAAATCACGTGCTCAAGACCGGCAAAAACCGAGTAGCCGTTGCCAAATGGCTCTTTGCGATAATAAGCTTCAAAAACGGCATTACGTTCGGAAATCCCTTTTTTAAAGTAGGTATACATCATATTAATTTCATACAAATCTGTATGTAAGGTCAAGGAATCATCTTGATCTAATTCTTGGTAAAACATTATGTCCTCTTAACTTATCTATAATAGTTTTGGTTTAATTATAAACATTTAAGCAAGTTTAAACAATTTAGTCACCTTTTATTAAAGACTGATAGACGGTAAGAATACTAGACAATTGTTTATTCAAAGAGAAGTTATCCGCAACATAAGCTTTTTCACGAAATGCCATCTGCTTAAGTTCTTCTTTAGGAGTATTAACTGCTGCTTGCAGTGCCGCCGTAATCGATGCCACATCGCCCGTGTTAGCGATGAAGCCATGGCGTTTGTCAGGTATCATCATTTCAATGTCACCCACATCAGTCGATAAAATAGGTAAGAGATTATCACTTGCTTCCAAAAGGACTAAGGGGAAACTTTCGGAATAAGAAGTTAGAACCGCAAGATCCATTCGCCGGTAGAGATGTTTCAACTGCTTATGAGTCATAAAGCCCTGAAAAGTCACCTGTGGACCCAACTCCAATTTTTGCGTTAACTCTTGCAAAGACCGTTTTTGGGTTCCATCACCTGCGATATACAAGTGAACATTGCCATTGTCGAGTTTCTTTAGCGCCTGCAAAAGCAATTCTTGCCCCTTTACTTTTTCTAAGCGGGCAACATTGACAATGTTAAAATGCGGATGCTCATATTTAGCCGGAATGGCTGAATCATCATGAAAAAAAGTACCGTTATAAATCACATGCACTTTAGCGGCCGAAATGCCAGTTTTGGTAGTGATTAAGTCGGCAAATCTTTTGGTTATCGCAAAAATACAATCAGCTTTTTTGAGCGCACGAACATTTTGGCGGGTAAAGACTTTGCCTAAAAAACCTCGCCCCTTGAAGTCTAAATAGGGATCAGAATGGACGGTAACGCACCACTTCGCCGTGATTTTTCCCTTAATTAAAGCTAAATAGAGGTTAGCTCGCGGTCCATGAGTATGCACAATGTCAAAATTACCATGGTTGATAAAGTCGGATAAGCGGCGAAGACTGGTCAAATCATAGCGACTCTTTACCCCCAAAACATGATAATTTATTTTTGCTTCTTGAGCGGCCTTAGCAACTGGTCCGTCCGCTAAGCATAACAATGTAAAATCCTTTTTTTCGCTTTTAGCTTCTTTTAGCAAATTGATAATATGGGTCAACCCACCGCCAGATTCAAGACCAGCATTGACATGCAAAACTTTCATGTTTTATTTCTTTTCCTTTTTAGCTTGATGAACATCAAGCATAAATCTTGGCAACTTGCTCACACGCTTAAACCGCGATGGCTCTTTAAGCAAACGGTAAAACCATTCAAGATGAGCTCTTTGCCATAATTGTGGCGCACGCTTAACCATACCCGAAAAGACATCAAAACTACCGCCAACTCCCATCATTAAGGCTGGGAGCAGATTACGGCGTAAAAGTGCTAATAGCTGCTCTTGGCGTGGTGATCCTAACGCAGCAAATACTAAGTCAGGCTCAGCGCGTTCAATTTGATAGGCTATTACTTCCAAATCTTCTTTAAAATAACCATCCTCAGCACCGACTAGTTGAATATCAGAATATTCATGGGCTATTTTAGCTTGAATTGCATGGATAACGTTTGGCTTTGCTCCGATTAAGTAGACGCGAAGGCTACGATCATTGGCTAGTTTCATTAACCAAGTAAATAAATCATAGCCAGTTACTCGTTCCTTTAACGGTGTACCCAGTATATTAGCAGCTTTAATAATTCCTATTCCATCAGGAGTAATATAGTCCGCATCATAGTTTAAAATTTTCATGAATTCAGGATTTTCGTTGGCTGCCAGCACAATCTCAGGATTAGCAGTAACCACAAATGTTGACTGGTGAACATTGATTCGCCCGATAAATTCGTTTTGAAATTGATGAAAACTTTTGTTATCAAAATCAACACCTAAAACATCTACTTTATCCATGATAATCTCCTCTCGTGGTTAATTAACTTTATTTTAGCAGACTATTAGTTAATACGGGATATGTTTTACCTTTTCTACAAATATGATAATATTAAATCGTCAAAGCAATAGGAGCACCAAATATGAAAAAAGTTATTACTTACGGCACATTTGATTTATTGCATTATGGTCATGTTCGTTTACTTAAGCGTGCACGTGAATTAGGTGATTACCTAATCGTTGGCCTTTCAACCGATGAATTTAATGAATTTCAAAAACACAAAGAATCATATAATAATTATGCTGAACGCAAGTTTATTCTTGAGGCTATTCGCTATGTAGACGAAGTGATTCCCGAAGAAGATTGGGACCAAAAGGTGACGGATATCACTAAGTATCATATTGATACTTTTGTTATGGGCAGTGACTGGCAAGGTAAATTCGATTTTCTGAAATCAGTTTGCGATGTCGTCTACCTGCCCCGCACTCCGGGAATTTCAACCACTAAAATCAAAAAGGACCTGAAATAAAAAAAACTCTGAACTAGTTGATATTAACCAGTTCAGAGTTTTTTATTTGGAAAAAGTGAATTCAAAGCGATCGGCCACATAACTTGCACGCGTATATTCAAATGGCTGCCCTGTTGACAGCTCGGTTACCTGCAAGCGCGTTATTAGTGCTTCGCCCTTTTTGGCATCAAGCAGCCGCGCAGAATTTTCGTTGGCTACAGCTGCCGAAATATGTTCAGTAACACGACCAATTTGATAACCGTTCTTTTCAAGAGCCTGATACAAGTGCGAAGAAATGTCGGCCTTAGAAATTTTACTAATCAGCTCTTGCGGGATGGTAACCACTTCATAGCAGATTGGAACATTATCAGCATAGCGAATTCGCTCCATCCGCAGAACCTCTTGGTCGTCTTTTAAATTTAACCGTTCAGTTTCTGATAAAGATGGCTTACCAAAACGATAAGAAATCAACTTACTTGAAGGTGTCTGACCGTTAGCATGAGTAATATCAGTAAAAGACATAATCCCCGACATTTTCTCTTGGACTTTTTGATTTGCCACGTAAGTGCCGCTGCCAAGACGTTGTTCTAAAATACCCTCATCTTCCAGCGTTTTAATAGCCTGGCGTAAGGTCATTCGTGAAACCCCAAACTTTAGTGCAAGTTGTCGTTCAGCCGGTATCCGGCTACCAACTTGATAAACGTGATTTTCAATTTCACGTTTAATCTGATTATGAATTTTTATATACATCGGCTCTTCCATTAGTACACCTCCAACGATAATTCTTATTATAATCCAAATTGGTCTACCTTGCACAAGCTTTATTAAATTTATTTTTTTAGCTTATTTTTTCTTAGTGGTCCACTTCATTCCTAAAAGACGAATATCAGCTTTTTGACCGCATTCAACTGTAATCGAAGAATCACTGCTGGCAATCACACTAGCACGCATTTGAGCTTGGTCTTTAACGGCTAGATCAGCACCGTTAGAATTTAAAATTAAATCGTGCCCTTCAAGAAGTGCATAATCACCTAATGCCAAGAAATACTGGTAATCCGCACCGCCATTAAAAGTAGCGCGTCGCGCAGTACATTTAACGTGGTCTTGAAAATCGGCGTGATTAATAATAACTGAATTACTAAGCGTAATGACCGCGTCATTGACAGCAATTAAGCGATTAATCTGACAGTTTTGCACAATTACGTGCGGTTTTTGATCAAGATAAATGCCCCCATTAAAATTACTGCCAACAATGTTAACCCATGTTTCTTCCGTAATATACATGCAGGTATCATCAGTAGACAAAAGCTTGCTGTTAAGCATATTTAACCAAACCTGCCCCTGCAAGAGCATTGAATCAGCAATTGAATTGTTTAAATCGACCTCTGCATTTGTTTTAGTAAAGGTATCAATACTGCCGTAAACACGCGAGTTATTGATAATTGCCGTCCCATGGCCCTCAATTGCTAGCGCACCAAATTCTTCAGAAACATGCTCAATTGAGGAATCATTCATTTCTAACCGAAAATCAGCATCAGCATAAATTGAAACAGAGCCATTTAAAATTACCGTTGAATATAACTCCAAGGTGGCCTTGCCATTAATAGCTACTGCCGCCGTATCCGTGCCAAAGCCCTTAATAACGCAATTTCGCAGCGTCAAATATGTATTAGCTTCTGCCGGTACATATAAACTATTAGAATCATTGTTAGTGTTAATACATAAATTTTCTAAATTAACAAATTGACTGTCGGTGGCTAAGTTGACACAACCTAGAATTGTGGTGTCTTCTGGCAAACTGCCAGTGCCTTTAATCGTAATGTTGGAAAACAAGGTTTTTGCAGGTAATTCATAAAAACCTGGCTCCAGCAATAAAACGTCATCTGCACGCAAGTCCTTGAGGGCTTCATGCCAACTGATTTCGCCGCCTCCAGCACCAACGTTAACTAGTCTCGACATAAAATTCCCTTCTTATAAAAGTAAACTAGCCTTTATTGTACTATTTTTTAGACTGATTAGTTAAATGGTAAGTTTAATTGACGCAATTCACAGGAAAAACTTTAGAAAAATAAAAAGACAACCCAAAAGCTGCCTTTTTTCGATAATTTTTATTGGGTTAGCTGGATTCGAACCAGCGCATACTAGTACCAAAAACTAGTGCCTTACCGCTTGGCTATAACCCAGTGATAATGGAGGAGGGTGGATTCGAACCGCCGAACTCAGAGAGAGCGGTTTTACAGACCGCCGCGTTTAGCCACTTCGCTACTCCTCCGTTACGCACGTTAATTATCTTAACTAAAAACATGCGTAATTGCAAGCAAAAATTTGCGAAATTATTTACTTATTTTCTTCAACGTATTTTTTAATTCGGCGCAAGCCTTCATTGATCTGATCCATGCTGACAGCATAAGAAAAACGAATATAGCCTTGGCCGCCCAGAGCAAAGCTTGAGCCCGCAGTCACAGCAACGTGTGCTTTATCAACCAAATCATAGATAAATTTAGAATCGTCTTGTTCTAATCCTGCCGGAATTTTAGCAAAAATATAGAAAGCCCCTTGCGGTTTTGCACATTCAAAGCCAATATCGGTTAAGCCCTGGTACAAAACATCTCGCCGTTTTTGAAATTCACGCTTCATTGGTTCAGAATCATTCATACCATTTTTGAAGGCTTCCTCAGCAGCGTCCTGCATTGGCGTTGGCTCAGTAGTCACGATGGTTTGGTGGACCTTAGCAATTTGTTCCAAAATAGCCTGCGGTGCACAAACAATTCCGATTCGATACCCGGTCATTGCCCAAGCCTTGGACACACCGTTCATCAGAACTACCTGGTCATGCAGAGATTTTTCCATTGAAGCATGAGGCTGATCATAATTCAGTTCACTATATATTTCATCACATAAGGCAAAGATTGGTTTGTCCCGAATCACATCTGCGATGGCGTCAAGCTCTTCTTGGCTATACATTACCCCAGTCGGATTTGTCGGATAATTCATGACCAACATCCGTACTTTGTCACCGTATTCATCAAGAACTGCTTGCAACTTAGCTGGCGTTAACTTAAAACCATCTTTTGAAGTATCAATCGTAACGATTTTAGCACCATCATTTAAAATATTGACATCAGACATATAGAGCGGAAATATTGGAGTCGGAACCACCATAATGTCTCCCGGATTCAAGCAAGCGCAAACCGTATCAAAAATTGATTCCGTTACGCCATTTGTAACCAGCACTTCAGTTTCTGGGTCATACTTTTGCCCATATTTTTGCGCCAAAAAGTCGGCCGCCGCTTTGCGTAAGCCCATCGTTCCGTTTGACGGTGCATAATGGGAGTGATTTTCATCAATCCCTTTCTTGGCAGCATTTTTAATATGATCCGGTGTATTAAAATCAGGTTCACCTAAGGTAAACTTGACTACATCAGGAATCTTGCTGGCATAATCCGAAAACTTCAAAATTGGATTCGAGGGTGCGTCTGCTAAACCCTTTCTCGTGTACTTTATTAAATCAACCATTTTTTCACCAAACTTTCCTTTTCATTTTTGTTAATTATACATTTAATAAAAACTATTTTCTACCATATTTTTTTAATATCTAATTCATTTTAGTCACTTTAATTAATCGTGTACTTATTTACAAAGGCTAATCAAGCCAATTACTCCCGGCACCCAGTAATAATTTACGGCAAAAAAAGACAGCTCAACTTAATGAACTGTCTTTCTTGGGTTGGGTGTTCGTAAGAACAATTGGGTTAGCTGGATTCGAACCAGCGCATACTAGTACCAAAAACTAGTGCCTTACCGCTTGGCTATAACCCAATGCAATTGAGCTTTTACTTGACCGCTCAACATTTAATAGTATAGAAAAATGTCGTGCGCAAGTCAAGAGAAAAATTTATTTTTTCTGATTTGAGCTCACATGCAGTCGCTTAAGCAAATATTGCATTTCCTTAATTAGTTAAAACAGAGTCCTATTTTGCGCTAATTAATTAGCGCAAATTTTTACGTGGCACGGTAACTAGAACTTTTAAACTAAGTTTAGTTCATAGGCATTTCTGAGCCCATCTTTTGTTTGATCAATGCGAATGACGCCGCGATATTTAAAGCCAGCAGATTTAATCAGCGCCTGCATCCGGAGATTAACTGCATGAGTGTCAATGCGGAAATTTGATATTCCTAAAAACAGGCCACGAGAAATTAAGTTAGAAATAAATATTTGTCCTAAATGCTGTCCGCGAAATTTAGCCGAAATCGCAATCCGGTGGATAGTGGCATACTGATCGGCTTCATTTTGCCACTCGCCGTCTATCGCAGCATAGCTAGGCTCAATACTAGTTTGCAAAACAGCAATACCGGCAACGACTTGATCAACCATTAAACAATATGCCCGCTTTTTGACAATGTCATCCAGTAAAATTTGTTCATTCGGGCGACCATTTTGCCATTGCGGGATACCATCGCTTTTCAGCAATTGCTTTGCTTCATTAATAATTGCCATTATTTGCGTTAAATCACTTTCTTGCGCTAATCGAATATAAATTGCCATGCATAAATCCTCACTTTAATAATAAGGTTAATTTTAGCGCAATTATTTCTTTTTAGCAGTAAAAAATAGGACAAAAAAGACAGCCTCTTGCAGCTGTCTCAAAACTAAAAATTATTTAATTAAGGTTTAAAACCAGTATTATACTTTTTATTCTTAGCAATATAAGTCGGTACGCTAATAAAATGCATTGAACAAATGTCATCAGTATGCGAGATACTGAAACCATAGTAATTATAATCGCCATCGTGAAGCGAACCTTGCGTATTAAACAAGTCACCGGCATGTTCCCATTCCTGGTAATTACTACGCTGCTTTCGTCCTTGCTCGCCACTGCCAGTATAGCCGAACATCATTTGCTTTAAGCCAAAATAGACACTCTTTTTAAGTTCAGTCATTGTCATCGTATTATTTTGATTATAAAAGCCGGCCATGTCTTCAACATAATTATCATTTAAATCTAGGCCGTTAGCTTTACATGCACGAACGATGCCTGGAACATAATGACTATCGCGAATGGTCTTCTTATTTACCGCATATTCAGTCGCAATATCTTGAGCCAATTTGCACGCACCAATACTATCGCGCCAAGGATCTAACCCCAAGTCATTGCGAGCCTGATTGATCAGACGCAGAGAAAAGGTCGTTAAAGTATCGGTTTGATCCGGCGTAAGCTGGCTTAAATCAACGATAGTTTGATCATCGGCCTTAGTTTCACCGTTTTTAATCCGACTAAAATCATTAGTATCCATTCCGCTCATTGAGGCATCAATAAACTCCTTAGATGGATTCCCTTGATAAGCCTGAAGCAATTCAGCTCTGGTATAACCCGCTGGCAATTTCATTGTAGCTTGAACATTGACATTTGGCTTAATCGTTTTAATAACTTTAGCATCCTTAGCTAAAAGCCAATGTGAATTATTACCTATCTTATAAGCTGTTAGCTTCTTTTTACCAATCTTCTTTTTACTGCTATATGGGTATTGATACTTAGGACTGGCATAATAATTGGAATGCTTTCCAGAAAGCTTATAAAGCCGGACTTTTTTATTTTTCTTTGTTTTGACAAAACCTTTAACTGTAGCAGCTGAAACTGGTGTAGGTTCATGCAGTACAAGCGCAGGAATAGTTGTCAAAAAAATAACATTAATAATGGCAATAGCTAATTTGCTTTTTTTCATTTATCTTCCCTCAAGAGTATTTACTGATTGGCTCTGATGGCTTTATATGTCATTCTAAATCTATTTAGAATTTAATGCCAATTAATTTTTCCACTAAAAATAACAAAATTAGACAATTCAACCGTTAAAGCAAATAAATTAGGTGTAGTGTCAGAAGCATTTGTTGGAATTTAATCATTACTTACAATACACCCTTTAACCATATTGGTCGATTAACAAGCTAATTATACGTGAAATTCATATCTGTCGGAGATAATATACTGTTCCCCAGCATGAACAACATTATTATGCTCATCTTCAATACAGACTTGCAAAAGAAGTAGCGGGAAGCCGATCGATTTCTTTAAAAATTTGGCTTCGCTTAAACTGGCTAGTGCAACACTAATAATCAAGTCGCGAGAATTCAACTTGGTAATTTGGTAGTTATCTTGCAAAATTTGGTACAAAGACTGACTTAGGTCTTCTTTTGCTAACCCAGCAAAACGTGGTAATGGGAAATAATTGCACTCCAACATAATTGGTTCGTCATTGACAGAGTGAACTCTTTCAATAAACAACGAATGCTTAGTTTCCAGAATTTTGCGTAACTTAGGTGGTGTTTCTACTTCCTTAACCTTTATTACCTCAACGCTTGCCTTAAAACCCTCTTTTTTAGCAATCTGAGAAAAACTTTCAGCTGCCGGTGAACTAATAATTCTTTTTACTTTTTGCGGTTTGCGGACAAACGTCCCAACTCCCTGGATTTTTTCGACTAAGCCGTCTTCAGCTAGTCCCTTAATTGCTTTACGCAAAGTAACCCGGCTAACTGCAAATTGTTCACTTAGCTCAAACTCATTTGGCAGTTTACTGTTAACGGGGTATTCATTAGTAATAATTTTTTGTCTGATTTTCTCCATTACCTGAGAATATAACGAACCTGTCTCTTTCAAAAGTCACCACTACCTATATCATTCTTTACTTTGCCCCAACGGCATTAGTTATCCAAAAACTTTTCTATCTATCCAGTTAAATTGTTTCTTTTTATTATGAACAGTATAAAACAAAATCAGATTAAAGTACGCTACAACTTTATGCGCAAATAGCTTTCATATTAGCCTTAATAGCATAGAAACTAACAATTCAGCTATTAAACTAACGAGCCATTCTTTCATTTTAACAGCTTGTTCCAGCAAAATTAGTAGGCGGTATGCTTTTAATCGCCGATAATCAAAAGTTGTCCTACTAGTTAAAGTCATTTTACTATATCAGTTAAAATAAAATTTGTAATAAAAAAGGATTCTACTTTTCATAGGATCCTTTTTCTAATCACTTAAAATTGCTCAATTAACTTAATTAATAAGTCAACTTCCACATATAGCGACGCTTAGTTAATGGATGCTTTCTTGCTTTAGCTAATTCTTCAGCAAAGACACGCATTACGCCGGTGTGAATCATTGGGTTGAAGTAGTCAATCACATTCTCACTAGCCACTTCATTTAAGCCATAATCTTTGGCATCAATATTAGTGATTTGTGCATCAAATCTTTGCAAGAAGGTCAATGCGCGGGCGTCTAAATGACGAGTTTTGCCATCATTCATGAACAACAAGTATGGTGCGTCTTTTTCTGTAAGTTCAAATGGTCCGTGGAAATATTCACCAGTATGAACTGTTGGGGCAGCAATCCACTGCATTTCCATGAATAAGAACGAAGCGGTTGAGTATGCTACACCAAGTGAAGCACCGCTACTCAAAACATAAATTGTTTTTTCGTCCCGGTATTTTTCACCAAATTCTTTTGCCATTGGTCCAACTGACTTAACTGCATTCTCAATCAAATCTGGCATCCCTTTGAATGCGTCCAAAGCCTCATCGTAGAATTCATAGCCTTCAAATTCTTGTACAATCTCGACTGCCAAAGCCAAGCAATAGGTCATCTTTTCAGTTTTAGCAGCATAGTTTTCGTGGAAGCCGTGAACTACCTTATATTCAGTTTCCTTAATAATAGGTGAATCTTCTGCCATTGATAAAGTTACGACATGGGTACCAAGCTCTCTGGCCTTCTTAGTAGCAGCAACTGATTCCGGTGTAGTACCACCAAGTGATGCTGTGATGACAATGGTATTTTCACCAACACCCTTTGGCGTATCATAGTTAAATTCATTGGCAGTATAAATCGCAGACAACAACTTAGTGCTTTCATGAGAAATAAAGTAGTAGCCTGGATACAAATCAGCCATTGAAGCACCACAGCCAACAAACAAAACCCGGTCAATGTTAGGTTGCTTTGACTTGATATCACTAACAATTGCCTTAACTTTTTCAAAATCCATAATAATTTTTTCTCCTATCAATAAAATCAAATTTTAAATAACTGGTTACCAATATTTAGTTAAAAATTCCTAATACACTCAGCAAGATACCGCCGACAATACAGATCACCATAATCCAAGCGGTATTAACCTTTTTCTTGATTAGGTAAAACATGCCAAAGGTAAAGGCCAAGGACAGCATCTGTGGGAAAATCGAATCCAACGTCGTTTGTAAAACAAAAGTCTTACCAAATTTAATTGGCGTCGTAATCCCAATCATTGTGGCAATCATGGCCCCAATTACCATCAAACCAACCACATTCATCAATGACATAATGCGGTTAATCGTTCCGTTGCCAATCAGCTTTTGGATATTCTTCTTTCCTTGCAGATAGCCCCATTTGCCGCCCCAATAGGTAACAGCAGCGGACGGAATGATGGAAATTATCATTGCCAAGATTGGACCAAAGATATTGCCTTGCTGGGCCATATTAACTCCTAACCCAAAAGCAATAATCTTTATTGTTCCTTGGAAAAAGGAATCACCAATTCCTGACAATGGCCCCATCAATGAAGTCTTTACACTGTTGATTGACTCCGGATCAAAGGTATCAGGATTTTCCGCATATTCTTCTTCCATTGCCGAAGATAAACCTAAAACAAACGAGGTTAACTGTGGAGTACAGTTGAAGAATGCCATATGCCGGTGATAGGCCTCTTTTTTCTTCTGTAATTTTTCTGGGCTATCCGGTTTTTCACCATAAATCTCATCAATTGTTGGCGCCATGCCATACATAAAGCCCATGTTCATCTGCCGCTCATAGTTCCACGAAGTTTGAATGGCCCATGACCGCCAGAAGAATTGCCAAAATTTATGACGTAATTGCTTATCTGTGTGTTTTTGTTCAGCCATAATTTTTACTCCTATAATTCTTCCAAATCATCTAGGCTATCATCTTTGGCAGAAGAGCCAGAATCGTTATTACCATTATTATTCATAAACTTATTCAGGATGATTACTAAAATCACTGCAAAAATAGCAACGCTGATTACCGACATCTTTCCGTATGCCGCAATAAAGAAACCTAAGAATAAGTAAACAGCATTTTTCTTATCAATCATGGTTGACATTAGTAACGCAAATCCGTATGCTGGCAAAATTTTACTTGCTAAGGTCAAGCCGTTTGTCAACCAAGCAGGAATCATTTTTACCAATGCGGTAACCGCATCGGTTCCTAGGTAGATTGCAAAAAAGATTGGGATGAAATAAAGCAAGCCATAAATAATTGGACCATAGACGATATGGTAACTACGGGCCTTTCTAAATTTGCCATCATCAATTGCTTTTTCAACTAGCGAGTTAAATGAAGAAAACAGCATTCTGACGACAATAGCAACCAATTGACCTAAAACCGCAACTGGCAAAGCCACAGTTAGTGCCGCTTGAGCACTTGTATGCGATAAAATCGCAAAAGCTGAGGCTACAACTGAGCCCAGAACCATATCGGGAGGAACAGCGGCTCCAACGGCCACAATCCCCATTGATACTAATTGCAGTGTGGCACCAACCATTAGTCCTTTGGCAGGATCTCCTAATGCCAACCCCACTAGGGTACTGATGATTAATGGTTGTTCAAAATTTTCACGTCCAAGAAGTCTTGAGTCGAACATGGCAAAAACACCAATTAGTCCGACGATTAATGCTTTCCAAAACATTTTTCTAGCCTTTCTTTCTAAATAACATTATTTAGAAGCTCTTTATTAGATGAAGGAACCTGTTGCATTGAAATCTTTATTCCTTGATCACACATCTTTTTTGATAATTTAACCTCTTCAGGCGTCAAGTAAACAGCATTGCTAAAGCGCTTGGCATCAGGCTTTGCTGGAATTAAGCCATAGTTAATTTCTTCAACTGGTCCGAATTGATCAATAAATTTACTCAATTCAGTGACATTTTCAAAGATCAACATAATGTTATCTTTCAAGGCCTTGATTTGATCGATTTTAGCAATTGCAGCATCGACACTAAAAACGTTTAAGCGAACATCTTCTGGTTTAGCTAACTTTAACGACATTTTCTTAAAATCATCTTTAGCAGTGGCTGTGTCAATTACGATTACGCGCTCAATATTTGCAAACTTGGTCCACGAAAATATTACCTGTCCGTGCAATAAACGGTGATCAACCCTAATTACCTTTATCATAATAAATCTCCTTCATCATCATCTTCGCTCATTAACTTATTAACTGATAAAACTCCCTTCTGTCCTTCGGCAATTGCCTCCAAAATAGCATCTTCACTATCCTGCGCATTCACTGTGGTAACTAAAGTAATAATCAGAGGTAAATTCATGCCAGTCAAAAGCGTTAAGTTATGGTGATCTTTTAATAACTGGATCATTTCATTATTAACAGATCCACCCAATACATCCGTCACAACAATAACTTTGTCCTCTTTACTTGCAGCAACAGATTGTTTGACTTCGGTAATAAAACCTTCGTCTTCGGAACCACTGCCATAAGCTTCATACGCCTCAAGATTGTCTTGCTTACCAGCAATCATCTCAACTGTATCCTTCATGCCTTTTGCAAGCTTGCCGTGACTAACTAAAATTATTTTCACTTCTTTTCACCCCTAATCAAAAATCAAATATTCTAAAATGTCTTTTCTAAAAGTATGATGTATTAACACGTATATATAAATAATATTATAATGCCTAAATTCTGTAAAGCTTTTCTTTGAAAATAATTAAATTATTTTTGCATTATTATCATTTTAAAGCGGTGTCATTGCTTTTTAATGAGATTTTTAATTATTGATCAATCTTAAGGGTATTCTGCCAAAAGCTGCGCTCTTGTTAAGGGCTACAGCAATTAGCAGCATTACTTATACTCTTCTTTCCACATATAGCGCCGAGTCAGATAACTTTCATGTGTTGTATATGATAGCTCCCTCATATAAACGTTATTTAAGATAGAAGAAAAAATTGAATGGTTAAAATATGGGGCAATCTCTTCTGGGAGATCATCTAGGCCAATTTCTTTACCATCTAATACGTATAATTTCTCCCCAGCAAATCTTTGTTCAAATCTTAAAGCACGTTCATCCTCTGGACGCGTTTTTCCAGTAGCGAGCAATTGAAAAATTGATTTTCCCTTATCGGTCACTTCAAATGGTCCGTTGAAGTACTCGTAGCTGTGAATGGTGGGTGAATTCAACTGCAGCATTTCTTCCAAATTACAAATCGAGAAGATATAAGCAGCTCCATAGGCGGGCCCGCTAGCAATAACGTAGATTGTCCTTTGCTTTTTATTTAATTCTGCCCATTTTTTGGCTAAAGGAGTCGTGTATTCGACCGCCCTGCGGTAAATTGGATCTAAATCGGCAAAAGCCGCCATCGCAGCTGCATAATTATCATAGCCTTCAACTTCATTTAATACATTCATAGCAATACATAAACCAATACTGCTATTAACTCGTTCAATCCTACTTTCATCAAGTGCCAAACTCTCATACTTAATTTGGTAGTCAGAGTAGTCTAATAGTGCTGATTTTTCAACATATAAGGAGATTGTGGTTGCGCCCGCATTTTGTGCAATTTGGGAAGCAGCAATTGTTTCCTTAGTACCTCTCATTGAACACAAAACTACTAAGGTGTTTTGGTCCAGATTTTTCGGGGCTGCATAAATAAATTCACCACTGGTATACATTGCGGTAAAAATGTTTTTTGCTTCTTGTTGCAAAAAATAATTAGCTGCATAAAAGCCACCAAATGAGCCACCAGCTCCTACCCACAAAATTTGTTTAATCTTGCCGTGCTTTGCTATCTTGGCTATCGCCTGCTTGACTACCTTTTTCACTTCTTCTTGTATTTTCATCTTTTCCTCCCTTCAAATGATACCTGTATCTTTTAGTTATCATAATAAAGCGCTTTATTTAAAAAGTAAAGGCTAAAAATATAATACATGTATTTATTTTTGGCAAATAAAAACTAACACCTGTGCTTAAGTAAACTTCTTTTGCTATAATATTAATAAACTAATTAAGGTATAGGCAGATTAATGTTAGAAAAAGAAGAAGGACATACGCCCCTTTATATTCATTTAGCGGATATTATCAAAAAACGCATTGATGACAAAAAGTATCGAGAAGGTCACGCCATCCCCTCAGAAATGACTTTGCAAGAGGAATTCAAATTAAGCAGGACTACTGTGCGTAAGGCATTAAAACTATTGTCTGATCAAAATATTTTGATTAAATTACCGGGAAAAGGAACTTATGTTTCAGATCAGGGTAACGAGGTCAAAACACAGAATCATCATTTTTCTAGTCTCACTGATAGCGTAAAAAAAGCCGGAAAGACGATGTCTACCCGGCTAATTAGCGTTCAGAAAGTCCCAGGTCAACCTGAGCAAAGAAGTTTTTTGCAACTACAAGACGATGAGCAATTAATTGAAATTAAACGGTTAAGATACATTGATGAGGTGCCTTTCTGCGTTGAGTGGATTTGGCTACCACCTAAATTTGCCGGGATTGAAAAATCTGATCTTGATTCGCCGTTATACCAACTACTGAAAAAGAACTTCATGGTATCTCCAAGCACAGGCAAAAAAACTTTTAAAATCACTTTTGCCACTAGAGAAGAATCTTTCTTATTAAACGTAGACGAAAAAACAGCCTTAATGCAAATTAAAGACTTTGTGTATGATAACCACAACTTGCCAATGCACATTTCGCAACAAGTTTTGCGCAGTGACAAGTTCACTTATGCCATTGATCATTAAAATTAACTACCAAAAAAGGGCCTAGTCGAATTGACTAGACCCTTTTTACTTATTAAGTTGTTATTTATATTTATTATCTATTTCAGGCGATTAGTACCAGCCATTTGCTTGCCAAAAGGCCTTAGCAGCTGACCATGAACCATACCGGTTAGCAACGTAACTGTTGGCAACACGTTCTTGGTTGGCAGCAGAGTAGTCACCGTTAAGGTATGAAGCTGAAAGTTGGTATTTACCAATGTATTGGCCGTTTTGAGCACTGTATGAGCCGCCTGATTCACGATTTGCAATCCATGCCTTAGCAGAAGATTCAGAATCAGAACCACCAGCATAATTTTGAGTAGTAGCATTGTAAGAAACATTTGTGCTAGCTGTATTTGCAGCACTGTTATCAGCAACTACTGCTTCTTGGTTAGAAGCGTTTTCTGGGTAATAACCTTTGTTAACATACTCAGCTTTTACCCATTGATTCTTACCCAAGTCATACCACTTGTGACCATTTTTATCATAAGCAGTTTTAATAACTTTCCATGAAGAATTACTTGGTAAAATTTGCCCAGTAGCTTCAGGAGTCTTGTAGCTGTTCCAAACGTGGATTGAGTTACCATCAACGTAGTTAACAGTTACGACTTCTGCATCATTTTCTACTGTTGCAGCGTGAACAGTTTCCTGATTTGCACTGTTCATTGCAACTACACCAGTAACTGATACAGCTGCTACTGCCGCCGTTTTAGCTAAGATAGATTTTACCTTCAAAAAATATCTCTCCTTAATAAAAAAACCCTATCTTTTTTCTATATCAAACTAACAAGTAAAGTTCTTACTGATCAATTTGATTGTATATATACTACAGCGTAAAAATTTCAGAATCATAACAAAGTTATCACTCGATTTTTAAAAAAAAGTTACTTGGTAAAAATTGCTTGTCATATTTGTAACATATTTATTACAGCAAACAGCATTTAGTAAGTTCCTATCATAGCAACTAATTACACTAAATTTGCTAAATACAAGAACGTCCGTTTGTACCAAGCAAATGGTCTAGACGAATTAGTAATTTGCAACAAAAATGAAAAACTTCTAGTCCGGCTTTTCATTCCTTGATCCAAAATGCTATAGTTAAATTATATTTTGGAGAAAGGAAACTAATTATGAGTAAATATACTGTTGAATTAGACGAAAAAGACATTCAAATGATTAAGGATTGTCACTTAAAGAACCCATCAATCATGAAGGCATTAGCAAATGCTAAAAAAATTGCAGATTAGGTTCTCTTAATTTGATGCAGTAAAGCTTCTCATATAAAGAAGCTTTTTTCTTTACCCAAAAAAGCCTTTATCTAGTGACCGCTAAAACAAAGGCTTTTGGTATTTATCCGTGTTAATCTACCGCTATTTAAGAAAAAATTGATTTATAAGAATAATCGACTTTTCCCATATATTGTCTAAAATCTGTGTCATGGGCTCTCTTTAATGCTAGTTGATCACGGTACAGAACGCCCATCTTGTAAAAGACAAATGGGTTAAAGTAATCAACAACAGCATCGTCAATATCTTCCATGCCAAAGTTTTTAGCATCAATAATTTCAATTTGCCCGTGATATTTTTGAATAAAATCTCTGGAACGAGTATCCAGAACCCGATTTTTCCCCACATTGACACATTGAATGAATAATTTATCATCTTGCAATACTTCGAATGGACCATGGAAAAATTCGGCTGAATCAATAAAAGCACAATCCATCCATTGCATTTCCATCATAGAACAAATCGCAAAGCCATACGCTTGTGATCTTGCTGCACCAGAACCTAGAATATACATAAAATCCTGTTTACGATACTTTTGCGCAAATTTTTGGGCAGCTGGCAGTTGATACTTCTCCGCATTAGCAATAATCTGATCGATTTTACCTAAGCCAGCAAGCATCTGGCTATAATTTTGGTAAGTATCCTCTGTTTGATGCAAGTATTCATTTAAAATACGCAACTCCATTCCCATTGGAACATCTTGTTGTGACGTCTTTTCATCCCACTCATAGGTATAAAAAACATCGTATAAGTCAGGATTAGCAAGCTTTGATTCTGGGTCATGACTAATAGCAATGACAAACGAACCATTCTGTTTAGCCAATCTTGCTGCTTCAATTACTTCTGGCGTATTACCGCTATGAGACAAGACAAAGGTTACGCTATGCTCATTCCAGCGTGGCGGATCAGTCAACGTTAATTCTCTTGCTGGCAGATAGGTGGAATGGAGCCGACGACTCTCTTTTTCAATAAAATAGTGTGCCGGATAAAGATCATTTAATGAGCCTCCGCAAGCTGCAAAATAAAAGTCGGTTATCTCACGCTCAGTTAACTTCTTAACTAATTCTTGTTCATTTAATTTCATTTTTTTACCTCAGTTTTAAAATTCTTTCTTATTTTTGGTTATGGGACAAAGATTTTAAAGTATGAACAAACAATTCCCAGAACAAATGTCCCAAAAATTATCCAGCCCACATTCACACCCTTTTTCAGCAATTTATACATGATGAAAACTGCTAGTAACGGTAATAAACCCGGAACTATTTGGTTTAAGACATCGCCTTGCAGCGTTAATTTGGCTTTTCCCTTGCCAAAGCTCAGTGGCGTGTTAATCACAACGTAATTAGAGGTCATTGCGCCAATCACAATCATGCCCAAGATTGAAGAGTAATATGATAATTTTTCAAAGGCTCCCGACATATTCAGCTTATCCAAAAAGCCAACGCCAAATTGGTAACCGTATTTTAAGCCATACCATCTGACCAATGTGCATGGGATATTGTAAGCAAGGATAAACAAAAGCGGTCCTAAGAAATTACCCTTCAGTGCAAACACAGTAGCAATGCTAGTACAAATAATTCGCCAAGTCCCCATCATTAGCGAATCACCGATTGCTGATAAAGGTCCCATTAAACTAGCCTTAATATTACTAATTGTATTGGGATCAAAATCATCGCTGTCAGCATAGCGCTCCTCCATTGAAGCCGAAATGCCCATAATGGTTGATGCACAAAAGTTAGAGACATTGAAGAACTCAGTGTTTCGCTTTAATGACTCCTTCAACTTGTCCGGTTTATTTTGAAAAATCCGCTCTAATAGCGGTGTCATTGCATAAGCATAGCCAACGCCTAACTGCTTACTGTACTCCCAAGAAGCACCCATTGAAAACGTGCGCCAAAAAGCGCGCCGAAAATCTTTCGGCCGTAATTTACTAGAAGTCGTCGTCATTTGCTTCACTCTCCGTTTCTGTTGCTAGTTTTTGGTCACGATAGTACATGATTGCAATCAAGATTACGCCAAAGAAGGCAATTCCCATTATTGGGACTTTTAAGTAGGCTGCAATCAGGAAGCCAAGAAAGAAGAAGGGAAAAATTTCTTTTTTCATAATGACTTCAAGTAGCATGGCAAAACCAAAGGCAGGTAAAATTTCACTTGCAACAATTAAACCGTCTTGAACAAAATTGGGAATCAAGTTAATAATGCTTTTGGCAAAATGATTACCTAAAACAAAAGTTGCCGTAACTAAAATTATGGAAGGCGCAAAGTGTAGAATGGTTCCGCCCCAAAAAGTAAACCGACTGAATAACTTAGTTTTTCCTTCACCAGCAATCTGCTCACATTTAGCAACAAATGCCGGAGAAATTAAAACATAGACGAGATTTTGAACAAATAGCACTACCATCGAAATTGGCAAACCGAAGGCAATTGCCGTTGCAAAGTTGCTGCCTGACTGAATTGCAATACTAGTGCCCACAATACTGGCGGAAACCATATCCTGCGGCGTTGACAATCCAATTTCCTGCACCCCGATAAAAGCTAGTTCCATTTGTGCGCCAATAATAACTCCGGCAGATAAGTTACCTAATACCAATCCTGTCAGAGCGCACATCACGATTGGCCGATAAGTTTGGCTTCTTCCAAATAAAAAATATTCGGCATAACCAAAGATCGCCACTAGAAAAATTAAAAAGGTTTGCATAATTGCTCCTCCTTTTACTTAAAAAGCTCTTTTTTCTTTTCTGTTGGTACCTGCTGGCAATAGATTTCTATCCCGGCATCACTCAATTCTTTTAACTTGGCTTCTTCATCAGCAGTAACAAAAATAGCTGCCGATAAGGATTTCTTGTTTTCACCGGCCTTAGTACCACCTAAATTAAGTGCCTTGATTTGTGGCACCTGTTTGACAAGCTGATAAGCATCGTCAACACTGGCAACAACAATAAACAATTTATATTTATCTGTCACACCGCTATTAAGCGCTTTGATCGAATCAGCAACGGTTTTTATTACTAATTTGACCCCACTTGGCTTAGCTAACTTGGTAATTGCCTTTTGGGTTTCATCCTGCGCGATTTTATCATTAGCTAATAAAATACAATTAGCTGATAAATGTGACGTCCACGAAAAAGCTACCTGACCATGTAATAAACGGTGATCTACTCTTGTTAAAACAATCATAATTTTTCCTTTCTAAAAGTTCTCATCTTGAAGTGTCTCGGACAAGTCAATTGCGTTGCAAAATTTTAAGCTCTTGGCTGAGGCATTCAGTGCATTTTGGATAATTTCTTTAGTTGGCACAGGCGAATCTAAATTGACTGCTAATTCTAATAAGAATGGCAAATTCATCCCCGCAATCAAAAAGACGTTATCAGTCAGATGCTGCATGAATTCGTTATTGACACTGCCGCCAAATAAGTCTGTTACCACAATTAAGTCCTCTTCTTTATGATCACTGATGACTTTTTCCACCGTTTTTTGCAAATCAAAAGAATTATCCACGTAACAATCCACTGCCGAAATATTATTTTTGTTTCCAACTAAAATCTTTAAGGCACTTAATGCCCCGGATGCCAAATGTCCATGTGAAGCTAATTCTAAATGCCGCTTCATCTACTTCTCACCCCCACTTTCATTTATTTAATAGCAAATTTCGTGCCAAGATCTGTCAGATAAAAAAAGACCCAACCATGATTGCCTCCATAATCATGATTGGGCGTTATTTTGCTTATTTTAATTGCGCCATTTTTGACACATTATTCGGTAATTGTAGAAGTGTCAAAAGAATTGTTATCATCTGCAGACGTATTGATATCACTTTCAGAATTAATGATTAATTCGCAAATATACTTCACCTCATTTTTCGGAATACTAATACTGTATATTGTTTCCAGAATATTGAGCGAACTTTTTAATTTATCCAAAAGCTCTTGTTCATTGGCAAGAGACAAGCCTTCTGGTTCCGACGTTAGCGGCTGCTTTCGAATAATCCGTTCAATCATGCAGCTAATGTGAACATACAGTAACATCCTTGTTCGATTTTTCAACGGTTTGGTTAAAAATGCATCGAGCTCTTTTAAAACAAGGTCGATATTTTTCATGACCACATGAGTATCCAAAATTGTTAACGAGTTCAGCACTTTTTCAATGGTAAAGTTGCGAACAACATTACTATTAAATTCCAGTGACTCTTTCTTAGTTAAGAAACCAGCCAGCGCATTTTGCAAGTCTTCAATCTTTTCCCCGTTGACTAATTGATCAAGAGAGATATAAGCAATATCCTGATATTTAGGATTAACCGTGCCGACAATCGCTAAGATATGGTACTTTTCCTTTAGTAATTTTTCTTGACCGGCTAAATTTAAGAAGTCATAATCATAGGTTTTGATCAATAAGTTTATCTTTTTTGGCAAACTGGCAAGGAGCAGCTGCTTAATTTTGCTGGCTGTACCCACACCGGTATTACAACAAATAATCAAAATATTTTTCTTTAATACCGCTGGATAAATAATTTTGTAATCATTGTTAACGGCTGCCTTGGTTTCTTTAACAATCATTTCCAGGGTCATCTTTTTCTTTAGACAGTCTGCCACAAACAAGGCTAGTTGCGTTGAAACATTATTAAAAATCGCAATGGGATAATCTAGGTTGGTTTTTAGCAATTGCGGAATCTGTTCCAATGAACCCATATCAACCATTAATATCAAGCCATTTTTAACCTGATGAATTTTGACATAACTGCGAATTTTTTGGGCAATATCCTCGGGCTCAATATCAATTGGCATATCGAATGAGTCTAATAAATTCTTTCCTTCTAATTTATTAACGACATTAGCAATACTGCTGGCCGTTGAATAACCATGCGCCAATACAACGCCATGAATAATATCAGGGTTTTCACTTTTTTGAATACTATTGAGAAAAAGCAGTAAAAATAAGTTATCAAATTCGTCTACGTGAAGATTAAAAATCTCGGTAGCCGTGGACATAATTAGGGAAGTAAGCTGATCATTGTCACTGGTGATATCCCATTCCTGCATTATTTGCTTACAAGTTTTTTGTTCTGATAAAGACAAGTGCCACTGATTAGCTTGCCTGTAATAAAAATAAAATGCCAGGGTTAAAATGACATTACCATTGAGGTCATTACCAAAATCATTTTGTAAATAACCAAATTTTTGATTTAGTATTTCCTGAAAAAAACTGAGCGGTAATGGCCCGACACCTAATCGTTGTTGCTTGAAAACCAAAAAATCGCATAGTTCCGCAATTTTTTCGTCAGCCATTTTTTTAAATATAGCAATCGGGTAATGTTTGGCATAGGCCGTTAAAATTTGCCGCATCGTTTCTTCAATATGGTTTGAGTCTGACCTTTGAATCAAAAAGTCCTTGATGTGACTAGTAGGCTTAATCACCAGTTGGGCAGCTTCACGACTTGAAACGGCGTATTCTTTTACATAATTTGACATTAACACCTTGTACGGTAAATCAACTAGCTTTACCGAAATTGCAGTTTTCTCTTCATCTGAACGACGCTTCAACGCATTTGCCAAAGATAGCAAAACAATATTTTTTAATTGGCCAATATTATTTTCGTAACCAATATGAACTAGCGTTGAAAATACTTTGTCATCCACAATAATCTCACGGTTAATTTTTCGAGCATGTTCAAGGTAAAAGTGTAAGATTAATGAGCGAATCTCCTCACTTGTCCGCTTTTTTATTGGCGGTAGAGTAATCTGGACAGGAATTCGCCGAATAAAAGTGCGTAAAAAATTACTTTTAATGTTTTCAGTTGTAGCAAAAATCAACCTGACATGAACTTTTTTCGTTGCACTAGCTGCTCCAACAGGAGAAAATTCCCCTTTATCCAAGTAAGAAAATAATTTTTCTTGCCCTTTTGCATCCAACCGGTGTACCTCATCCAGAAAAAGCATCCCGCCGTCGGCTTCATCAAACAAGCCCGGTTTAGCCGTATCTGCACCAGTAAAAGCTCCTTTGGTATAGCCAAATAGCGTACTGGTAAGCAATTCAGGATTATCGGCATATTCGGCACAGTTAAAACTAACAAACTTGCCATCTTTTTGAAGATAACCCTTATTCACGCAATATTCATAAAATTTGCCAGCTAAATAGCTCTTGCCAGTTCCCGTGGCTCCTGTTAACAAAACTGGTAACCCGCCGGGGTAAGATGCAGCTGCCTTTAGTTCACGAATCTGGTTATATAGTGAACTGTTATAGCCAATAACTTCAGTAAAAACATCCTTTTTTGTCAGGGCAGCTTTAAAACTAGCCATATTCTGATACTTATTTTGAAGAGCTAAATCCCGCAATTTTGGTGCAGCACGGTCAACGAAAACAACAGGTTTACCACCGATTTTAATAATTTTTTTCTCTGCTACTAATTGATTTAAATAATAACTTACGGTATTTCTTCTCACCCCTAAATTTTGAGCAATTTCGGTAGTTGAGTATAAATTACTTGCTGTTTGCTGCTGAATTTGGGTAAAAATTTTTTCTTTCAGATTCAATTTAACCTCCCTTTTATACTCCCAAGATAGTCTTTAACTTGTTTTTGCAAATTGCTTATTTTCGCTGATATAATAAGGCTCTTTAGTCGCAATTATACAGGTTGGTAAATTTAAACATCTAGCTAATAAAGCGCTTTATCATAACTCCAACTTTAATCTAAAACTTAAAAGTAAGTCAATGACTTTTTAAATATAATGGTAGAAATAGTTCGAACTATGAGTTCCTACAGATTTGTTCAGCAGCATTTGTAAATAAAAAAGCTAAATTATCGTTTAATCAACGAAATTTAGCAATTTCTTACACATATTTAATTTTTTTCAGCCTGTTTTTTATATGCTATTCATTTTTAAATAAGTGATAGATTTCTTCCGGTGTATTAGCCTTTTTTAGACTAGCAATGAAATCCTCATGAGTTAACAATTTTGCCGTATTGGAAAGATATTTTAAATGTGAGTTACTATCTACTTCTGGAATTAAGAATGAAATTACAGTATCGATTTTCTGTCCATCTAGCGACTGCCAATCAATTGGTTTCTTTAATTTCAAGATTATCATCGCCGATTTATTAATTGCTGCTGATTGAGCATGCGGAATTGCAAAACCTTCAGTCATTCCCGTGCTGCCCTCTTGTTCTCGCTGCTTGTAACTGGCCAAAACCTTAGCGGCATCGGTAGCCAAGTTGTTTTGTACTGCAAAGTCAGCTAAATACTTAAGGGCATCATCACGGTCATTTACATCAACGTCAACTTGAATATTATTTAGTGCCAAAATTTTACTTGGATCATGGTCTTCGGGATTAGCCTGAGCAGTTTCCGTAATGATTGAACTTTCATTACTTGAAACTACAGCTTCTTTTTTAGCAAATCTGCCGGCAATTAAAGCCAGTAATGCACCAGAAATTATCGCTCCAATGACAATCCAAAGTACCCATAAAAATGGCTTATTGACCAATGGTAAAACGATGAAACCACCGTGGGGAGCAGGAACTGTGATCCGGGTCAGGTAAGTTAAAACTGATGCGACAGCTGAGCCAACCATAAAAGCAGGAATGTTCCATAATGGGTGCTTGGCAGCAAACGGAATTGCTCCTTCTGTGATATGCGTTGAACCTAATAAGAAGTTGACATAGCCAGCCGTTTTTTCACTCTTGGTATATGCTTTTGGATTCATTAAAACAGCAAATCCCGTAGCTAGTGGTGGTGCAATACATGCTGCAGAAACGCCAGCCATAAAGTAATAATTGCCTTGGGCTAGTAAAACCGTGCCCGTTACATAAGCCGCCTTATTAATCGGACCACCAAAGTCAGCAGCACACATCATCCCGACGATAATTCCAAGTAATACTGGACTAGTATTTTCAAAGCCTTTTAGCCATGACATCAAGCCCAGATTAATTGCTTTTATCGGTGTATTTAACCAGTACATAATTGCACCGGTAATTAATACGCCTAAGACTGGAAATAGAAAAATTGATTTTAGTCCCCTAAATTTATCATCTGGTAAAGGTTGAAATAATTTCTGCAGGAGCCAGACAACGATAACAGCCAGATAACCACCAACAATTGCGCCTAAAAAGCCGCCACCGCCGTTAAAAGTTATAAAGCCCGCTGCTAGTCCGACTACAAAGCCAGTCCTTTGAGCTAATGCCTCTGCAATATAAGCTCCTAAAACTGGCGCCATTAGGTTCATCGTTGTGCTACCAACTGTATTTAACATTGCAGCAAATTGGTTGTATTCACTATTTTTCGGATCAGCCGAGTTTATTCCCCAAAAAAAGGAGATGGCAATCAATACCCCACCAGCAACTACAAACGGCAACATGTGGGATACCCCATTCATTAATGAAGTATAAAGCTTATTACCAATAGTTTGATTATTTGCCACAGCTTCCGTTGACTGCAGTTTTTTATCTTGGCGATAAACTGGTGCATTCAGAGCCTTGTTAATTAATTCTTCCGGCTCTTTTAATCCCTTGGCAACTGGGACAACTACTAGTTTTTTACCTGCAAATCTCTCTGTACCGACATCAATATCTGAAGCGACAATTACTGCTTGTGCTGCTTCAATTTCGTCACTAGTCAAGCGGTTTTCGACCCCAGTTTGTCCGTGAGTCTCAATTTTAATTGTATAGCCTAATTTTTGGGCGGCTTTTTCCAAAGCCTCTTGTGCCATAAAAGTATGGGCAACGCCGGTTGCACACCCAGTCGCACCCACTAAATCATATTTAGCCATTTTATTTCATCCCTTCTTTAACCGTAATTTGCGGCAATAATTTATCTAATTTAAAATCCGTCAAGCCCGTTCTGCTTGCCGTATCACTGCCGGCAGCTACTGCTACTTTTAGTGCTTCACTAATTGACTGACCTTTTTCTATGAAGGCAAGAAAAGTACCCAACATCGTGTCACCAGCACACGCTGAATTGACCACTTTGATTTTAGGAGCATTGGCAAATAAAACTTCTTTTTCATTAATTAATGCTGCTCCTCTTGCACCAAGCGAAACTAGGACATTTTGACAGCCCGCCTGCACCAATTTCTGCGCTAATTCAACCGTTTTGGCACTAGTCATTTCACCTTTATAATGGTAAAAACTGGCCAGTTCGGTTTCGTTAGGCTTAAGTAAAAACGGATGATACGGTAGGGTATCAACTACCGCCAAATAGCTGCTATCAATTACCAGCTTCGCTTTTTTGGCAGCGACAATCCGGGCAATTTGCACCAAATAACTTGGTTCGATCCCCTGAGCAAAGCTACCAGAAATTACCACTAAATCTTCTTCAGTAAGTGTTTCCTCAAAATAAGCCAAAAATTGCTGCTGCACTTCTTTACTAATTTCTGGTCCAGGATTAACCTCTTTATATTCAGTATTCTGGTCAATGACATTAGTGAAAACATTCACTCTAGTTAAACCATTCACCTTCAAAAATTTAGTTTTGATTCCTTTTGCCGCCAATCCATTAGTAACGTAGTCAAGCGTGAACCCGCCACCAATACCGGTCGCAACACTTTTGATGCCAAGCTTTTTTAAAATAAATGATACATTGACACCCTTGCCGTTAGGCTGCAATTCAAAACTTTCCGTTCGATTAACAACTTTTGGTTCTAATTTTTTCGTCACAATTACTAAATCGATTGCTGGATTTAAAGTTATTGTATAAATCAATGCTTTTTCTCCTTTTCCTTGCCTTTTGTACTATTATAAAGAGAATAAAGTGTAACGATTTTCATAAATGATAGCGTTTACTAAAAATAACAGAAAACTATTTACAAAAGAGGTATAATCATGCCGACAAAAGAACTAAGTTCCGCTGAATTGCATCTTTGGAATATTGTCGAAAATAATCCGGATAAAATTGCTAAAATGTCAATCGTTAAGTTAAGCCAATTTGCTAATGTTTCTACTGCCACAATTGTTCGCACCATGCAAAAGATGGGTTACAGTGGCTATACTTCTTATCGCGAAGCATTAAAACTCAAAAGTAAATCTAATTCTACTTTCGCAGTTTTAAATGAAGCAGATGACAAGATTAGGAGCGTTATTACTAAAAACGAGATTGAAATGAATAATACCTTGCACAATCTCAATTACAGTACGATCGAAGATAGCATCTCCATGACTAAGCAGGCTAAAATCGTTTATTTGTTTGCACGGGGACTGTCAGAATCGATTGCACATGAAATGATGGTTAAATTGCAGCTAACTGGTAAATACTGTGAGTTCCATTCTGATCCCAATATCATCATGACAATTGCAAATAAATTAAACCGGGATGCTCTCGCTATTTTTATTACACTGAATGGCGAAACAGATGAATTGGTCAAAGCTGCCAAAACATTGCGAAAAAATGATATTCCTATTTTGACGTTTACCACTAATCCTGCTGGCAGCATTTTAACTTCTTCAACGCTGTCCTTCATTGGCTATAAGTCAAAGACAAATTACTTTCCCGAATATGAAGTACGCTCACGCTTGCCATTGCAGATTATGACGAGGATCTTTTGCGATGCGTATTCAGTCAGAACCAACTTTTTCAAGGCTAACTAAAAAAGGCTGCTAGTTTTTCTACTAGTCAGCCGGTTTGTTAAATTTTATCAGTAAATTCTTGTCACAATTAAAAAAGTGCACAAGCAAAAGCACGATTCTGTTATTAATCACAGAATCGTGCTTTTGTAATAATTTTATTAACTTATTTGTAGTTATTGAACCGTCAATTTATCACGCCAAGATTTTGCTCCTTTGAGCGCTTGGTTTAAGTTTTCAATATTTTCTTTACCTTTAGTTGATAGCCATTTGCGACCAGCTGCTTCACTTTCACCGGCAAATGGCTTAATAGCAGGCTTCCAAGTTGCACGTCCACATAAGACCCCATTAAAGTCAGCTCCGGCTTCTTCGGCCATTTTGATTTCAGCAATAAATTCTTCACTCGTTACGCCAGCGGATAGGAAAATAAATGGTAGATCAGTAATATCAGATTGCTGTTTAAGCAAGTCTTTAGCCTGTTCTTGTGTGTAAACCACCTCATTATTTCCATTAAAGCCTTCGACAAACTTGAGATTAAACGGAATTTCCACTTTCAAAACAGTAACATCATACTGCGGCGCCGAGAATTCTTTCATTGCTTGTAAAACCTTATTAGCTTTAACTTTGGCAAACTCTGCACTTTTTGTATCTTCAATCTTGCTGTCATAAGTCAATAGCTCAAGGAAAAATGGTAATTCGTTAGCTTTTGCTTCAGCGCCAACCCGCTCTACAAAGGCCTTCTTCTTATCATTGATTTCTTGGCCTTCATCCGGATCATAGTAAAGCAAGAATTTAATCGCATCCCCGCCTTCATTCTTAATGCGCAACCCAGATTGATTAGCAATTAAATCTGGCATTCTGCCGGGTTCAGTAGTATCATAACCAGTCTTTTCGTAAGAAAGAAGCAAGCCACAATTCTTGTCTCGAACTTTAGTTGCCGGTAAGCCATACTCTGGATCAGTCAAAATTGACGAAGCATAAGGTGTTAATTCACTTGAAACTGCCTTTTTAAAATCAACAATTGTTGTTTCATCAGCAGGTTTATTAGCAGCATCAGCCAGCATTTTCTTTAAAGAACCACGCTGATCGATTGCTAACGCACTAATTACGCCATCTTTAGTTGACAAATTTTCCAGATGTTTTGCAACTGCGGAAGATATTGATCTCATTATAAATCTCCTTTAACATTCTCTTTAATCGCACACTGTTATTATATACTCATTGTAAGCGCATTTAAAGAAGCGGTCGGATTTACGAAAAACTTTTCAGCTTTGAGATCAATTTTGAAAAAGTTTACAGCTCCCTAACAGCCTTTATTAGAAAATTAAAGGTAAAAACTATTTTTCCACATTTAACCATTTATTTTAGGCTTTTTTATAGATTAAGAATTCGGTTCCCGAAACAAACTCATTAACTGAACCTCCAGTTGGAATAATAAATCTTATCCAAGCTGCTTTGGTTCCCGGCGCAAACTTAATTTCCTTAGTTGAACTATCTTTTGCCCAATTCGAAGCACTACCAGCCTCTTGCCAATTAGTTCCGTCTAAACTTACTTCAACCTTAATTGCCGTAATAATTCCATTAGTTCCACCATCATTACGCGGAAGATAAACAAAACGATCAAGATCTGTCGGCTCAGCTAATTGTGCGGTTATCGTCATTGGCGTAGCCGCCTGTTTGTTGCCATCAGAGAACCAATTAGAATGTGTAATTGTGCTTAAGTCATGGTCAAAAAGATTTTCAACCGGCTGATCGTTTTCCCAAATATTGGTGTCTTTAATGTTGGAACTAGTCTTAACTGACGTTATTTTTACGGTATTTTTCAAAATACTTTCTTTCGCTGAGAAGGTTTGAATAGCGCTCCATTTGGAAGCTCCGTTAGGTGTAACCGCCTGAACCTGGAATGTGTGTGCAGACTCTGGCTTAATATTTGGTAAGGTAAATTTAATTTCTTTAATATTGGTATGTAAAACTCCATCTACCTTTAAATTGTAACTTGTACTGTCTACTACAGGATTCCAAGTAACTGTGATTGCATTTTCAGTTGTTCCCTCATTGTCTTGTTTTAAAGCAGTTGGTTGAGCAATATTTGCATTCTCAGCCGGTAACTGGTTAACAATAGCAGTATCTTTGTTAAACCCGGTAATTGAAACTGTAAGTGAATTGCGAGTTACATCAGTTGCAGCCAACTTGATTCTTAAGAAAGTTTGCTTCACTGCACCTGCCATCTTATCTAGGTATGAGTTAGTGCTGTAATTTTGATCAAGGAAATAAACGTTATTAGATTTATTAAAGTCAGCCAGATCATGTGCCTGTCGTAAAGAAATATTCTTATTGCCAACTTTCACCTTAATTGTTGCTGGCTCTTGCGTGGTTTTCACAGCAAATTCAGTCGTCCTATTCGGTTCAAAGCCAGCATATTGTCCCTTCGTCTTAGCAACATTAATAGTTAAAGTAGTATTTTGTAAGTTGCTGGTAACGGTAGTTTCGGCGTGCTGACCAGATTGATATTGGGCCGAAATGCCGTCATCTTCGTACACAGTAAAACTGCTATGTCCACTAGGATAAATTTCAAACTGGCGCTGATTCTTTAGTGACTGATATTCTTGCGGGGTATTAGTCGCTGGGGCAACCGGTATAATTGCACCTGCTTTAACAAAGACTGGAAGTTTCCAGATTGGAGCGGCAAAATTATTAATAACCTGGCCTCCTTGATATTGCTTACCGGTGTAGTAGTCAATCCAAACCTGGTTCTTGTCTGGTAAATAAATTCCATTGCGAATATCATTTCCGGCTTGATCACTAGCAGTATTTTGATAAATTGAGGCAATTAAGAAATTGTCTCCCCACAAATACTGGTACTTAACCAAATCAGTGTATGCGGCAGGTTCGGCAGGATAATCAAGGAACATCGCCCGTACCATTGGCTTTCCAGCAAAAGTCGCTTCAGACGCAATACTATAAATGTAAGGCATTAACATTGATTTTTGCTTTAGATAAGCGCGATTAATTGCGGTGGTGGCATCATCAAAGGCAAACGGATTCTTCGGATTGCTGCCCCAGCCATCCATATTTAATTGAATTGGGGTAAAAGCTTTCCATTGATAGTCTCTGGTGTTAATGATTGCATTTTTTCCACCAAATATACCGTCCATATCTGAGGCTGCATTAGGTTGCCCAGACAGACCCTCACCAATATAGGTTGGAATTTGGAAGCGAATATATTCCCATTCTCCTCCGGTTTCATCACCAGTCCAAACTGCGGCTGTGTTCTGGGTGCCAGCCCAGCCATCGACTGTCACAATAAATGGGCGCAAGCTGTCGCCTTTAATTTTTTTGATCATTTTGGCGGCTGTTTGCGTACCGTTAAGACCAAAGGAATAGCCATTGCCGACCCAAGCTACGTCCGTCTTAAGAGCGGTCACTCCAGCAGCAATTTCTTGCTCAAAATCACGGTCATCTGGCTTAGGGTTAGCCGGATCTGCAGGAGAAAGGTTTTGTTGAGTCCATAAACCGACCTGAATTCCCTTGGAATTAGCGTATTTAATAAAGTCATGCAAGTTCGCAATATTTCCCTTTAAAGTATCCGTTTGACCATACCCTGCACCGTAACCATCGTTTGGCAAAAACCAACCAATCGGCATGTCGTGATCTAAATATTGGTCAAGCATTGCACGCGCACTGAACTGATAACTCGTGCCACCATGTTCACCATTTAGCGTTTCACGAATTGCTTTATCCTTGTATTCTGCTGGCAACTCCTTTGGTTGATACTCTTTATAGTATTTTCCATCAGGATATTTGATTGCACCGTTGGTATCAGGAGTAACTTCAACCCAATAATCACGATTATAAGCATTTAAATGGGCCTCATAAAAACCATAGATTGGCGTCAAGGCAGGCAAGCCGGTTAATTCTTGATAGTCATGGATTAAATCATACGGTGAATCATCGAAAAAGTAGATTGCGTCAAAACGGTTTTCATCGTGCGTTGTCGTTACTAAACCGTCAGCTGCACTATCAAAGTCATATCGTCCCGGCTTAAAGGTATAACGTAAAACGCCGTAACCATTCGAGGACCAGTAAAATGGGTTAGGTGATGCTACACCTTGATCAACCCAATTGTTTGTATTTTCGATTTTAATATTGTCACCAGTTAGATTAAAACGGCCATTTTGCGTACCACCACCAAAATAATGACTGCCGGCAGGATCCTTTAAAGTCTGTGTACTTGACTTATCCGTAATTTCGATTGGCTTAGCCTCTTGTAAAATTGTGCGCTTCCCCTTAGTCACACTCATAGTGCCAGCTGCTTGATCAAAATTAATCTCGATTGCACCGGTCGAAAGCTTCCAGCCCTTACTACTTTTAGTTGCAGTTGTTTTTTTCAAACCCTTTTTACCATAAGCATCCTGACCCTTGGCCAGCATTTTAGCGTTCAAATCCGCTTCTGATTGCTCGGGCTCATCATATTTTTTAGTTGGGTCAAGATAATAGCGGAACATCTTGGGGCTTAAAACATATAGTCTGGCAACTTGACCATTTGCATACGTAACCTCAAAATAATTTTCCTTTTTAACTATATTAATAATTGATTGCTGCATTACTTCATTTCCTTTACTTGTTTCTCGCGGCTGCTCAGTATTTGGTGCGGGATTTTGCTCAGAGCCATTTTCTCCTATTGCCTGCTTATCAGTTTGTGATTGTGAATTACTACTTTCACTAATGTTTTCTGTAGTAGCAGCCAATACATTTTCCGTCTTTACACCGCAATATAATGCACTAGCACCAATAAAACCCGTAGTGATTATGACAGACGCTGCGCCCGCATTTAACCGTCTAATAGACCAACGATTAATACATTTACTAACTTTCTTTTGTTTACCTAATCGATTATTTTTACCTAGCATAAGCTATCTCCTTGATAAAAATTAAAATTACTAGATTTCTGGAAAGCGTTTTATTATATAATTATATAATAGGTATAGATTTTATGACATACTTTAACGAAAAATATTAACTTTTATTTATTGATTATAAAAAATAATATATTACATATTTACTATGTGGATGGAATGAAATCATGAAATTTATTTATACTTTGCGCTATATGCTTGATCCTCTTACCAATACAGCAGAAAAAGACCAGCAATTATTAGACTTTGTAAAAAAAGGACAGATTGATGATGTTGCTTTTTTCATTAATGGTGAAGAGCTCAATCATAGCCATTTGACTAAAAGAGAAACTCAGGTTTGGCTTGATGCAATTAAGCTGCTGCAGGCAAAATTAGCTGCAATTGGTGTTACCACCAGCTTAAATCCTTGGACAACAATCATGCATTCAGATCGCGGCTATCATGTTAATCCGCAAATTGGCTTTAACACGTTTGTTGATCTTAATGGCCAAAAGGCTAACGATATGGCCTGCCCAGCTGATCCAACATGGCGAAAATACCTAACAGAGATATACGCGCAATATGCAAGTATTCATCCTAAACGATTATGGTTAGAAGATGATTTTCGTCATTATAATCACACACCACTTGGGTTAATGTGCTTTTGTGACTACCACATGCACCTTTATGAGAAAAAGCTTGGCCGAAAAGAAGCTAGAAGTGAATTCGTTAAAAAAATGCTGCAGCCAGGTCCACCGACCATGGAACGGAAAATCTACCTTGATCAAGCACGAACTGAAATGATCGAAACAGAACACTTACTCGAACAAGCTGTTCACCAAGTAAGCCCAGAAACAGACTTAGCGCAGATGACATCTTATCCTGATTGGCATGCATTAGAAGGACGTGATTGGAATAACCTATTTTTGGCACAAGCCGGAAAGGACCATCCCCAAATTGCCCGTCCCCACTTGCCAGCCTATAATGAAATTGCGCCAAATCAATATGGACGTTTTTTTGAAGAGTACACGAGAATTACAGCTGCTTTTTTAGGAGAAAAAACTGAACTTTATCCTGAACTTGAAAATTACATGTATTCACCCCTGGTAAAATCAACGACTTTTAGTCAGTTTCAAATAATTACGGCTGCCTTAATCGGTAGCCAGGGAATTTTACTAAACCTATTTGATATGATGGGTAATGGAATTAACCAAAGCTGGCATTACGCAGAAATGCTGGCTGAAACCAAGCCCTTTGTTAACCAATTATTGCAAAATAGACTGCCTATCGAGCACTTGTGTGGCATTAAGGTCCTGGTCGACCAGGATTCTTGCTATAACTTACAAACTAAACGTGGCTTGGATGTAACGGAATTATTGCCGCATGAAAAAAATTGGGCCAGTTTACTAGGTGCCATGGGATTTGCTATAACAATTTTGCCAGTCAGTGCTGACACTAAATTACAAAAGCAAATTATCGCTATTGCCGGCCAGCTTCTTAGAAATTTTAATAATCAACAAATTACGCAACTTCTGCAGGACAATGTTGTCTTGTTAGATGGTGAAAGCATTCAAGTATTGCTGGACCGCGGCTTAGAAAACTTACTTCATATTCAAAAAGCGGTTTGGCATAAGTGCCGTACTGGCTACCAGTCCTTTGAGCAAGCAGATGGGAAGAAAGTTGATGGTGTCATTAATCCCCGCATTACGATGCTGCAACATACCGGTAATTACCTGCAACTTACCTACGATCCAGAAAGTAACGTTAATATTTGGTCTTCTGCCTATAATTCAGTTGATGAGCGCTTAGGCAATTTTATGGCCGTAATTGATAATCATCTACTTGTTCTGCCAGTTGACCAAGATCCACGTCACGGCTGGGAAGCACAATTTTCTACTTATAAGCAAGGGTTACTGCAACAAATGCTTACTAGCATCACATCCCTTGATTACCTAGAACAGATGCCTAACGTAAAATTATTGCTGCAAGCTGACGGTAAAATTGCCTGGCTAGCTAATTTTTCGTCTGATTCATACCGGGAAATTAACTGGCACACTGGTAAAAAGCTACTTCATAATCAGGCCACTTTAATTAGAAAAAATGGTTCGACAGTAACGCGCAAGCAAATCAATCTTCGGCAAACGGGAAGTTCCGTAACTATTAACGAAGAACTTAAACCGCTTGAGTTAATTCAACTTATCTTTTCAAAATAAAAAATAGGATTGGCCCCCTAGGCTAATCCTATTTTATTTAGTTAATCATACATAGTTTAATAATCGAATAGTAAAAAGCCTAACTCCGATGATCCACCGAATTAGGCTTTTTTACTTTGGTAATTTTATTTATTCATTTTAGCCAACATTTCGGTAACATCGACCATTCCTGCCTTCCCGGCAGTGATATAGTCAGATTCTACCCCGTTCATTTGACTATTTAACCATTCAATTACAAGTGGAAGATTCATTCCTGAAATCAAATGAATCTTTTGTCCACCCATAATCATTCTACTAACAACATTTGCAGGAGTTCCACCCATCAAATCAGCGAAAACGGTAATATCAGCAACATCCATTCCTGCTATTTCATTCTCAAATTTCTGCTTGAAATCCTCTGGTCCTTCGGATGGAAGTAGGCAAACTGTATGGACATGTTCTTGTTCGCCCATTATTAATTCGGCACTGGCTTTTACGCCCTCTGCCATTTTTCCGTGACTAATTAGTATTAATTCTTTTTCAGCCATATGAATTCTTTCTCTTACTATCATTTTATGACATTACTGTGTTAAAGCAGCTTGCTAGACTTTAGCAATAATTCCGGTACCGCCTAAGATAATGCACAGAACTAAAACAATTAAAATTGCCTTAGTTGAGGTCATACCTTTCTTGCCTAATAACCAGTAGACAAAACCAACTACTGCAGCTGGGAGCAGTTTTGGAATAATCATATCAAGGTTATTTTGAATGTTCATTGAAACCTTGCCGATTTGTGGTGTCCAGGCAAATTTAATGTTAACCATAGTTGCTACTAATGCACCAACCATGAAGACACCCATGACCGTAGCCGAATCAGTTAATGCGTTTAACCGATCCCGCATATCAGTTACCAATGAAACACCTTTATCATAGGCAAAATGTAATTGTTTCCAACGGAAAACACAGATTAACAAGCAGGCTGCGACCCAGATAATCACACCAATTGGATTACCTTCATGAGCCATTGATGCAGCTAAAGCACCGAAAATTGTTGGAATTAATGAAGCAAAGATTGAGTCACCGATGGCGGCAAATGAACCCATCAAGCCGACTTTCATACTTTCAACAGTATCTTTGCCAGCAATTCCCTCATTTTCCTCAACCGCAAGGTCGATACCAGTAATAATGGTATTGAAGAAGTTAGAAGTGTTGAAGAACTGCATATGAGTTTTCATCATTTCTTTCAATTCTGGAGTATCATCGCCATAGATTTTTCTCAATTGCGGCAAAATCGTGTACAGATAGCCACTATTCTGCATTCGTTCATAGTTCCAGCCTAACTGGAAACCGAATAATGATCTCCGGTTAATCTGTTTAAAGTCCGCATCAGTTAATTTATATTTAGGTTTAGAGTTCGTCATCAGTGATCTCTCCTTCATCATTATTAACACTTGAACTTGCTTCTTCATTGCTTGCACTTTCAGCGCTCTTTGTTGGTGCAGGTCTGCTAATCGAAATGTTCTTGTAATGTAAGATTGCAAAAGCTAAGCCCAACATTGCAATTGCTAACATTGGTAAACCATTGAAGATGGAAGTAAAGCCTTTATTAACAGCAGCTAGACCAGTACCCAAAGTCTGCAGACCAGTGAATAGGACTGAGAACAAAGTGGTAATGGTAAAGCCAAGAATTAAGTAAGCAACATGTTTCTTAACTGGTAAGTAGCGAAGTAAAATCGCAAAACCAACCGCTGGAAGCGCAGCACCTGCGACGGTTAAGCCTTGACCTAGCCATAAGAATTCCCCATTTAAAGCATTGGCAATGGTTTGAACTAATCCTTGACCAAAGGCTAAGGCAATAAAGACGGGAATCGCACGAGATAATGACCACGGAATTGCACCATAAAGAACATTTCTTTCAACGGCCTTATAGTTAATCTTATCTTGATCAATTAAGTGATCAATTCTGTGAGAGAAGTAAGTATTAGCAAATCTTGCTAATACGTCGAGCTCTACCATGATTGCTGCTACAGGAACAGCAATAGAAGAAATAGCTGCCTGAGGAGTCATGCCCTTAACAGTTGTTGAAAAGGCAGTTGCAAGAACTGTACCAGTAGTTGCATCAATTCTTGAAGCACCACCAAAAGTACCAACACCTAAAACCATTAACTGCATTGAAGCACCGATAAATAATCCAGTAGGTAAATCACCCATAATCAGACCAGCAATTAAGCCAGCACCGACAGGAGTATTTAAAGACGAATAGATTTGCAATTCATCAAGAATTTCTAAGCCTGCATACAAAGTAAGCAGTAATATTTGCCACCAAGCTATCATTTTCTTCCTCCTACTTCATCTTTTCGCCAATCAGTTTCATGACATTCGTTGCATCAACACTTGGATTTACCTGTGCGATGATCTCGACACCCTGATCAGCAATTTGGTTAAAAATCTTAACATCGTCCGGCGTAACATTTACTTGCTTAGTCAGTTCTGTCGTATTTTCTTTGCGCGACATATTGCCTAGATTAAGCGAGTCGAATTTAACTCCAGCATTAAGCAGTTGTAAAAAGTTGTCTGGCTCTTTCGAAACTAAAAATAGTCTCTGCTTACCATAACGATTTTTTAATAAATGATCAGCAGCAATTTTTGTTGGTAGAACACTTAGTCTCGTCGTCATTGGCGTTGCCATTCTAAGGCCACTTTTTTGGATATCATCCTTAGCTGCTTTTTCATCTAAAACGATAATTCGTTCTACTTGCAGCTTTGGTGTCCAAAGATTAGCAACTTGACCATGAACCAAGCGTTCATCAACTCTTGCACCCACAATATTCATATGTCTTCCTCCATATCTTTAAGGAAATCTAAATATTATTTAAAACGCTTTCACAATTACATAGTAAGGTACCAACCAATTTTTGTCAACATGCACTTTTTAATTATTGACAATAATTTTATCGTTATGTTATAAAATCTTTTTTTATATAAACAAAGTAATTACACTAAAACTTGTGAATAGTGACACCTTTAACGACCCGGTTAACGGTTCCGGTTGGCGATGGCGTATCTGGTTTGTTATTTACTTTAATTGAAGTTAATAATGCAATGGTCTGACCAAACATGACATCTGGCAGAGCTAAATAAACATCTGGCAAAAGTTTCTTTTCCGCAAAAGTAAATGTTTGACCAGCAAAATCTTGCCCCGCTTTTTCTTGCCCAACTGCCATTACCAGCGGCACGATTTGATCATCCCTAATTTCATTGAGAATATCCAAATCATATTGTCTGGTGTACGAATTGTTGGAAACAAAGTCGAAAACAATCGTCTTTTTATCCAAAAACGACTTAGGACCGTGACGTAAGCCCATCGACGTGTCAAATAATGCTGCCACTTCACCCGCAGTTAATTCTAAAATCTTTAACCGCGTTTCTTCAGCAAGTCCACCTAAGCAGCCACTGCCAATATAAGTAATTCTGTCAAAATCTGTTTTGACAAGCGCTGCAATCTCGTCTTCTCTGGCAATCACGCTCTTGCCCATTGTCGCAATTTGCTTAATAATCTGTTCTTTTTCTTGGTCACCAAGAGTATCAAAGACTAATAATGCTGCTAAGGTCATACATGAAAATGATCCCGTCATTGCAAAGCCTTGGTCAAGCGATTTTTCCGGCATTAATAAAACTAGCCCCGTTGCATCGCCTTGTAAGTCTTGGGCTAAATGACCTTCAGGCGCACAAGTAATAGCAATTTGGTATAAATTTTTTACCAGCTTTTTGGCTAATTCAACTGTCGCAACCGACTCTGGCGAATTGCCACTACGGGCAAAGGAAACTAAAATGGTCGGCGTTTCCGGCTCAAGGTAATCTTCGGGGGTGGAGACAATTTTAGTAGTGTCAATTGCTGTAAAGTCATATTTGCTGCGATCACCATGCTTTTGTAAATACGGCATGATGGTGTTGCCAACGTACGCACTGGTTCCTGCACCAGTGAAAATCACCCGTACCTTGCCACACTCACTGTTAACCTTGGCGAGAAATTCCTCAATTTTGGCTTTATTATCTTGGTAAATCGACCAGGTTTGTTGCCATAATTCAGGCTGTTGCTGAATCTCACGGGTAGTAATCTTAGCACCTATTTTTTCAAGTTCTGCATCTGTTTTCGTAAACATTTTTTCTCCTTATTTTGCTAAATCGTTATATTGTCTTGACCGATAAATAAACTTATCACCACGTGCTAAAGAAATAGTAAACTCAATCGGAATATTTTTATCATTAATTGTTTTGCGGTAAATTTTCAGACTAGGTGAACCTTCTTTTTCCGCTAAATATTCACTTTCGGGTTTACTTAGGCTGACCGCTTGCACATCTTCAAACGCGATCACGGATAATTGATTATATTTTTCTTTAAGTACCCCGTATAATGTCTTGTTCTTCAGATCGGAAATTTTTAACTTAGGAAACAATTTTTCTGGCAAATAAGTTGTACTAAACATTCGCGGCTCATTATTGGCAAGACGCAAACGGACCAATTTATAGGCTTGCTCATTTTCAGCTAGGTTAAGTTGCTCGGCAATCTTTCTTGTCGGCGTTACTAGTTCCAAGCTTTGATTTTGCGTAGTTGCCTTTTGGCCTTCCCGCATTACTTCTTCAGAAAAAGAGTAAATTCCACCAATATTTGGTCGATCCAAATAAATGCTCGAGACAAATGTTCCTTTACCATGAAGTCGGTAAATTAGCCCTCGCTCTTCTAAGTTTTGTAATGCTAACCTAATAGTATTGCGACTGACACCATATTTAACCAATAGTTGCCGTTCGCTTGGTAACTTTTCATTGGGTTTCATCTTTTTGATTAGCTTTTCTAAGTCGAGAATAACCCGCTGATAAAGTGGTTTTTGCATTGACATCCCCTCCTTTTTAACTGGTTGATACCACTTCGAGTGTAGCAAAGAAAGCGGTTAAATACAATTGGATTTGTAAACCTTTTCAAAAATATTTTTCTCCTTAAGTCGAGCACTTTACCTTCCCGTTTTGAAGCAAAAATACCGTTAGAGAAAACTTTCCCTAACGGTATTAAATTATTTCTTTAGTTTTTTACCTTGCCAATTATAATATTTTTGGCTAAGGCGATTTCGGGGATTATCATAAACGACGATTCGGTAGAGTGCATAAATTGTGCCAACCATGGCCACTATCGTAGTTAACCAGTTTTTGCAAATCAGCTGTAAAAAATTTATCACAATAACGAATACTGTCCATAATAAAATGCCGTTTCTTCGTGCCTGTTCTTTTGCTGACACCTTTACTTTTTTCAATTTAATCACCTTGAGCAAAAATGACTATTATTTAACCTAATTTCTTAGCTGCTGCGGCATATTCCGCATTTCTCTTCTTCATTTGCTTAGCGTACCAGATGAATAAGAGCAGATAAACGGCTAAAGCAATTAAGGCATAAACGATGAACATCCCCTGTTGTTTCCAAGCATTACCGACAAGATAAGCTAAGAATTTTTCTACTGGGCCTTCCATCGTGGTATCTGAAACTAGAGTATGAGCCGGAATGGCTGCACCAACAGAGTGCGCCATGTTAGTAACAAATGGACCAACCATTGTTCCTGCCCAAAGGAAAATTGGTAATTCAATTGTTCCGATAATAATCATTCGAATAATTTTTCCTCTAGTAACTACTAGCAAAGCTGGGGTAACACCCATTGCAATGATACCGCCAAGTGGCATTAACCGATTGCCCGGTAAGACCATTGCTTCAAGCATCATAATTGGAGCTAAGACGTTAGCTGCTGCCCAAATCTCTGAACGTCCTGCTAAAAATGGCCAGTCAAGGCCAATATTAAAGGTCCGACCAGAAAACTTCTTGGTAGCAAAATCGGCAATTCCCTGTGATAGGGGCTCAACTGATGCAATAAACCAAGAACCAATAACTGAGAACAGTTCAATACAAGAGCCGCCAATAAATGATAGCGTGAACATATCTTTCCAACCTTGTTCGGTCGCAAAATTGTTGCCGGCAAGCAGAGAAACAAAGATACCTAAGTAGACACCGATTGCAAATCGACTACCCCAAAAGCCGATTTTTTCATTTAACTTAGTTGAGTCAAAGTCAAATTTATCAAGCCAAGGGAGGCATTTATCAAAAAACTTATCAAAGAGCATAATGATCGGGTTCATCATGTAGTTCATGTGCGTAGTCGTCATCGGGTTGCCTTCAGGCGCATCCAAGAGATCGTTAAAGGTTGGCTTCATTAAATCTGAATTGATGATTTTCATCGTACCAATAAATAAAACTAGAATAGTTGATAGCCAAAGCGGCGCACCGACATAGACACAAAATAAACCAACAAAGGCTAGGTGCCAGACATCAAAAATATCAACATCCAAAGTATTAGTTTTATTCAAGAGCAATAAAACAACATTTAAAATAATTAAAACTAATAGGTAAAACAGTGTATAAGGCGAGCCCCAAGTAATTGTGGCTAACGGTGCCCAGCCCATATCCTGCATATCCATGTGAATTCCCGTATGCTTGACGAATTGCAGCATTGGCTTTTGAAAAGCCGTCGTCAGCATATTCATAATATTGCCAATTGCAGTAATCGCAATCGCTAACTTTAGACCACCTTCAAGCGCTTTAGTAAACTTTACCCGAAAGAGCACTGCAATCAGTGTTAAAACGATTAGCATGATTGTTGCCGCCCCCATGTCAATTAGGGGTTTAAAAAGAGAATTAGCGAAATTAATTATCCCATTCATTTTTTTCTCCTTTCAAAAAAGAGTTACTTAGCGTTAACGTCCTTTACAACTTTTTCGACTTCATCATAGACTGGCTTAGCCATCGCAGGAATTCGGTACAAAATTGCACCTGCTTCAATAAGCGGCACTTTTGGCTTAAATGAAAGATCGGTTTTGGCAATTGTCAAATAGCCATCATAATTTGAAAGCAAGTCTTCGTTGACATCCTTCACCATATAGGCATCAACTTTAACGTTGTAGCCTCTTTTTTTCATTTCTTCTTCGACCGCATCCTTAATTTGATGGGACGAATTAACTCCTGCACCACATGCAGCAATAAATTTAACTTCTCTACTCATCAGAAAAACCCTCCTATTATTTAAAATGCTCACTTAAAAACCGGTAAATCTTATCGGGTTCGGTCAGCTTAAATAACTCTTGTAAGTTGGCAACAGGTGTTAATCGCAGAAAGTCCATAATTTGCGCCAAAATGTTTGCTTGTCCGGCTGGATCATTATTTAAAATTAAAAATAAAAATTTCACGGGCAATTCTTGGTCAGGATCAATCATATTTTTGAATGGTACTGCAGTCATTAAGGAAACAGGAACAATCAAACGAGTATTGACAAATTCACCTTCAGTATGTGGAACTGCAATATTAGGTAAATTTTTATTAACAGGCGAAAGATCAATTCCAGTTGGATACTTTTCTTCTCGCTTAATGATTTCAGGTAAAAATTGCTTTTTAACTAGCTTCTCTGCACTAAGCTGGTTAGCAATTTCATGAAAAATATCGGTCACACTAGTTGAATCACTGACAAAAACAGCATTCGGTAAAAACAAGCTATTCTCACTCACAGCACTAACTCCTTTTGCTCTCATGGCAAGCTTTCATTTTTGTTTATTTATGTTTGAATTTGTTCACTTGCCTATTGCTATTATAGGTAAATATAACCAGAAATGCAAACGCTTTTTTAAAAAAGCAGCAGCTCTGAAAGTATTAAAAAAGTCATGACAATTACCGTCATGACTTTTAGTGTGCGATTAATATTTTCTTTTTATTAACAATTATTTCCACTTAATCGTGGTAAACGCCCTCAGCCCATTTTTTATTTTCTTCATCAAAAAAGTGAGCATTATCTTTTTGGTCTGGGTTAGGCTTAGCAATAGCCGCAATCTTACTAATCAATTGCTTATTTTCGTCGCTTGGTTCATAAGCTGTGGTAAGAAACGAATCGACAATATCAAAAATAAAGTCGCGTCCTAACACGATACCACCAAAGCCAAGAATATTAGCATTTAATTCGCGCCGAGCATACTGCGCTTGTGTAGCATCGCCAACCATTGCGGCTCTAATACCTTCATTTTTATCAGCAGCTGTTGAAATACCAATTCCTGTTCCGCAAAGAACAATACCAAAATCGGCTCGGCCAGAAGAAACATCCTCGGCAACCCGTTTACCGTAGATTGGATAATGCGTCCTAGTATTATCGTGGGTTCCTTCATCAATTACCTGGTAGCCTTCCGCCTTTAAGTGATCAGAGATTGCCATTTTAACTGCGGTAACAATATGGTCGTTTCCTAGAGCGATTACTTTTTGCTGATCAATTTTAGGATCAACGTATTCTGGTTGAGGTCGATCATTATCTAACATTTGCCTATCCCTCCTAAATCATTTTTTCTAGCATATCGAGCCGAACTTGGTGACGACCACCAGCATAGTCTGTATCAAGATAATGTTGAACAATTGAGTAAGCTAGTTGCTCACCAACTATTCCGCTGCCAAGTGCAATTGCCTTTGCACCATTATGCATTGCCGTCATATGAGCGGTTCGTTCTTCATTAACGTTTGCGGTAACCATGCCCTTAACTTTATTGGAAGCCATGGCAGAACCAACCCCATACTCGTCAAACATAATTGCCTTTTTAATACCATTATCAAGTACTTCATGCGTAACTTTTAAGCTCGAATCAACAAAGTCCTCTGCTGGCTTTTCTGTTACGTCCAAAACTTCATAGTCATGACTTTCAAGATACTTTTTAACCTTTTCTTTTAAATCGAAGCCACCTTTATCACTGCCAATGACCACCTTCATCGCTAAGTCTCCTTTCCCTAACAACTACTTATAAATAGTTGTAAATTGACTGTAATGTTTTTCCAATTCAGGCTCAATTCCATGGTTGGTAATCAGACCGTCGACCTTGCGCAAATCATAAAATTCATGAAAATCACTGTGATCAAGCTTAGTATAATCAGCTACCACAAATTTTATTTGTGAACGATCTAGCCCGACTTCTTCGGTTTGGCCCTCTTCTAAGTTAGCTGTTGTCATAGAAGCATCTTTAATGCCATTAACCCCTACAAAGCCAACAGAAAATGACATCGTCTCCAGTTCACTATTAGCTAGAGCGCCCAAAAAAGCACCACTAATTCGGCGGTAAGAGCCGCCAACCATAATTAAGTCATAATCATTCAGATTATTTTTGGCTGCTTCAAAAACAGGCAGCGAATTAGTAACAATCCGCAGATGCTTGACCTTTAAATTAGCAACCATCAATTCCAAAGTCGTCCCTGGTCCTACATAAATAGAATCATTTTCATGAATCAAATTACAGGCACGCTTTGCAACTTCGATTTTTTCCTTAATATGGATTTCACGCTTTTGCTGATAGCTCTTCTCAATTCTACTTTGGTCTGTTAACTGCTGGGCTCCGCCATGAACTCGCAAAATTTTGTTTGCTTTATGCAATTCATTGAGGTCACGTCTAATTGTCATGTCAGAAACTTTTAGCGCTTGTGCTAGTTCGTCAACCGTAACAAATTTTTGCGTGTTAACTATTTGCAAGATATTTTTTAATCTTTCACTTTTTAGCATTGGTTACCTACTTTTTAAACTAGATTAAGCAACTAACTTAGTTCACCTTTAGTATAAGTGTTCTTTTTTGTTTGTCAATGTTTGAATATGTTTGATAAACGAATTAAGAGTAATTAGCTGCAAGTTATTTCTTCTTCCTAAATCTATTCTAGATCATGTTGTTCAAAAATTATTAAATCAATTTCTTCTTCACAAATAAACAGCAAAATTAAGGTTTAACCAACTATTTCTTCTTTTTAACAAAAATGAAGTTTACAGCAAGCCATAAACTTCATTTTGTTCATATTCTAATTTGCTTTTACCATTGCTACTGCGTCACCTTTTGTTACCTTTTCTTCAAGAGATTTAACTGGTTTAGTTAACCAATTATTTGTGGTAACTAAGGTTATGACAATTGGATCTTTCCCAGCAGCCTTAATTTGTTCAATATCCATTTTAACAAGTAATTGTCCTTTTTTAACATTCTCGTTTTCTTTTACCATTAAGGCAAAAGGTTTCCCAGCTAATTCAACTGTATCAAGTCCTAAATGTAATAATATTTCCAGTCCAGCAGCATTTCTTAGGCCAATTGCATGCTTGGTTTTAAAAATGCTGATTACAGTACCATTAATTGGTGAACAGACTTTGCCATCCGCCGGAATTATGGCAAAACCGTCACCCAACTTTTTTTGTGCGATTAGATCATCATTAACCTGATCTAGCGGAATAACTTTGCCGTTAACTGGTGCTGCTATTTCCTCAATATTAGGCTGTGTGATTTTTTCACCTATATTTGGTTTAGGCTTAGAATTCGTTTGCTCGGTTTGAAATAGAACATTTTGTTGTCTTTTCCGATCCGTTTTTAGCAAAATCGTAGTAATAACAAAACTAGCAATAATTCCCGTTAACCAGGTAATAATTCCACAAATAAAGTTTAAAGTTGGGTTTTGTCCAACAAAATATGAAATGAGAGCAATAAAGCCTGGTGCCATCAAAGCCCCCTGTTTAATGTGAAGCAAGCCACCAACTAATCCGCCGATAGCTCCACCAGCAATCGCACCAATTAAAGCTTTTCGGTATGGAAGCAAAAAGCCAAAAATAGAAGGTTCCGTAATTCCCATTAAGCCAGTAAAACCTGCCGAAAAGCCTTCACCCTTAGTAATTTTCTTTTTGCTAAATACTGCAATGGCTAAAGCAGCTGCCCCCATTGCAGCATTACTTGGCAATGCCGCAGGATAAATCAACGTATCATAGCCAAATTCTGCCACATTGTTCATTGCAATTGGCACAAATCCTTTGTCAATTCCAAACATTACCAAAATAGGATTAAGAGCACTATATAAGGTAAATGCAAGCCAGTTTGCCTTCGCACTAAGCCAGTTAAAGCAACCCGCTATTGCAAAACTAATTGAATTGCTAATTGGTCCGATAATCACGAGTGTTATAGGAGCTGCCAACAAAATTGCTAGCAAAGGTGTAAAAAAGTAGGTAATTTCTTTGGGCATAATCTTATCAATCAACTTATAGATAAATGCCAGTAATAATACTCCTAAGATTGAAGTCAATAAAGTACCGTTATATTGCATTTTAGGTAAATTAATACCTAAAAAATTCAAGCCAGCAACATTGTTAATATCACCAAAAGTTAATATTGCCCCTAAAAAAGCTCCCATTACGGTGGGAATTTTTAATTTTAAAGCTGTTTGAAAACCAACAAAAATAGGGATGTAATAAAAGCCGGCTGAAGCAATACTTGTTAAAACTATGGCCGTACCACTCTTGGGATTTAAGCCGAAAAAGGTCTTACATAAGTTAAGAATTGCTAGTAAAAAGCCGGCTGCTACGATTACAGGCATAATGGGCAAAACAACTCCACTAATGAAATCCAGTATCTTAGAAAATAGACTTTTAACAGTTAGCTTTTCTTCCTTTTTTTGATTATTTTGTCCGCCTAATTGTAGCTCGGGCAGTAGCTGATTATAGTAATCATCAACTTTTGTACCAATAAAGTTCTGAACTTCATTGCCCTTGATTACAACGCCCTTAATACCTGGCACTTGTTCTAGTGCTTGTTTATCAACTTTCAAGGGATCGATAACAGTAATTCTTAGTCGAGTTGCACAATGATATACGTCAGTAATATTACTTTTTCCACCAATTGCACGCAACAACACAGTTGCAATTTGATTAAAGTCTTGTTTTTCAGTCATTTTTTAAGCTCCCAGAAAAATATTGATCAATAAAATCACGGTACCAGTAGTAGCTCTTTTTGGGAGTCAAAGCCAGCTGATGAGCAAAATCAACCCTGATTAAGCCATAGCGCTTTTCATAGCCATTAATCCAGCTATACAGATCCATGGCAGACCAATGATAGTAACCATGCACCTTTACGCCCTCAGACTTGGCCTTTAGCAAATATTTTAAAAACTCAGCGGTCAACTTAATACGCTGTTCATCATTAACAAAACCAGTCTCATCTGCTTGTTCATAGCCACCATGACCATTCTCTGTAATCATAATTAATTTAGGCTGATATTTTCTTTGTACTTCACATAATGCTGTATACATTACCCGAGGCAATTCTTCTCGTCCCCATTGATTACGTTTCACCTTAGGATCAAATGCCGATTTAAAAAGATTATGAATCTGAATTCCCTCTTTTGCCTTGCTACGACTCCCTTGATTATTGTGAAAAACCTTTGTGACATCTTTAGTTCCATCAGTCAGATATTGCCGATTGTATAAATTAAGTCCTAAATAGTCAGCTTTACCTGCTGCTAAGAGTTCCTTATCATCTTTTTCACGGTATAGTAAGCAATTAAATGCAGCCAAAACTTCATCCGTTTCCTCAGGCATTTTGCCTAATAAGGCTGGACATAATATTTGCCTGTTATAAAAGAAATCCCCAATTAATTGAACATTCTTTTTATTTTTAGTTTCTGGCGCTAATTCAACATTGCCATTATCGTGCACAACCCCAATGATGCCATCAAGCCCTAAATCATGATAAATTTTGATTGCCTTTGCACTAGCAAGCATTAAATTATATTGATACTGAAAGTATGATTGAAAATCTAAATGACGATTAGGTGGATAATTGCCAACAACATTAACACAATAGCTGTAATAACGTGGTTCATTAATAGTTGCCCAAATTTTTACCCGATCGCCAAAATTTTCAAAACAAATCTTGGCATAATTGGCAAAATAATCCACTATTTTGCGATTTAACCATCCGCCATCGACGGCAAGTTCATAGGGTAAATCATAATGAAAAAGGGAAATATTCGGTTCAAGATTCTTTTCAATGGCGTAATCAATCACCCGATTATAAAAATCAATTCCTTTTTGATTGACTTGCCCCGTTCCCTTAGGCAAAATACGTGCCCAAGATATTGAAAAGCGAATTGTATTTTGATGCCCCTCCGCTAATAAATCAATATATTCTCGATAACGATGATAAAAGTCTGATGCAACGTCACCGTCCGTGTGGTTAATATTCAATTTACTATTGTGATTAAAGTAATCCCATTCACCAAGACCCTTTTGATCTTCATTCCAAGCGCCTTCACATTGGTAAGCAGCTGTCCCTGCTCCCCATAAAAAATCTTTATCCTTAAAAATATCTGCAAATTTTCTCATTAGCAATCCTTTCTGCCATATAATTTTTTCTTGATAGCGCTATCTACATTGCTATCTTAGCAATAAAAAAAAGAGCACGTGGTTCAAAAATTGAACCACGCACTCTAGCGGTTGACTCTTACTTTACTTAAATAATGCCACATACCTTAAAAAGATTTGGTCAAATAAGTATGTTATGCCATATTTACCATAGATCCCCAAATAATCTTCAGTAAAACTGCTGTTGCTAATATAAAAAACTTGGTCGTAGGATTTCGCTAAGTTTTCATTTCGGTTTCCCGTAATCATCATTTTGTCTCCTGGTAATTCGCGTAAAAAATCATTTAAAATTTCAGCGTATTTTCCAGAAGTAGAAACAGTAATCAACAAGGCATTAGGTTTCAATGCTTTTAAGTACTTGTTAGAACGATACTTTTGGTCTAGTACAACAATCACCTTATTGGCATAAATCATTTCCTGTTGAAATTTAATTAGTGTGTTACTTGTATTGTTAGCACATAATAAAATGACTTCATTATGGCGATTGATTTGATAAACAATTTGATCAAGTACTGAGCTAGTAAAAACAGTATTAATATCATCTAGCATCTTTTTGATTAATTCCGTTAACTGTAAGTTGTTGATGTGATAGTCTTCCTTAGACCGATGGCGAATATCACTGGGAAAAATTATTTTAGAAAACGATGATTTCAAATCAATCAAACTTGAATAGCCTAATTTTTCGCAAAAGCGTCTGACAGCAGATCGCGAAACATAAGCATGATCGATAATCTCATTAACAGTCACCTGGTCTAACCGAGAGATATTTTCCACTAAGTAAGAAGCAATTGCGTGATTGCCACTATCATAATGAGAATTGATTAATTCACTTAGTGAGTTTAGTAACCCAAGATTATTTACATTAGTCACCTTTAAACACTCCTATTAGCTCAAGCTGCAATTTTTGACATCAATTAACTTTAAGTATAGCCGATAACTATCAATTATGACTGCTATTTTTAATTTAAAAGATATTTTAGTTATTTATTCAAGCAGTTGATAAAATCTTCCTTTAGGTTAAGCTTTTTTTCTGAATTAGTAGTTTATACTAGTAGTAATAAGTTGTAACGATATAAAAAGGAAAAACATGCCACGAAAATCACGCTTTAGCTTACGAACTAAATCTGTTTTACTAGTTTTTTTAACAACAGTTATTTTTGTTATTACTGCTGGCAGCATCGCTTCATACCATGTCAGACAGAATCAAAAGCAAATAATCAAAGAAGAAATCGCTGGAGTTGCTAGAATTGCTGCTCAGGATACAACCGTTAAGGAGACCCTAAAAAAGCATCCCCAGCCCACCAAAAATAATTCATTGCAAAAATATGCCAATCAAATCACACAGGCATCTCGGGTTGATTTCGTTGTAATTCTAGACCGAAATTTAATGCGCTACTCCCACCCCGATACTAGTCGGATTGGCAAAAAATTTAGTTCTTCGCAAGATGCTAAAAAATCAAGCACTGGTAAAAGCCATTACTCACATCGCAAAGGTATTTTAGGAACGGGTTACCGCATCTTTGTTCCTGTTTTCAAGAACAAACAGCAAGTTGGCATTGTCTGCGTTGGCCTCACCGATAGCTCAATTAACCGGGCAATTTTATCTGCTCAAAAAGCGGTTATTCTTGGATCATTATTTGCTTTATGTGCTGGCATAATTTTGGCACTTTTTTTAGCGCAAAGGATTAAAAAATCTCTTTTTAATATGGAACCAGATGAAATTGCTACCAAGCTGACGGAACTACACGCTATTATTGATAGTATTGATGAAATCTTAATTGCTGTTAATGAACAAAACATCGTAATTACAACCAATTATTTAGCTAAAAAAACATTTCCAGCAGTGAAAGTGGGTACTGCACTAGATTCCAATTTAGCTAAACTAATTTTTAATCATAATCATTCACAAAATAAGACTAATGTTCCGCTCTTAATTAACGCTAAAGAATACATTGTATCCACTAGCAGGCTAGTTTATCATGACAAAACTTATGGCCAAATTGCTCTACTACAAGATCAATCAAAATACCAAAAACTGTCTGAACAATTAGCTGGAAGTGAGCAATACATTCAAGCGCTTAGAGCGCAATCGCATGAATTTCGCAATAAATTACAGGCAATTTACGGTATGATTGAATTAAAGCAATATGATAATGTTACTAATTTTATTGGCAAAGTTAACGCTAATTACCAGCAAGAGTTTGGCCAGCTAAACCAGCAGATTGAATCACCAGCTTTAGTCGGATTTTTAACCGGTAAAATTAATCAGGCTAAAGAGCAAAAAGTGACTTTGACACTTACTCCTGATTCTTATCTGCCACAAGCAATTGTTTCAGACCAATTAAATCTTGATCTGATCAAGATATTGGGTAACTTAATCGACAATGCATTAGCTGCCATTGATACCAGTGGTACCATTAAACTCGAACTTAATTATGATTCCGAGAGTACAACCCTGATTATCGAAGTGACCGATAACGGTAGTGGCATTGCGCCCGCTGTCCGAAAACAACTTTTTAAGCAAAAATATTCTACTAAAGGTAAGGATCATGGTTACGGCTTAATGCTGGTTAAGCAGATTGTCGATAATCATCACGGCTATATTGATATTACACCTTGTAACCCACATGGTAGCAATTTCTATCTTGAATTACCGATTAACAGCGAGGAGTAAAAATGTTACAGATTCTCATTGTGGAAGATGACCCCATGGTCAGTTCAATTAACAAACAGTACCTAATGAAAATAATTCCGCCTGCAAAAATGAGGCTTTATCAGGTAGATAGGGCAGACAAGGCATTAGCACTTGCGCAAAAATTGCAGCTCGATTTGGTCCTACTCGATATTTATTTGCCCAAAATTTCAGGAACTGAACTTCTTCACTTATTTATTGAACACAATCTCCATCCGAATGTAATCATGTTATCAGCTGCTAAAGATAGCCAAAGCGTTAACCACGCGTTAAACTATGGCGTACTCGATTACTTGGTAAAACCATTTTCTTTTGAGCGATTCCATAAGGCAATTGAGCATTTTCTAAAATATAACGAGGTATTAAATCAGGATCGACAATTATCGCAAACTGAACTCGATCAGGTTTTCATTACGCAAGATTTTGCTGGAGAAAAAGAAATGACCTCCTTACCCAAAGGACTATCAAATTTTTCTCTTAACAAAATAAAGGCGGTCATTGCAGAAACACCCGATTATTTTTCTAATCAGGAGATTGCCCGGAAGTCTAAATTCTCACGGATTACTACGAAAAAGTATTTAGACTATTTAGTAAAAACTAATGAATTAACAATCAAAACACATTACCTAAAGGTAGGTCGACCAATTAAACTTTATAAAGCTAATAAATAAAAGCGAACTATCAGCTGATAGCTCGCTTTTTTGTGTATTAACTTAATCTAACTTAACATCATTATCGGTCTTGCCTGTCTCTAAGACTTGGTGGAAGTTTTCATAACTGACAGCAATCATATCGGTTAAAGCTGGACTTGTGTAAGAACCAATGTGCGGAGTTAGTAGAACCTTAGGATATAAATCAACTAACTGCTTAGTCAGTTCATTAGTGATATTGCCTTTAAAATCATGTCCCAGCACTTCAACTTCGTCTGGTAAAACATCACTAGCAAAACCGGCGATTTGATTTTGCGTGATTGCCTTAATAATAGCAGGATAATCAGCAAGTTGTGTTCTCGCCGTATTAACCAAAACAGCAGTTGGTTTCATTTTCTTTAAAAAGTCCGCATCAATTAAACGATCATTTTGACCTGGGAAATACGGCACGTGGATTGAAACAATATCTGATTTTGCCAGCAATTCATCCTGCTCAACAAATTCAACATATTGTTTAGCAAAGTCGCTTGGGTAAGGATCATAGCCCAAAACCTTAGTCCCCATTCCGCTATATAGCTGCGCTTCAGTCGCACCAATTCGACCAGTTCCGATAATTCCCACAGTACTTGAATGAACTTCCCCAGAAAAAGTGGCGGTCGAAACACTAAAGTTTCCTTGCCTGGTCAAATCGGTTGCCAAGGCGGTATGTCTAAAGAGCATCATTCCTAGGGTCATAGCCAATTCGGCTACAGCGTATGGTGAATATGCTGGAACGCGAGCAACTTTCATTTCATATTTGGCTGCGGCCTTAAGATCAATATGGTTAAAGCCGACCGTTCTAGTAAAGACGTATTTAATGCCCCACTCATTTAATTTTGCCAAGTTTTGTGCGTCTGCCTTACAATTGGCACGTAACAAAACAGCATCCGCGCCTTTAGCAGTTTCAATATTATCGTGAGTTAACAATTCAGATTCCAATTGAACATCATAATGATATTTATTTAATTTCTTGAAGTAATCTACTTCATTTTCACGTACGCCATAAGCAACAATTTTAAACATAAAAACCTCCTAATTAATGAAATAATCCGCTTTGACTAAGAACACCGAGAAAGGCAATCCAAAATGGCATTGCCACTACCGCTAAAATTGTCGATACAAAGGATGCATTGGACGATAAGACCGCTTCACGATCAAAGCTAATCGCATAAGACGAAGCAACGGCAGCGGTTGGCGTAGCCATCATAATAATGATTGTACCTAAAGCAACATAGCTAATCGGTAAGATGTTAGTCACATTTAAGATGACCAATATTACCAAGTTAAGCAGTGGTACCAAGACAACCTTATTAAAACTGTAGTACCAAGAAGTCTTGTTTTCTGCAGCTTTTTTAAATGAAGTCGAACCTAAGGTAGCACCGATTGATAGCCAAGCAAGTGGTGATGCTAAGTTAGCCAGATATTGCAGTGGTTTGTACAGCCAAATTGCAGTCTGATCAATTCGATAAAAGGCAACCTTAATTATTGGTGCACCAGGATTAATTACGCCATTAACAGCTTGTCTTACAGCTACCTGTGGCATGTAATTTTGCACTAGCCACATAATCAGTCCCAAAAAAGTAGCAATTACGACCGGATTGACAAACATTTTTTTGATATTGCTTGCCTTCATTTTTAAGCCAGACATCTTAATATAGGCATAAGAATATAAAAAGATCCGGTAGCCAATATTAAAAATCGAGCTATACATTATACCCTTGGTGCCAAAGACCGCACCAACAATTGGAATCCCAAAAAAGGTTGTCGAACCAAAAGTGGTTAAAATTGCTAGAACATCTCGTTTATCTTTAGGATACTTGGCATAAGAAATTGGGGTTACCAAAATCAAAATAATATAAATTGCAATTCCCCAAATTAACACATTCATCCCTTGCGAAAAAGTTTCGCCATTAATCGGTTGCATAAATGAGTTGAATGCCAAAGCCGGAAGCGCAACTGTTAAAACAATCTTAGATAAAAGCTTACCATACTTTTCTGTAAAGATATTACGCTTACGTAAATAAAAGCCCAATAAAATAATAAAAATTGTTGACGTTATTGAGCTAACTATTGCAGCATTGGAAAATGTCACTTGAATCGCTTTCGCAATATTCATCTTTCTCCTCCTACTTAATTACATATTTCACAATATATTTTAGTTTTAACCTCAATATTTGATAATAATAGTAAATTAATGTAACCTTTTGTAACTTATGTAAGCGAAATCAAATTAATATCAACGAGTGATTCTACCAGTAAAGTGACTGGCATTTGTCAGAAAATTCAAGCTAGTAGAATATGTGAATAAAAAGACAAAGCAAAAGCATCCTATTTGATTTTCACAAAATAGGATGCTTCTTAACATTATTTTTGTATGAACTATTTAAAATTCATCAAAGCCGTCTAACTCATCAGTTAGAATAACATTGTCTAGAGCATCATAATTAATAATTCCATTTTTTGCGGCCTTAGTGCTTCTATTAAGATTATCAGTCACATTACCATCATTGATAGTCAAAATTCGAATTAAAAATGGTAAATTGACGCCTGTAACTAGGTGCAACCGATTATTTCCCACTACTAATTCTTGTAAAGTGTTATTAGCACTTCCTCCGTCAATATCCGTACAAAAAAGTATATCCTCTCGATCATATTTGGCAATTATGTCTTTAACAGCTTTATTATAATTCTCACATTGTGGAGTAAATGCACAAATAGCAAAAAGGTCTTTTTGCTTTCCTAAAATATGTTCAGTCGACTTCTTTAGCTCCTTTGCTAAATAGCCGCGAGTTGCTATCACTATTTTCATCATTTATCCTCTCTGATTGAAGCTCTAATTTCTTTTTCTATTTATTATTTTGCTTATAAACATTCTTTAAATCTGTGTAAAATCTATATTGTCTAATAAATATACCTTTAATGGTGCTTTTGCAAGTATTTTCTCAAAAATATTGTCACTAATACTATTTAATAACTGTGAATTACAAGGATAAAAAATAGTAGATAACTTTTGGTTCAAAGTTATCTACTACTATGTGAAAAATATTTATTACTGACTATGAAAGTGCAGTTATTGTTTGGTTGGCCAAATTCTATTTAACCCCGAAACTGAATTTACGTAAAAATCATCTGGTTGAAGCCCGGTTATTTGACAAAATTTTTCAGTTAAACGCGGAAGACCTAAACGAGACCATACCCGTAAATTGGTTTGGTCATTCACCTTAATCCAGTACCCTAATTTATTAAGTTCAGGATAGTCTTGAAGATCGAGTTTTCGCCCATTTTTTAATGAAAACATATATGCAGTATTCCAAAAAAGAAAATTTCCTTTAAAAAAAGAATGGAACGATAATTGCTTTTCTTCATGATAATTCTTAAGCAATTTATTCATTTTATGTCCTCCTCGCATTTTGAAGTTTAACAGACTGATGATATTTTTATCTTAGTCAGTTTACTTTATGCTGCTATCATAGCACCATTTGGACCAATTAGATAGCTCTGACCATTTTGGCAGATTGTTATTGAATAAATATGTGCTAGTCCTAGATTTAATTAATAATGAATATCATTTTTTACTTAATTTAATCATCAGTGTAATCTGAAACTAAATAAGGCGCATCATACATGATGCGCCCTATTAGTCTAGTTATTATACTTCTTATCGCTAATGATTTTTCCATTACCGATTGATCTGATTTTTTGTGAAGCATCATCGTCATCACCATTTTGGTGGAAGACGCAACCAGAATATAGCATTACTTGTTTATGCTCATAATCATCATGCTCAAAAGTGTAAGTTATCTTATAGACAACATTACTACTATTATCTGGCGCAGGCGAAATGGAAACAATGCTACAATCCATATCATAAGAAATTATCTCGTCATTGTCATTAAAGTTACCGATCTGCTCATGCAGTTCTTGGTAACCCTTATTCTCCGCGCCACCAACAAATGCATCTTCATCTGGATCTTCGAAGTTGTCTTCCAAGATACTTTCGGCATCATCCTCGCTGATTAAGCCAGGCCATTCAGGCTTAACGACATTGCTACTACTATCATCGTCATCATCAAAGCCTAAATCATCATAATCAATTACCTTTGATCTGATTGCCTTGCCGTCAACTTTCATCATGACATAAATCTTCATGTCATCCGTAGCAGGATATTCTTTAAATACTTTTTCACCGCTCTTATCTAGCGTACCAACCTTTTTCTCGTTAATATAAACATCCGCACCAGGAGAGCTTTTAACCGTAAAATTGACGGTCTTGATATTCATATTAATTGCACTATTTGAAAAAATATTGGCGCTTTTATCAGCAGTTAACTTATGACCTGCAGCAGTCGATTTAACTACAATATGGTATTTTCCAGGAAACAGTGGTTGTACCTGCTTATAATAATTTTCGCCACTACCATTAACCCCGCCAATTTTTTCATCATTAACATAAATCGTTGAATTGGCATGATTGGTCTTAATATGCGGCGTAAAAGTCTTAAATTTTAACGTATATTTAGGGAAAAGCAGTAAATACCGTCCTGACTGTACTAACGAAACGTCTTCATAAGTATCACCATATTTAAAAGCTTCTGCCATCTTATCGGCATCGCTACTATGATCAAAATAATAATTTTGCGTTGGCTTCAAAGCCGCATTAGTGACATGCACACTAGGATTATCCGAAGTAACATAATCTGCTAAGTTTTCCCGCGGATTTTTTAAATACGCAGTAATCTGATCAACTTGATTTTTCCGTTGATAATGATTTGATCCCCAAGCATAAAAAGCAATGAAAGCAACAACTAAAACGCCCACAATGCTCAAGATTATCTTAGTTTTCTTTTTCATCGGCTGGCGCGGATTATTCACAGTCTGTACTTGGTTTTGTGAATTATTGTTAGCAGCTTGCCGGTGAGTCTGATCCGTTCGGTATTCTTGCCGGCTTTGCTTATTATTAGATAGCTTTGCACCACAGTTGGAACAAAACTCCTCGTTTTCATTAACTCGTCGTCCACAATTTGGACAAAATTCATTTTTATTCATCTTTACACCATCTACATTGAACCATTAAAACCTGAAATAATTTGATTAAAAACTGACCGTAAAACGGAATTATAAATAAGCGAGTTCATAATCAAACTACAAACAAAAATAATGCCAAAAGCAAGCAAAGCGCCATATGCTTTGTCCCGTCGAGCACCATCATTTGCTAGTAAGGCAACTTCTTGACCAATAAAGAATAAAACAAATAATAGTAAAACTAAAAATAAAGTAAATCTGATACTGTTAAGCCCTAAAACCATTAATAAAAAGAAAATGACCGTCAAAATCAAATTTAGGTTACTAGCATGAATCCCGCGGTTGACAAAATCTAGTAAATGAACTTGCTCATCATAAATAAATTTATAGGCCGCAAAGTGACTAGCAATCACAATCACTTGGAAAATCAGGACGATTAAAAATACCCGAAAGACAATGCTGAAAGAAATATCAAAATTGCCCCAACCTCTGGTATCGACTCCGAAATGATTGACTAAGCCAATTGCACCGGTAATAACTGACTTGGCAAAGAAATATAATCCAGTAACAAATAAAACATCTTCAATTAAAATTGTTAACCAGCCGTACCAGCTTTGAGCAGTTAAATTGCTGGCTGCGGGATGTTTCCATGATTCAACCAGCCATTCCCAATAATTTTGCAAATAGCTACCAGAATTAACATGCTGCTGATTAACTTCAGCCACAACTGGCGCAGTTTTTTCAGTTGCAGTAGTAGCCTGCTCTGGCTCTTTTTCTAACGTAATTGAACGTAAGTCATTACCGCATTTAGTACAAAAATTAACCCCATTTTCCATTAGGGCACCACAATTAGGGCACTTTTTCATTAATTGCTCCTTACATTTATAACAACATTATATGTCTATTAACTACTTTCATCAGCTCCCAAAATCTGGAATAGCAGTATTGGATAATAAAACTTCTTCCCACTTTATCTTTTACCCAAATAACTAAACTATATATAAAAAAAGCTAAAAAAGCAGAACACTAATTCATTGTAAAATTATCTATTTTTACTGTCAAATTATAGTATTAGACTATATTGAACTGTTTCATAGTTGGTACTTTTTCAAACTGTAGTAAACTAGAGATTAAAAATGAACAAATGAGGTTTAAAAATGAAAATTGTGAATTTGGATAGTTATGCCTTAAACCCTGGTGACCTTGATTGGACACCCCTTAAGCAGTTGGGCGAATGTACCATTTATGATCGAACACCAGTCGATGATGATGCCGAGATTTTGCGCAGAATCGGTGATGCTGAAATAGTGTTAACTAATAAAACACCATTAAATCGAAGTGTTATCACCAAAGCACCTAATCTTAAATACATTGGCGTCACCGCTACCGGGTACAATGTGATTGATACTGCAGCTGCACGGACAGCTAACATCCCCGTCACTAACATCCCAACTTACGGCACGGACGCAGTAGCACAGTTCACTTTCGCCCTTTTACTTGAAATTACTAGCCAAGTTGGTTTGCACAATAAACTGGTTCACGCGGGGCGCTGGAGCAGCAATCCTGATTTTACTTTCTGGGCAAAACCATTAATCGAACTGCAAGGTAAAACAATGGGACTAATTGGCTTTGGTAGCATCGCACAAAAAGTCGCCGAAATTGCTCACGCCTTTTCAATGAAGGTCATTTTTTATAATCATCGTCCAAAAACAAACCTTCCAGACTACGTCAAACAAGTTAGTCTGGATGAATTATATCAACAAGCCGACATTATTAGTCTTCACGTGCCACAAGCACCTGAAACAACCGAAATGATTGACCGAGAAGCAATTACCAAGATGAGGGATGGCGTTCTATTACTTAATACAGCACGCGGGGGCTTAATTAACGAGCAAGATGTTGCCGACGCTTTGAATAATGGCAAAATTGGGGCAGCTGGTGTTGATGTTGCCACCAAGGAGCCAATTCCTACTGACAGTCCGTTATTAACGGCAAAGAACTGCTACATCACACCCCATATTGCTTGGGCACCGCGCGAAACGCGTGATCGGCTATTAGGAATCGCCATTGATAACCTGAAGGCCTTTTTAGCAGGCAAAGAGCTTAATGTGGTTAATTAAACTGGTAAATAATATAAAAAGCAGACAAACCACTGATTTTTGAGGTGAATCCTAAAATTAGGATACTCATTTTCGGTGTTTTGTCTGCTTCTTTTTTGCTTAAAGAGCCAGTTTCTTCCTACACTAATTCTACTATTAATCTGACATGTACTTACTCAATAGCCAAATTGGCGTACAACTCCATGCATGACAAAAACTATTTTCAATCGGACTATCATACGGAGAATATGCCGGATTCTCAGGTTCAAAGGCCTCCCAAAAGGTATCAGCACCAAGATCAACCATTTTACCCCAATACTCCTTCATCAATTTAATTGCTTCATCTTTCATTTCCGCTTCAAATAAGGCTTGATCAATATGATGATACATGTAAGGCGTCGCAATTCCACGCACCGGGAATAATTTGTTTACGGTCTTAGTCATAATCTGATGATTGGTTTCATCATCCATTACATGGGCTAAAACCATCCAAACCTGACTAGCAATATTGACCTCACGCTTTTTACCAGAAACAAATAAACCGGTCTGTGGATCAAATTGATTATCTGTCGCAAAGTTTTTTAATTTCTCAAGTTCTTGTTCGTACTTAGCTAATTCAGGATCATTTATCATTTTTGCTAAAGCAATTAATTGCCGCAAGACATAGATGGTAATAGCTTGCCCAGCAGTTGTTTTGTCAAAGTCATTTGACCAGTCAACAAAGGTAACATACTGCTGATCTGGTACTACTTCACCATTATCTCCAATAAATCTGCGAGTGTATTCCCACTGCTTTTTAGCAATTGGATAAAGATCAGTCAAAACCTCTTCATCTTTTTCGTGTTTTTCCAAATCGGCCAAAGTTGAAATGAAAAATAAGCTGTAATCATACATAAAGGTATCGTCGGGGACATATGGCTGATTGGTAAACACGTTTGCCGAGATCCTGCCATCTTTAGCTGTCATTGCGCCAAATAAATATAAGCATCTTTTAACTAGAGCAGTATTATCAAATGAAGCATAATTAGCTAGTGCCTGCAGTCGCAGATCGCCTAACCATAAACGGCGGTCACGCTTAGGTCCATCTTCAAAGACATCTTGCATACAATCTTGCAGCGTATTGATTCCAACTTGATAAATTGCATTGAGCTTGTCATCTTTAAAATCAGGCTTTCTAAGGTTGGTGCTTGAAACAGCACTTTGAATTGTGGCAGTTGGCTTAGAAAAAACGGCAAACCACTTAGGCGAGGTATCAATCACACTAAGTTCGACATACCTAAAGCTATATCTTCGTGGCAATTCCAATTCTGCTGGTAAGCGATCAAGGTGAATAACCTCTTCTTGAATCCAGGACTTACTAAGCCAGCCGTCATAATCTTGTGAATCATACCTAAATTCATTGGGCATCTCAGCAAATTTCACTTTAAAAGCTACGGGTGCATCCATTGGTGAGCCAACATGTTCAATATGAATGGCAAATTTTCCCACACAATGTTGACCAAAATCAATGATTACGTGATCATTTCTAGTCATTTTTAATTGTGCTAACTGCTCAATATCACCGACTTCTTTTATACCGGTATTTTCAAGCTTAGAAGGATCATCGGTCAATTCAACCAATCTTTTGGCACTAATCTTATTTGTCAGTAGCTTGGGACGATATTGATCCGCCTTTTTTAGCAAGTCGTCATCGTGGTTAAACTCAACATCCTTATTTATTTGAAATTTGAAAACCATTATTTACCTCTTTTTTACTTTCGAATATGATATTTGTCCTCTAATCTTGTCATGGTAAAGCCGAAGATAAATGCAACGATGATTAAAGCCGAAAAGCCAAACATGGTCGTCTTAATGACAGATTGAACTACTAACATTGGTGTCACAAATGCAAACAAGCCACAAATAAATCTTGATAAACCACTTAAAAATCCTTGCAATGATGAACGAATTTCTACAGGAAAAGCTTCTTGCGTCCAGACCTTATAAATTGCTTCTCCGGCAACTTGATTACCAATATTATAGCAACCAATTGCAACCACAATTGGCCATAAATCGTGGCTTAAAATTGCTAACGAAAACATTGCTAAGAATTGCAAAATCATACCGATAACAAAAAAGATGTTTCTGTATTTACCACCTGAAAATTTAGCAAAAGCCATTGTCGCAAAAACAGCAATAATGTTAAGAACTAAACCAGCACCTGTTGCGAATGTTTGACTAGCTTTGGCTTGTACAAGCATGAAAGTCTGAAACTGACCAAAAGTATTAGCCAATAAATTCCAGCAAATGTAGAAAATCATAATGCATAACAGCATTGAAAGATACTTCTTTTTATTTTTACCAAATAAAACATTTTTAACAGAGACTTGGTCCGAACTATGATTCTTCGCTTCAGCGGCTCGCATCCGCTTATCACCCTCGATATGAAAATTACGGAATTTACTAGAAAATGTCCGCCATGCCCAAGTGATTAAGGCAACAACTGCTAAACAGGCAAATACTACCCTAGCTCCAGTTGCACCTGCTAGTCTTGAAACCAAAAAGGCAGCACCATATGAGGCAAAGATACCAACCTGCCAGAAAATTTGAGTCGAAGCTACTAACTTCGAGGAAGTCTGATCATCTGGTGCATCATGCGAAATCATGGTTAAACTAATTGGCAAATCTAGTCCCGATGCAAGTCCAGCAATAATTGCCCCTATTAGCAATACCGGATAATTAGGCGCAAAGACACAAATTATGGCACCAAGCGCATAAATAAAGTTCATCCAGTTAAAAGACCGTACTAATCCAAAAGCCTTCGTTACCAATCCGGTTATTAAACCACCGATTGCTATTGCAAAAGTCAAGGCACCAGAAATAACACCCACTTGACCATTAGTTAGGTTAAGTCCATTTTGCCAAACAGTAATTGTAGACGACATGCCGACAATAATGCCGGATCCCAAAATCGAGCCAAAACCTGCTGCAACAGCTAATGGCTGGTATTTTTTAGTTAAATTATTCTCACTATTAATATTATCCATTACACTATTTCCTCCTTATTTTAGTAATAATTATGCTATTTATTGGAAACGGTTCCAATAGTGCTATAATCTTAAATAGATTGCAAAATTACAGATTAGGAGAAAATTATTGCTATGCTTAGTCCAGAAATAGAACAAGAGCTTTTACAAATTACGCCCGTAGAACAGCGCCAGATTGATAATCACGGTCAAAATATTGAAGATGTTACTTTAGAGTCAATTCCAGAAACTGGCCCAATTCAAATCATGCCCTACTGGAACTTTTTTGACTATGGACGAATAGCAGTCACTGAGTCCAACCGCTTCTCTTATATTCCTGCTCATAAACACAAATTTATTGAATTAAATTATTGTATTTCGGGTCAGAGCATGCAGTATATCGATGATAAAAAAATAATTCTTAATCCCGGACAGCTTCTAATTATGGATCGTAATGTCCAGCAAAGAATTAATTATGCCCGGAAAAAAGATATCTTAGTGAATATCTTGATTCGTGATAATTACGAAGTAAGTTTGTTGCTAGATCAAATTGACCTTGAATGTAACACGATGGTTAAACTGCTTGCTAATAGCACGAAACACAACTTCAATCACAACAATTATTTAGTCTTTGATTTGAATAATAATCTTGTTGCAAAACAACTAATCGAAAATATTATTACCCTGGGCCTTAACCAACAAGGTAAAAATATTCAGCCAATTCAGGCGATGATGCGCGCGCTAATTCTTTGCGTTGAAGATAGTGACATAGTTAAGGAAGTAATTAATTTTATCGAAGTCAAACAGGATAAAAACTTGCAAATTATTGAATACCTAAATAACCATTATCAGACTGTCACGTTGAATAGCTTAGCAGATCATTTCGGCTATAATTCCAACTACCTCGGCAACAAAATTAAAGAATCGTCCGGTCATACCTTTAAAGAATTATTGCAAATGCGCCGCTTAAATATTGCTTGCAACTTAATCCAGATTACCAAAATGCCGCTTGATGAAATAACTGCATTTGTCGGTTACGATAATCCATCCTCATTATTTCGCCTTTTTAAAAGTTATCTTCATCTTTCTCCACAAGAATACCGGAAACGCATTTTATTACCCCGACAGTTGGATGAAAATGAGGGTATTTCGCTTAATCCTTACTTTGAAGAATAAAACCTGAATTTTAGCTACAAAAAAAGAGTCGACTTCAAATAAAGTTTTGAAACCGGCTCCTATATAAAGAACCTAAGGCTATAAGCGCAAATTGGCGATTAGGCCAACCTGCTTTATTCTATGCCTTCTTTAAAATCATCATCGTCTGTCATAGAGAGCAAATCGCAATCATAATCCTTTATTTCAATTCTAATTTCAAGATTGTGCAATTTTTCCATTCTATTAATTTTAGAAAAACGAAAGTGAGCGTTCCAGCACACACACAATTTGATGATTGTCCAAAAATCCTCTATAGAATAAACGGTAATGATTATTAGATTAAGTATCGCCTCTGCTCGATAATTGATTTTAAAGCTGACATCTCTTTTTGACTTATCTGCTAAAAATACAATTAAATCTGTCTGTTTATTTTTTTCCATAAACCTCCGAATATAAAATTTGTTGTGAGTAGAGACCATTTTTCCATTAACTATTATGCATTTAACCCCATAAAAAACAACCCAATATGCCGTTTTTCATAATGAAAACTATGCAAAAATAGCTTTGGATAGTTTATTTTGCCCTTTGTAAGGCAGCCCAAAGCTGTTTTCCGCGTTGACCAATTATCTTTGTTGCTACCGCAACATATTCTTCAAAACTGGAACAACCAGATAAATTTTTAGCAACTAACTTTTGATTATAACTATCATCAATAAATGTTTGTAGGTAATTAGCACTAATAAAATTGCGAAAACTTCCAAATACTTCAAAATAGTCTTTTTGTTGAAAAATCGCTTTTTTTAATTGATCATCTGCTATCATGCTTTGATTATAAAAATCATCTAGAACCTTAATAAAACTATCGAAGTAGTCAAAATATGGCCCTACTGCCCTTTTTGGGTTAATACCATTGTGTTTAGGTAAAATACCAAAATTACCTAAATGATAATTATTACAGAGTTGCATATAAGGCTGGCCCTTTTTATCGACCATTTCAAACTCAAAAATTTGTTGCTTCCCATGTGGAGTAAATTTTTCAATAGTTTGCAAAATTTCCAGCTGCTTTTTTCTTTCTAAGTACCGATAATATTTCCCATAAAACTGTTTAATTGGAATGCGGTAGGTAATTAAGGTGTCTCCAGCCATGGTTTGCTTATCAAACCACGGGAAAATTTGGCAATAAATTTCATTTGTCAGCTTAGTACGGTCAGCTTCTTCTCCCTGTGTTAAGAAATCAAAAAGAAGGGTCTCTTTTTTAGGTAACGCTAAAAATTCATTGAGCGAACATTGGGGAAATTGAAGATATTTTTTTAATTTCATTTTTATTTTCCATTATCATTTAGCATATCAATAGGGTTTCGCAGGTCACAGAAAAAGCGTCGAAAATTTCAACGCTCTGTAGTAATCTAACTTATTAAAGTTTTAAAGCGTAAATTAAGAATTACCGAATCTAAACAGCATCATTATCCTTTTTATGTGACACAACATATTTATCAATCAAGAAATAAAGTCCAACTAACATCCCGGCCTGAATAATGCCAACAATATAAAATATCAGACTGAGATCTGGCACCTTAGTAAGATAGAGTACGATTAAGGGACCAGCAATAATCACTAAAGCAGCGGGCAATAAATATTTATTAACTAATTTCAAATAATCTTTTTCTTGACACTCAATTAAGGCTAACAACGAAAGCAAAATTAAAACAATCCATAACATTTTTCGGCCTTTCTGGCTTTTAACCGTAACATTTAATAAACTAAACAGCCATTTTAGAAATAAACTGGTTGTTATAAAACAAAGTGACCTTAAAAATCTTTACTAATAGCTTTTTGTACTTTTTTGTAACCGATTTCATTATAGCATATTTTCTATACGATTTTAATTGAAACAACAAAAATAATTAACCAAAACTTTTAACAGAAAAATGATACTTTGTACTATAAAACCCTTCCAAGCTTTTTAATGCCTGAAAGGGTTAAATTCAATTTTATTTTTAATTGTCGGAATTGTCTGTTGAATTTTCAGCGCGCCGCAATTCTTCTTCCTGAATTGCTTTTTGACGGAGATATTTCTTACTATTAAGAACTGTTGCTTCACCAGTTAAGTAATTAATATCAAGTAGCGGTGAATCATTATTTAAGATTACCTGAGTGACTTTTCCTTTCATGGTCAAGCCTTTTACTGGCATTTTTATTTTAGTTTGCCGATTGGCCGGAGTCACCCCAACAAAACTAAGTAAAACTTGCCGCGCTACTAATTCATTTTGATTATAGAGCGGAATTACGGCATAGTCTAACTTGCTTTGCGGATGGTCATTAATCCATTGGCGTAAACGATTCTCGTAATAGAGCATTGCCTTAGGATTATCATCATCCATTCCAGTTGTTGAACCCTGGTTGAGGTATGCCGTTTCAGTTATTAAGTTGCGCAATTCATTATTTAAACCAGAAAACTGGTAACCAACCAAGTGTCCCCGATTAAATGCCCAAGCAGTATATGGCTTACCATTTTTGGTCGTTTCTATTTTATAGTTATGCCAACCACTTGGATTAACTGTTAGTCGCGGGGCACGCGGCTCAGTTGGCAATTGTGACTTTTTAACTTGAATGTGGCTGCCTTGTCCTCGACCTAAGCTGTCTAAATCCATTAAGCTTAATTGCCGCTCTTCTTGGTAAGCCCAAGGTTTCATAAATTCGGCTTGCGCCGCACTCGGAGCAAGATGCAACTCACTTGTCTGCGTAAGCTGTTCCGTTTGAGCTGAAACTGCTGTTGTGGCATTGTTATTGGTAACTTCATAGCCCGTCAATAGGCCAGTTGCGATTAAGAATGTAACTATTACTTTTCTTAGTTTCATTGGGTATAAACCTCTTTTATTAATTCTTTCCAGTTGATTTGCCTGGCTTTATGGCACATTATATAAATTTAAATGTTGCTCAGATATTGTTGCAGTAGTGCTAATACTATATAATATATTATAATAATACATAATTGCTGTTACTGCTTATTGCACAAAAATATTTTTCTAATCAATTGCAATTTTCGCAATAAGCTTATTATGATTATTAATCAGCTAATATTACTGTAAATTTAGCACTTTTTAATATACAAGTTATACCTGAAAAAGTTATTAACACATTGCAATCACGGCCTTCATAATATTCTTACTATAATAAATATAGCATAGCCAAGTGTATTAGCAATACTATATGTTGTACTATAAGCATATTCTATTATTATACAAATCTAGACTATGATCATGTTTTTTAGGGCAATTTTTTAGATAAAAAAGTTTTAAAAATAACAATGACAAATAAAAAAGCCGAAGCAGCAACTTCGACTTTTTGTTTAGCACCATTTAGGTGGTTTTTATGTGAAATTAGTTAATCTAAAAATCCTTTTCTCGGGGATACATGGAAGTACTTTGCAATTTCGACTAATTGCTTATCGGTAATTTCATCTAATCTATTTCCTCCTTGTGCTTGAATAGCAGTAAAAATAGTAGCAGCTTTTTCAACCGTTTCGATTAAGCCAAAGCATTCATCTGGAGTATCACCCACGGCAAACATACCATGGTGAGGCCACATAACGACTCTAAAGCCATCTGCAACTTTAGCAGCAGTATGCTCGCCAATAATTGTAGTCCCAGGTGTTTCATAGGGGATAATTCCTAGTCCTTCGGGTAAAACAGGCATTGATTCAGCTTGCATTTTCCAGATAATCTTACTAAAGTATTTTTCATTAAGCGGTTGAGTAAACGACATGGCAATTAAGTTGGTAACATGACAGTGCATTACTACCCTTTGGTTTGAATCAAGCTTTAACCGAGCAATATGGTTCATCAAGTGGGTTGGAAATTCACTTGTAGGCATAGCACCATCAGTGTAGCCCCAAACAATTTCACCCTTTTTACCATCAGCACTAATTTTAACTAAGCCTAAGTCTTGCTCAGTATTTTGGAAAACATTTCTAAAATACCTGCCAGTACCCGTAACTAAAAAGTATTGTCCAGCCAATGCGCTGGCGTCAAAGCCAAGGTCAAACGTTCTTTTAACTGTTTTAATATCATCATAATCAGTGAGCTCTTCAGGTTTAATCCGAATGCTCATATTGCCACCATTACGCTCATCCCAGCCATTATCATAACTCTGACGAGTAATGTTGCACATATCTCTAACAAAAGTTGAATCAATAAATTTAGCCATTATTTAATCTCCAGGGGAATAACTTCTTAATTAATTTCTCTTAAACTGAACGTTCTTTTCGTAATCCTTCAGTTCTTTATACCAATCCATGCCAACAGGAACATTATTTCTTAAGCAGAATTCATCCCAGACTGCACCAAATGGGAATGATTTCAATTCTTCAGTTTCAGCAAAACGAAGAGTAAAGTCATATTGGTTTTCTACCTCTTTCAATTTATCAATTGGTGCTAACAAACCAAGAAGCAGGGCTTTTTGCGTTGCACGAGTACCAATTACCCAAGCAGCTACACGATTAATTGATGCATCAAAGAAATCAAGGCCAATAACAGTCTTTGACAATAAATTATCTCTTATCAAAGCTGACATCATTCTAATCGTCCTGTCTTCCAATGTTGGAACATGGTCACTATCCCAGTGAACTGGACGTGTAATGTGTAAGAACATGCCTTTGCCAAATGCCAAGAATGCTGATAGGTAATCTGATGGATCTTCAGCTTCGTGGAAGTGTCCAATGTCCATGCACCAGAACTTATTTCTAGTCAAAGCGTAGTTGTCATAGAAGAAGTGTGAACCAACAGTATAGCTTTCAACACCCGTACCAAACAGCTTACCTTCATATGATTCTATTGTGTTCTTTTCATCATATTTTTCTTTGTTGATTTCATCCAAAGATTCAATTAGACGTTCACGAGGATCCAATCTGCTGATTGGCTCATCCTTCATTCCATCCATAATCCAGAAGTTATCAACAGATTGAGCACCTTGCTCTTCACCAAAATAATTAGAAATAGCACGAGCATTTTTTCCAACCTGAATCCAGTAATCACGAACGCCTTTTTCTGGACTAGCCAAAGTCATATTTTCTTTAACTTTAGGACTTGAGAAAAATGTTGGGTTAAAGTCTAAGTAAATGCCATTTTCCTTTGCCCAGTCAACCCAGAACTTAAAGTCTTTAGGACCAACTTCGGAAACATCTTTCTTCTTACCATTTGTAACGGCGTAAATTTGGTGCAATTGCAATCTTTGCTTGGCAGGAATCAATTTAAATGCTTCCTCCAAGTCCTTCGTCAATTCTTCTGGTGTCTTAGCAATACCTGGGTAATTGCCCGAAACCCCGATACCACCTGACAGTGCTTCATCTGGAGTTAAGAAACCATGAATATCATCACCTTGCCAACAAGGAAGAGAAACTCTGATGTTCTGCAGCTTCTTTAAAACTTCTTCTGTATCAACGCCAACTTCAGCATAACGTTCCTTAGCAACTTTATACGCTGATTCTACTTCTTTATCGCTAACCATAATTTTCTCCTTTAATTAATCCATATGGAAAACTTCATCTAAATCTATCGTAACGGGACTTTCATCCGGATTGACATCCATTAATTTTGCCATGTAATGCCACCATTCTTTACATCCCGGAGTCTGTGCAATTTCCCGGTACTTGGCAACATCATCTACCTCTAAATAAGCAAATAATGTTCCGGTTCTTTTATCCAAGTAAATTGAGTAATTATGAGCACCTGCTTCCTTCAAGGCCTTCTTCATTTGGGGGAACTTAGTTGGAAGACTTCGGTGCCGCTTTTCATATTCAGAAAAATAATTCGGATTAACATGCATTATTTGTCCTAATCTCACTGTCATATCACCTCACCTCTTTTAGCTGTATGTAAAAAGTTCACATAATCGGCAAGTATGCCCTCGTATTTCCCCTTTTCGGGTTCATACTTTTTAATGGCAAACGAAGCGCTAATAATTCTGCGGGCCAAATAAACATTCAAAATATCACTTCTAGTAATCATTTGAACAACTAAGTTGCCAATTGCCGTGGCTTCACTTGGACCAGCATAAACGGCAATACCAGCAACTGTACTCGTTAGCTGATTAAGCAAACTAACATTTGAACCACCACCAACAATATTTAGCGTATCAATCTGATAACCAAGTATCTGATTTAGTTTTTCAATTTCATGAGCATAAAACAAAGCTAGATTAGAATAGATTGCCATGACAATTGCGCCAGGGGTATTAGGAATTTTTTGACCAGTTTCACGACAATATGCTTGAATCTCCGCAATCATATTCTTAGGATTGACAAACCGCTCATCATTAATATTGATAAATTGTTCAAATGGCTTAACTTTGCTGGCCATCTCTGCGAGTTCACTAAAAGAATATTGGTCATCCAATTCACGCTTAACGCACTGAACCATCCACAATCCCATAATATTTTTCAGGAACCGGTAAGTACCATATGCGCCCCACTCATTGGTGTAATTTTCTTTAAATGCCTCTGGACCATTTTCAGGGACATTAAGTTCTGCCCCTAATAATGACCAAGTACCCGAAGAAAGGTAAGCCCAATGTTGTCCCATTCCGGGGGCACCAACTACAGCCGAAGCTGTATCATGGGTTGCTACCGTAATCACATCAGTATCCGGTAAATCATAATCGGAAAATTTACTTCGATCTAGCTTACCTAACGGTGTACCGGCATCAACTAATTTCGGAAATTGTTCCTGTTTAACATTTACTTCTTTGAGTAAATTTTGATCGAACAACCCTTCCCTTAAGCTCAACATTTGAGTAGTTGATGCATTGGTTACTTCTAGGACAGCCTTATTTGTTAACACAAAACCAATATAATCAGGAATCATCATGATTTTATCGGTCTTAGAAAGTAACTCCTTGTTTTCTTCGAATAACTGATAGAGTGTATTGAAGTTTAAAAATTGGATGCCCGTTTTTTGATAAATCCGTTCTTTTGAGACTTTAGCGGTTAAGTCCTTAATTGCATTCGTGGTGCGCTTATCACGATAACTAATAGGATCTTCCAGCTTACGTCCGTCGTTTCCGACAAGAACATAATCAACCGCCCAGGTATCTATTCCAAGAGAAATTTCGTTATAGCCTGCTTTCTTTATTTTTTGTAGTCCTAACAAAATCTCTTTAATAATATGATCAATATCCCACCGATCATGGCCATTTTTTAGGGTAAAACCATTCTTAAACCGATGCATTTCTTTAAGTGACATTTTGCCATCAGTTAGTTGACTCAACATCAGTCGACCGCTTGAAGCTCCGATGTCAACTGCTACATAAGTCTTTGCCAATTACTATCACCACGCTTTCAAACCTTACAAATATATTTATACGCGTCTTTGACAGCGCTTACAATGACATATCAGAATGCAATCTGTATCATATTGATTGGTAATTTTGCACTATTTTTGCTTAATCTGAAAATCAAATAACCAAATTCACTATTCAAGAAAAAGTGGATAGTTAACGAGATATGTAGTTAGAAATGAATAATGAATTACATGTTTTCTGAGGTAACAGAAAAAGTTAGCTGGCTCTCTACCCTAATTAAAAATCAGGACAGCGTCTATTGTATTGGCTTTTCTTTGGTAAAAAACGATCATATTTTTGGAGCATTTAGTATTAGTGCCCCGGTTTATCGCGTCGACAATGATAAGATTAAGACTTGGATAAAAGAAGGCCGTGAGGCTCAGCAAAAAATCTTGCAATTATTTTAGTTAAGCTATTTTGTAAAAAAATGGCTTTTTTACTGTTACCCTTACTATTGCGGGAAATATCTAATAGACTTTAAGTAACCGAAAATGCAGTAAAACCCTATTATTAGCGCCATTTTAATGTGCATTAAATTAGTTTGCTTTTTCTTGACCTTGACGTAACGTCAAAGATTATACTTTGTTTGCAAGTGAGGGATTTAATCATGTCATATTCAATAAACGACTTAGCCAAGTTGGCAGGTATTTCTACCAGAACATTACGTTACTATGATAAGTGTGGTCTTTTAAAAGCGCGAAGAGATCCAGAAAACAATTATCGTTATTATGAAGAAAAAGAAGTTGATCAACTACAAAAGATAATGTTCTTAAAATTGTTTGATTTACCGTTAGCACAAATTAAACAAGTAATGGTAAGCTCACAAAAACAGCAACTCGTGACTCTGCAAAGTCAGCGGCAAAAGCTTGTTAATGAACAAAAGCGGTTGAGCGATCTGATTATTTCCTTAGACAAAACACTTGAAGTAATGAAAGGAAAAACTCAAATGAACGATGTAGAAAAATTCACAGCGCTTAAGGCTCAAGCAATTGTTGACAATGAAAAGAAGTACGGCAAAGAAATTCGCTCTAATTATGGTGATGAAACAATCGATGCTAGTAAAGAAAAATTCTGTTCATTTTCAGAAAAAGATTTCAATCATGTAGAAGATATTAAGAAGCAAATACTAATAGAGTTAAGGCCTTTAGTTGGGAACCTGGATGTTACGAAAGCAGCTGCTCAGCATCTTTTTAATCTTCATCAAAAATATTTGTTAGCCATGTGGCCAACGGGGCAATACTCATCAAAAGCCCATAAGGGGCTGGCAAATATGTATGTAGGCGATGCGCGATTCAGGCGATATTACGAAGAAGGCACTGGTAAAAAAGACGCCGCCAAAACTTTAAAAGCAATCATTGACTATTACGCTTAATTTTTTATCACTTAGTCAATGTTATTGAGAAAAAAGTAAAAAAACTAAACTATTAAGAAGTTATCTGACACATAGCGATTAAAGCCGTGTGTTTTTTGTACTAAGTCTTCTCTTAAAACAAAAAAGCCCATAATTAGAAGTTCTAATTATGAGCTTTATTATCTACAAATTATTTAATACAAATACCACAAACCAGCAATTGATCCGATATCAAAATCCGACTGTTTTAGTCCAGTTATTTCACAAAACTTATCCGCTAATTCGGGCTGAGCCTTTGGTGACCAGACACGCAAATTGGTGTAATCTCCAGGTACGATCCAATATCCCAACTTTTTTAATTCAGGATATTTACTTACATCCAGTGTTAAACCGTTTTTCAACGAAATCAAGTATGTTGAATTAGCAAAATGCCCCCTCTTATTAAACAGTGCAGGTAATTTTTGCTCTACTGTAACTGGTTTAATTGGCCATTTCATCATTCAAGCCCCCTATCTAGCTTGTTAACTCTAACGAAATAACTTTTATGTAGTTACAGTAACACTTTCCCTGATTTGTGTAAACACTTACATTATATTCTAAACTTCTTTGCTGATCTTTAACTTTGCTAACAAAGTATAGTTAAGTGCACATTCTGCACACAAAAAAGTTACTAATACCCTTGATATACCAGCTTTTATTTCTATCCAATAATTTTTCACGGAACACGCTATTTTGCGTGTTCCGTTTGTGTTCTTTATTATCTTTTACAAACAAAAATTAACCTTGACTTACCTGCGTAAAACGTCGATAAATCAAGGTTAATTAATTTGAATAATTCTTCTAAATGCTGATTGCCAGAATCGAACTGGCGACCTTTTCTTTACGAGGGAAACGCTCTACCAACTGAGCTAAATCAGCAATTTTGGCAACATTCAAATTATACCAAAACTAAAAAAAACGTGCAATTAAATGTCAGACTTTCTTTAATATTGCCAGAGAAAAAACCTATTGCTGCATACAAGCAATAGGTTTAATTGCCTACTTCCAATCTAGGCATAAGCCCTGTTGATGAAGCAGTTCCGGCAGTTGGTCCCGGTCAGTCGTTTTATTATCTAATTTTGCACCGGTGATTTGCTTGGTAAACGAATCAATTCGTTTGTTGGAATCACGCAAATCATAATAAGTGGTGACAACTTGATCATAGTCGCGCAATTTGTCCACTTTAAAGTCCCGGGGATATTCGTTTTCAAAAGTAGTAAATTCTAGAGGCAAACGCGGTTTTAACTGCGGTTCTTGATCTGGAATACCGACCTGCATCCCTAAGACTGGAAAAGTTAATGGCGGCAAGTCAAGTTCAGCAAGCATTTCAAGAGGATGATCATTAATTGTCCCCAGCGGAACATAACCCAATTCCATGCTTTCAACCGCATTAGCAACATTTTGCCAAGCCAGCAGCGTATCTTCCATTGCCTGGAAAAAAATATCCGTCGTATGAACGCGGCCATCGTCCTTATTCAGCTGTTGACGAATTTGCTGGTTTCGGTAAAGGTCAACAATAAAAATAAACAAATCACCTTCAGCACCAACATATTTTTGACCACAAAGTTCCCTAATCTTTTCCCGCTTAGCTTGATCAGTAATATGCAGTAAACTAGCGTTTTGCATAAACATACTAGTTGCCGTGTGTTGAAAAACTGTGTACAAAGTTGTTAATTGCTCAGAATCTAAACTTTTATCCTTAAATTTTCGGATCGAGCGATGATTAATTTGCTTATTAATTGTTGAATTATGAATCATTTGCCTACTTCTTTCTATTCATCTTACTAAAAGTAAGTCTATTGCAAAATTTTTTTGCTGTCAATTAACTCATTTAGAAAAAACTGAAATTCGCTCCTATTCTATGCTAAAATCAAGTTAACTACATATATTCAATGGAGGTAATTATGCGCATATTAGTTATTGGTGGTGCTGGCTATATTGGCTCTGTGGCAGTCAGTGAATTGGTTAAACAAGGCTATGAAGTAGTCGTTCTTGATGCTTTATATACCGGACATAGAAAAGCAGTTGACCCTCAAGCCAAATTTTATCAAGGCGATATTGAAGATAAGTTCTTAGTTAGCCAAATTTTACGTAATGAAAAAATTGACGCAGTAATGCACTTTGCCGCTTACTCTTTAGTCCCTGAATCAGTGAAAAAGCCCCTCAAATACTATGATAATAATGTTGCGGGAATGATTGCCCTGCTTGAGGCAATGAATGATGCCAATGTTAAGTATCTGATTTTCTCTTCAAGTGCAGCCACTTATGGTATTCCGGAAAAGTTGCCGATTACTGAAGAATCACCCCTAAACCCAATCAATCCATATGGCGACACTAAAGTAATGATGGAAAAAATCATTCATTGGGCTGATCAGGCTGATGGCATCAAATCAATTGCTTTACGTTACTTTAATGTTGCTGGTGCTGGTAATAACGGCGAAATTGGCGAGGATCATCACCCTGAAACCCATCTGGTACCTAATATTCTGCGCAGCGCCATTTCTGGTGACGGGAAGTTCACTATCTTTGGCAATGACTATGATACTAAAGATGGCACTAATATCCGTGATTACGTTGAGGTTAATGACCTAATCGATGCGCATATCTTGGCCTTAAAGTACTTAATTAAAAACAAGCAATCTGATGTATTTAATATCGGAACCGCTCACGGGTACTCCAATTTAGAGATTTTACAAGCAGCACGCCAAGTTACTGGTATCGACATCCCTTACACAATGGGACCAAGGCGTTCTGGCGATCCTGATAGCCTAGTCGCTGACTCAACTAAGGCAAGAACCGTTTTACACTGGCAACCTAAGCATGAAACAGCTGAAGATACGATTGCAAGCGCATGGCAATGGCACCAAAAGCATCCAAACGGTTATGAAGATAAATAAAAAAATTCACTGATCAACTAAATTTAGTTTGGTCGTGAATTTTTTATTTGCCATCTTATTGCTTAATCATGGTGTATAAATCCATATCGCAAAACTTACCATGATACTTAACTTCATCCTTTAAAAGCGCAACATGCGTAAAATTTAGTCTTTCAGCAATTGCTCTACTGGCAAGGTTGTTGTGGTCCGCTAGAAGCTTGACTTGATGTAATCCGAGTTCGTTAAAAGAAAAAGCAACTAGTCGCCTGACTGCTTCAGTCATGATACCCTTTTTTTGATAAGCTTGAGACAACCAGTAACCAATTTCGGCACTTTCATTCTTCCACTTAATAGTATGTAAATCGACCATCCCGGCTGGCTGTTCATTGACCAAGATGACTAGCGGCAACTTACGGTATTGCGCGAAATCATTTCGCATGCCCTTAATAAAATCGACCTCATCTTCAACCGCTGACATTTTTCCCGCCCAAGGTAAAAAATGTGCTAGCTCAGCGCGATCATGAGCAATTATGTCATAGAGCTTGTCCGCATACTTTACTTCAGGTAACGCCAATTTAACTTCGTAACCATTAATCTCAAATTCACAGCAAGTAAACATCCAGCATTCCTCCTTAATTATAATTTAATATAGTTTATCATACTACAATAACAAGGCATTCGGCCATTTTTACTAGCAATAAACAAATTAAATTTTAGAATTTTTTCAGCTTTTAGCAGTCAAACTTCTCATACTAATGCTATAATCGAATATTGTAATATAAAAAAAGAAATAGAATTTGGAGTGATTTGATGAACGATGAAGATGAAAAAAAAGGCTCGGGTTATGAACGAACTCTAACCAATGCCCACATTCAGCTGATTGCGCTGGGTGGAACCATTGGGACCGGGCTTTTCCTAGGAGTTGGCAACAGTATCCGCCGAGCTGGTCCAAGCGTTATTTTGATTTACATTATTGTTGGTATTTTCTTATTTTTATTAATGCGTGCTTTGGGTGAATTAATCGTTTCAGACTTATCCAAACATACTTATATTGACTTTATTAAAAAATATCTTGGCAAAAATATCGGCTTCATCTCAGGCTATCTTTATTGGATTAGCTGGGTCACATTAGGAATGGCCGAAATGACGGCACTTGGAATTTATTTTCAATACTGGTTTCCCCATCTGCCTACATGGGTGCCAGGACTTGTTACGATCGCGGTTTTGCTTTGCATCAATTTGCTGTCAGCGCGCCTTTTCGGCAACCTCGAGTTTAGTTTTGCCATTATTAAAATCGTAACTGTGATTGCTTTCGTCATTTTAGTCGGTTATTTGTTATTAACTGGGGGCAAAACCAGTTTTGGCCCTGTCACCCTAGCTAATTTAACGACCAATGGTGGCTTTTTTGCCCAGGGAAGCAACGGCTTTTTCGCTGGTTTCCAGATGGTTATCTTCAGCTTTGTCGGCGTTGAACTTGTTGGCTTAACTGCAGCCGAGGCACAGAACCCTAAGGTAACGATTAAAAAGGCAATCAATGAGGTGCCAATGCGAATTATTTTATTCTATGTTTTGGCCATTATTGCTATTTTAATCGTTATCCCATGGAATAAAGTATCAACCAATTCAAGTCCTTTTGTGCAAACACTCGCAGCTACGGGTATTCGCAACGCTGGTTCAATTATTAACTTCGTTGTTATTTCCGCAGCCGTCTCTTCAACTAATAGTATTTTGTATAGCGCAGGGCGTTTACTGTTTTCCGTCACTTTTAATGGCAAGGGAAAATGGAATCAAACTTTTGGTCATTTAAGGCGGCAACTACCCCAAAATGCGCTGCTTTTATCAGCAGGATTAATGGAACTTGCCCCCTTTGTTATTATTCTTATCGGTAAAGAGGCTTTTAATTTTATTTCATCAACCTCTACAAGTATGTTTCTTATTATTTGGTGCTTGATGCTTTTAACCCATATCTCTTACCGCAAAAAGACTAATTCTGCTGAATTAACAGATTTTAAAATGCCGGGCTTTCCATTCTGGGATTATGCAACCTTAGCATTTTTCATTATCATGATTATTCTGTTATTAATTCTCCCAAGCAACCGTATCTCAATGATTGCCGCCCTATTAACATTCATTATTTTGTTTAGTCTTGCCAAATTCTGGCGCAAAGAAGCAGCCTAACTGGGCAAAATAACCTTAGGGGAAACTTGAATTACCATTATTTTTATAATAAAATTTAGGTTAATTAAAATATTTAATCACCACCGGGCGATAGCACTTAGTGAACTCTTTAGGTCTTAGTAGAGTTTGCTAGGTGCTCTTTTTTTAGGAGGAACTATTATGGAAACATTCGTCGTTGATCAAAAGTTTTGGGAAATCTTTCCTGAAGCTAAAATTTTCACGCTAGTTGTCAATGGTATTGATAATCACATCCCAAGCGATGTTTCAAGCTATCAACAAATATTGAATCAAGCCGAAGAAAAAGCACAAGTATATTTAACTGAACCTGACTTTAAAGCTAATCCTGTAATTGTCCAATGGCGGGAAGCTTTTAGTCAATTTAAAAAGAAAAAGGGCGCTCGTGCATCTATTGAAGCATTACTCAAACGCGTAGCCCAGGGCAGAACATTTACCCCAATTAATCCACTGGTTGATCTCTACAACAGCGTTTCACTGGAATATGGCGTTCCTTGCGGTGGCGAAGATCTTGCTAAAATTGCTGGAACCATGCATTTAGGTCTTGCCAGCGGTAATGAAGAATTTTATCCTATCGGTGCTACTAAAAATGAACCGCCTCGGACTGATGAAATCATTTATTATGATCAAACTGGTGCGGTGTGTCGTTCACTTAATTGGCGTGATGGTGAAAGGACCATGTTGACTGAAGACACAACTAGCGCAATCTTAATCATGGAAGCAGTAAATGAGGAGCAAAAGGATAGAACTAATACTGCCATTAATGCACTTCAAGAAAAAATTGCCACTAAGTTAGGTGTTAAAGGTACTATTCAAGAATTTACAAAATAGTAAAAAAAGAAGCTTTAAGTAATTCATACTTAAAACTTCTTTTTGTTTATTTACTTAAAAATCTTCTTTTGAGATTCTGCCACAGACTCAGCGCTTGTCGCATATGGTCAGCGGGGACATATTTGCGAATTGCTCGCAGCGTTTTTTTATTGTTCTTAGTTGTAAAAATAAATGTTCCGCTAGTCCGCGTTCTGATTTCAAAACGTGGTATATAGCGTCCTTTAAAATGAACATCAGCTACAACATAAGTCACTTCATTCCACGGTATCTGAACATAATCAGATAAATTACGTTCATTGTAAAATTCAAACGCCTTATCGCCCACCATCGCTTTGCCATATACAGCAACTGCACGAAACCAAGTGGCTTCAGCTGTTAAATCGACTTTAGTATTTTGTGATTCAACCATTTTATCCTAAATAACATGTAAAACGTGTAATAATACACCAACAATAAAGATAGCAATAATAATTACAATTGGTGAAACTTTCTTCTTCAAAAGCCACATGCAAAGGAATGTTAGCAGTAAACCAGCTAAACCTGGAATTAACATATCCAAGTTATTTTGCAAGGTAGTTACCTTAAACTTAGTCAAGGATAAACCATTTGCTTGTCCTAGCAGAGCTTGTTGAATTCCCTTGGCACCAGCAGGAAGCGAGTTCCAATCAATATAACCACCCTTTTGGACCGGTGTTTTCGAAACAATCGGCGTAAACTTGATGTTTACCCAACGCTCAATTAATGATCCTAAAACAAACATCCCCATCATGGACGCTCCACGGGTTACCTTTTGTAAAAGACCACCAGACATATCATTAGTAATTGCTGAACCGGCTTTATAGCCAAATTCTTGGGTGTACCACATAAAGGCAATTCTGATTACATTCCATAAAACAAAGAATAGAATTGGGCCTAAGATGTTACCTTGGATAGCCATCGATGCACCGAGGGCACCTAAAATTGGCCGCACAGTATACCAGAAAACTGGGTCACCAACACCAGCTAGTGGTCCCATCATTCCGACCTTAACACCTTGAATTGCTTCATCTTCAACTTTAGCTCCATTTGCCTTGTCCTCTTCCAAAGCCAAAGTAACACCTAAAATAGGTGAAACAAGGTATGGGTGGACGTTGAAGAATACTAAGTGACGCTGAAGCGCAGCAGCCATATCATCTTTATTTGGATATAATTTTCTTAGTGCCGGAATAAGTGAGTATGCGAACCCACCGTTTTGCATTCTTTCGTAGTTCCATGAAGCCTGCAAGAATTGTGAGTGCCACATAACATTGAAGCGGTCGGCTTTAGTTAATTTGATTTTTTGATCAGCCATAATAAAATCCTCCTCTTAAATATCACTTTAATAGTCATCAATGATATCGCCGAGCGGATCGCCGGTACCTTCATCATCTGAACTAGATTTGCCATTGCCACCCTTTGATTCAAGAGCAAGGTACATCAGAGCCATAGCAAGACCGATTGCACCTAAGGCAATTAAAGTTAAGTCCTTGATTGCTGCCAACGCAAAACCGATTGCGAAGAATGGCCATACTTCACGACTAGCCATCATGTTAATAACCATTGCATAACCAACGGCTACGACCATGGCACCACCAAGAGACATACCTTCACTCAACCATGTTGGCATTAGTCCTAGCCAATACTTAACCGTTGAAGCTGGGATTGCTAACAAGAGTGCTGCCGGAATAGCAATTCGCAGCCCCTGTAAGCAGACATCGATCCATTGCCACATATTAATCTTGCGCCAGTTGCCCTTTTTAGCTTCGGCATCCATGATGTGCACAATAGCAGTTGAAATGGTCCGAACGATCATGGTTAAAAATAGTCCGGCAACAGCTAATGGCATAGCAATACCTGTAGCCATACCGATTCCTTTAGTTCCTTGTCCACTCTCAACCAGGATAATTGCTGAAGCAACTGATGCCAAAGCAGCATCTGGAGCTACAGCAGCACCGATATTAGCCCAACCTAAGGCTATCATTTGTAATTGACCACCTAAAATAACACCCAAGTCCAAGTGACCAGTAACTAAACCAATCAACGTACATGCAACAAGGGGTTGGTGGAATTCCCATTGATCTAAGATACCTTCCATACCTGCAAGAAAGGCAACTAGAACAACTAAAATCATTTGAATAGCATTCATTTTTTGCTCCTACTTCCTTATTTCTTTTGCTCGTCAAGCAAACTCTGGGCCTTATTTAAAATAGCGTCCATATTGCCCTCTTTGTCAGTTGGCACTTTCCGTACGTCAAACTTAACTCCTAATTTAGCAAGTTCGTGGAAAGTGTCTACATCTTCTTGGTTCATTGATAAAACATTGTTAGCATTAACATCACCAACTGAGTAAGACATAGAACCGACATTAACCGTTTTAATATCAACCCCTGCTTTAATAACAGTTAAAACATCTTCAGGGTTTTCAAATAAAAGCAGCGCATGAGTATTGCCAAAGCGTGGGTCTTTAGCAATCTCAATCATCTTTTTAATTGGTACAGTGTGAGCCTTAACACCAGCAGGTGCGGCTTCACGAATCATGCTTTTACGCATTTCGTCTTTAGCAACACTGTCAGACACAACTATTACCCGATCAGGGTGCATCGTTGGAATCCAACCAGTCGCAACCTGACCATGTAATAGACGTGAATCAATTCGAGCTAAAACAAACTTAATGTGTCCATCACCAACAACTGTTCCTTCCGGAATAGTCTTCTTTTTGCCAGTTTCCTGAGCTTCAGAAACTACCTTACTCTCTGACTTCGGCATTAATTCAGCTGGCTTTGTTTTAATACCATCTTTTGCTGGTTCAACAATTGCAGTCGCAATTTCATGAGCTGTAGCATCAGGATTAGTCATTCTTTGCGTTAAAGCTTCAACAACCATCGGTAAATTCATACCAGCTACAACAGCCCAGTTGGGATGATTTTCAAGCAAGCCATTTGCCTGATTAAACGGTGTACCGCCCCATAGATCAACTAGTAGCAATACTTCAGCTTGATCATCAAATGAAGCAATCGCCTTGTCCATTTTGCCCTTAATATCATCTGGCCCCTCATCGGGTGTCAAAATTACATGAGCAAAATTGCTTTGTTCACCAAATAACATTTGCGCTGACTGCGCAATGCCATCGGCAAAACCACCATGGCTGGCTAATACAATTCCTACCATGAGATTTCCTCCTTTAGATAAAACGTATCCTTCATTATTGTACATTGAAAGTGCGTTCAAGTCACGCCACCTAACAATTTTCTAATATAATAAGACTAATCTTTTAATCATAAGTGAATCAAAAAACCGCACAAAAAAAGAGGACTATCATTAGTCCTCTTTCTTACTTGCTCCGGCTGTCAGACTCGAACTGACGACATCTTGATTAACAGTCAAGCGCTCTACCAACTGAGCTAAGCCGGAATATTAAAAAAGCACGGCAGCTTCCTACCCTCGCAGGCAGTCTCCCACCAACTACTCTCGGCGTGAAGAAGCTTAACTGCTGTGTTCGGCATGGTTACAGGTGTTTCCTTCTTGCTATTGCCACCGTACTTTTCTTTGCTTGAGTTCTTACACTCAAAACTAAATATAATCCTCTAAAAAAACCTCACCAGATTGCTTGAGCCTGTGGTCAAGTCCTCGACTGATTAGTACTAGTCCGCTCCAAGCCTCACGGCTCTTCCACTCCTAGCCTATCTACCTCTTAGTCTTTGAGGTGTCTTACTACTTTCGTATGGGAAATCTCATCTTGAGGGGGGCTTCGCACTTAGATGCTTTCAGCGCTTATCCCGTCCATACTTAGCTACCCAGCTATGCCTTTGGCAAGACAACTGGTACACCAGCGGTATGTCCATCCCGGTCCTCTCGTACTAAGGACAGCTCCTCTCAAATTTCCTGCGCCCACGACGGATAGGGACCGAACTGTCTCACGACGTTCTGAACCCAGCTCGCGTGCCGCTTTAATGGGCGAACAGCCCAACCCTTGGGACCTACTTCAGCCCCAGGATGCGACGAGCCGACATCGAGGTGCCAAACCTCCCCGTCGATGTGAACTCTTGGGGGAGATAAGCCTGTTATCCCCAGGGTAGCTTTTATCCGTTGAGTGATGGCCCTTCCATGCGGTACCACCAGATCACTAAGCCCGACTTTCGTCCCTGCTCGAGTTGTCGCTCTCGCAGTCAAGCTCCCTTATACCTTTACACTCTGTGAATGATTTCCAACCATTCTGAGGGAACCTTTGGGCGCCTCCGTTACTCTTTAGGAGGCGACCGCCCCAGTCAAACTGCCCGTCTGACACTGTCCCATGCCTCGCTTAGAGGCCCTGGTTAGAGCAGCCATCAAACAAGGGTAGTATCCCAACATTGCCTCTGATAATACTGGCGTACTATCTTCTCTGGCTCCTACCTATCCTGTACATGTTTAACAGCTGCCCAATATCAAATTGCAGTAAAGCTCCATGGGGTCTTTCCGTCCTGTCGCGGGTAACCCGCATCTTCACGGGTATTATAATTTCACCGAGTCTCTCGTTGAGACAGTGCCCAAATCATTACACCTTTCGTGCAGGTCGGAACTTACCCGACAAGGAATTTCGCTACCTTAGGACCGTTATAGTTACGGCCGCCGTTTACTGGGGCTTCAGTTCGCTGCTTCGCTTACGCTTACAGCTCTCCTTAACCTTCCAGCACCGGGCAGGTGTCAGCCCCTATACGTCGTCTTTCGACTTTGCAGAGACCTGTGTTTTTGATAAACAGTTGTTTGGGCCTATTCACTGCGGCTGGCTTTTACACCAGCACCCCTTCTCCCGAAGTTACGGGGCTATTTTGCCGAGTTCCTTAACGAGAGTTCTCTCGCTCACCTTAGTGTTCTCCACTCGACTACCTGTGTCGGTTTGCGGTACGGGTACGTTAGCTCTTGCTAGAAGCTTTTCTTGGCAGTGTGACTCTTGAACCTTCGCTACTTTATTTTCGCTCCTCTTCACAACTTGTGCTTTTTAAAAGCAAGCATTTGACTCACTCTTACACTTATTGCTTAAACATGGATGTCCAGCACCATGCGTTCTTTGCCTCCTGCGTCCCTCCTTCGCTATTAACGATCTAACGCAGTACAGGAATTTCTACCTGTTGTCCATCGACTACGCCTTTCGGCCTCGCCTTAGGTCCCGACTTACCCTGGGCGGACGAGCCTGCCCCAGGAAACCTTAGTCTTTCGGCGGATAGGATTCTCACCTATCTTGCGCTACTCATACCGGCATTCTCACTTCTAAGCGCTCCACTTATCCTCTCGATTAAGCTTCTCCGCTCTTAGAACGCTCTCCTACCACGCGTATTACTACGCATCCACAGTTTCGGTACTATGCTTAGCCCCGGTAAATTTTCGGCGCAGCGTCACTCGACTAGTGAGCTATTACGCACTCTTTTAATGATGGCTGCTTCTAAGCCAACATCCTAGTTGTCTACGCAACTCCACATCCTTTTCCACTTAGCATAGATTTTGGGACCTTAACTGGTGATCTGGGCTGTTTCCCTTTCGACTACGGA
>NZ_CP048268.1:120000-412500 GCF_019469265.1 Lactobacillus panisapium | reverse complement strand
ACCACCCAGTTTCAGTCATTAGCATGACTGCACTTCATTAAGTTGGCGATAACGGTGCCGCAAACCGTGTAACTATTAATTACCCACATTAATGGAATCTGGAAACGACCTCTGTCCACTTTCACCACTACGTGGACTCTCTAAAACAGTCTTAGGATTCCGTGTTTGGATATTATTTTAAGTCATTCTCTTGTTTTTAGCAAATACTATTTCTACTTATATGAAGTATTTTGAAAAAGCAAATCATCTATTACCTTTTTTAGCTTATAATACTGATTATCAGGAGGCCAAAATGAAAATTACTAATCTACCTAAAAAGACTTGGCAAAAAATATATGCTTTCCAGATTCTTTTTTGTTTACTTGCAGAAGTATTGCTGATGGTTAGCGGCTTGCACAATGCAACAAAGACGAAAAATCAGGTAACTGCTATTATTTTACTTGTGCTTTTTTTAGCACTGACAGTTTATGTTCAAAAAATGAAGGTTAAAGATAAATTTACTTACGAGTTTACGCGGTGGCTAAGCCTACTTTTTGGCCCCGGCATCCTTTGCACTTTTTGGCTTAAAATCGGCAACTTACTTTTAGTGCATTTGCCCCAAATTGAAATTATTTGGGTACTACTATTATGGGCAGTGTTGCTTGGTTTGCTACTACCAATTGCCATGGTTTATGCCGCCCAAATTAAGAACTGGTTCTTAAGGCTGCTGATTGTTTTCTTATTAAATATCCAGTATGGACTGGTCAACACGTTAAAAGTCTCCAGAAGTCTCAAAATTATGCATTCACTTACGGGACAAGGAGTAATCGCGGCCATTAGCCTATTTATCTTGGCATGTTTTCTAGGAAAAGCTTGGGGTTTCAGGTTTAATCCCAACTTGAAATTTAACAAAAGCCAAAACTTCCAGCAAGTTACTTTTGTTTTACTCATTCTTTTTACATTATTAGACTTGTTTTACAACTGCTTTAACGCTTATTCCAAAGATATTTGGACCGTCTTTTTTAGATATGATTTTAATAATCTGAAATTTTCCTTACCTAATTTAACATGTGCAATCGAACCGGGTATCCTAGAGGAAGCTGTACGTTATCTAAACATCATCATCCTGCTAGCAGGTTTTAACCACTTGCCAAAATGGCGGGTTCCAATTGCCATTTATGGTTCCACACTCCTTTTTGGACTTGCCCATCTTGGAAATGTTGGCTGGCACGGTGCAACCCTTTCGGCCACTATTATGCAAGCAATTGGTGTGACCGGTTGTGGCTTTTTATGGGCTGTTCTTTATCTTTATACGGGAAAGCTTTGGCCAGCAATTGTTGCTCACTTCATATCAGACTTCGTCGCTAATATGCTTACTGGTTGGAATTCTTCAGGATGGCACTGGCATGGTTATGCGACAGATTACATTTACACTATCTTGATCGTTGGCGTTCCACTTCTGTTTTCAATTTGGATGATGTTCGGCAAAGCTAGACAAGTAATGGAAGAAAATGCCGATCGAATAATGAATGTGAACTAGTTTGATTTTAATAAAAAAAGTCTGGGAAAATTCTTGATATGAACCCCGAAGTTAGGACAACTTCGAGGTTTTTATTATGGCTAAATTATCCAAACAAGATAAAATTTAAAATCTTCAATCTTTGGCGGAATTATAACATTAGACCTAGTGAATTGGGTCGACGTTATGGCATTAATCCTGCTAACATTAAGTATTTGCTTGCTCTTATTCAACGTCACGGCCTAGCTATTTTAGACCAGCCCTATACTGAATATTCACTTGAGTTTAAACAGCAGGCTATTATACGAGTACTAGTCAAGCATGAACCAGCTTATCAGGTGGCAATTGATCTTGGCCTAAAAAGTAACGGTATGCTAGCTAATTGGCTTCGCAGCTATCGTGAAAACGGGTATAATGTCGTTATCAAACAGAAAGGACGATCACCCCATGCCCAAACAAGATCCAGAAATCAAACGTCTGAAGCAAGAAAACGAGCACTTACGCCAGCAGAACTTGAAGCTGACCGTCGAGAACGAATTTATAAAAAAATTGACCGCCTTAGTCGACCAGCGGACCAAGAACCGCAAGCCGCGGAAATAGCCCGGGCAGTTACCCAGCTAAGGCATGAACTCAAGGTCAGCGTAACTTTTATTCTTGCTGTTATTAATGCTAATCCCAATCTCCCGCATCTATCCCGCAGTAATTATTACTACAATTTGCAGAAAAAGGATAAGGATCGTGGCAACCAGCAGGTGATGGCTGAAATCAAAGCCATTTATGAAGAACACCGGCATCGCTATGGCTATCGGCGCATTACTCTGGAACTTAGACGGCGTGGTTTATTAGTCAATCACAAAAAAGTACAACGCTTGATGAACAAGCTGAAACTCTTTGGCATCGTCAGTAAACGCTGGCATAAGTATAATAGCTATCGCGGCACCCAGGGTCCAATTAAGACCGACTTGATTAAACGTAATTTTAGCGCAGTTTACCCGGAACATAAGTGGTATTCAGACGTAACCGAGTTTAAACTCAACGGTCAGAAGACCTACCTGTCACCCATTGTTGATGGCTGCACGCAAGAGGTGATTGCCTACTCCATTTCCCGCAGTCCTAATCTTAAACAGATTATGGACATGCTAAAACAGGCTTGGCGCAAGCATCCAGCATTAAATGGTCTAATTTTTCATACAGATCAAGGCTGGCAGTACCAGCATCCTAAATTCCAAGCTTGGCTAAAAGACCATGGAATCGAACAGTCTATGTCGCGTAAGGGCAATTCCTTAGATGACGGATTGATGGAAGGGTTCTTTGGCATACTCAAACGGGAAATGTTCTATGGCTTTGAAGCCCAGTTTAAGAGTCTAAAGGAGCTGGAAGAAGGAATCCAAAAATATATCAGTTACTATAACCAGCAAAGAATCAAGGTAAAACTAAAAGGACTAAGTCCGCTTGAATATCGGGCATTAGTCCTTAGTTAAAATTTATTAAACTGTCCTAATTTTGGGGTTCATATCATCTCAGGCTTTTTTATTTCAAGATAAATCGTCAAATTACCAATTACAAAATAAATTCGGTTAACTCTAAAACGAGTGGAACAACAATTACAAATAAGACCGTTGAAGTAGTAACAACATTAGTTGCATATTGAACGTCTCCGTGAGATTCACCGACTAAAATCGGTAAAACGGCTAATGCTGGCGTAGCAGATTGAACTACTAAAGTTTCCTTTGCAAGGTTCGGTAATGCTGGGCCCCAATTAGCACCAAAGACAATCAAGATAATCATCAGCGCTGGTACTAAAATGAACCTTCCAAGTAGCGCCCAAATTGTATCACGGTCTAAGTGAATTGATTTCAAACCAGCATCGGCTAAAATAATTCCGATATAAATTAGTGACATTGGTGTAACAATTCCGCCCACCATACTTAGCACGGTTGTAATCCATCCCGGAATCGGTACTTCAACTAATAAACATATTAAAGCAATTAGGAAACCAACTAATGGTGCAGGCAACAATTTCTTCCAATTAAATTTCTGCTGTTTCTGTTTTTGCACAGTTGGATCATCACTTGAGATGAAGAAGACCCCAATTGCCCAAGTAGAAACTGTATTTAACACATAATAAATCAGGAAGTAAGGCATACTTTTTTGCCCAAATAAAGCAATGTTTAATGGTAAGCCAATAAAAATCGTATTGGCATTAGTAATAGCATTGATGAAAGTCCCGCGTCTTCCTTTGCGGATACGAAGAACTTTACACAAGAGCCAAGCAAACAAATAGCTAAGGGCGAAACAAATGATGGCATAAACGAGGCCGCCAGTTAAACCAAACAATTTATCGCGGGTCAAATATTTCAACACGGAAACAAAAATTGAAGCTGGTAAAGCAATATTCATGATTAAATATGAAATATTGCCTTTAAACTGATCTCCTAGTTTTCCACTGCTGCGTAGCCAGTAGCCTAACGCAATGACCAATAACAGTTCAACAACACTAGTTAAAGAAGTAATAAAGGCTTGCATTGATCCTCACTCCTATTCATTTTTATATTCCGGCGCCCAGCGCAAAGCTTCAACAGCTTGCTTACCATCGTCATATTCATTTTGATTGAGGTGATCCTTAATTGCTTGGTTAGCCACGGCATGTGCAACTGTTTGCGAAAAGATATTGAGCTTTTCAACTGGTGGTAAAACAGCAGCTCCCGGCTTAGTTGAATCAACGATTCCACCTAATGAGTGAGCAGCCACACTAATCATTTCATCGCTCAAAACTTTAGCATTAACTGCTAAAGCACCAAGTCCAAGTCCTGGATAAACTAAGGCATTGTTTGCTTGACCAATTTCATACTTAACACCTTGATAATCAACCGGATCAGCTGGAATTCCCGTAGCAACTAACGCCTTGCCCTTGGTCCATTCGATTAAATCTTGCGCTTTTGCTTCCGCCAATTGCGTTGGGTTGGATAATGGAAAAATAATTGGCCGTTCAGTGTGCTCCGCCATTTCGGTCACAATATCTTGAGTGAAGGCGCCAGAGCGAGTAGATGTTCCAACTAAGATGTCGGGATGAACCGCTTGAACTACGCTCTTCAGATCCTTTAACTGATCCGCATTGGCAAATTCTGACCGCTTTCTGACAAAAGGCTTTTGCGCTGGCGTCAAATCAGGTGTATCGTCAAACAATAATCCCTGCTTATCAACTAAGTAGAAATGCTGCCGGGCCTCTTCAGGCTTTAAGCCCGCTTGTAACATTTCAGAATATACTTGTTCAACAATGCCAGTACCGGCGGTACCGGCTCCGAAGCAGACATACTTTTGCTCAGTCAATTTTTGCCCACTAATCTTTAATGCTCCTAAAATTCCGGCTAACACAATAATTCCAGTACCTTGAATATCGTCATTAAACGTCAAAATATGTTCACGGTACTTTTTCAGGATATTGTCTGCGTTATCACGGCCGAAATCTTCAAAGTGCAAATACAATCCTGGGAAAAGCTTTTCAACACACTGAACAAATTGATCTACAAACTGGTAATATTTATCGCCATTAACCCGACTATGTTTATTACCCAAGTAAAGATCATCTTTGAGTAATTTTTCGTTATTAGTACCGACATCGAGTACAACTGGCAAAACGCAGGCCGGATCCACACCAGCTGCGGCCGTATAAACCATCAATTTACCAACAGAGATATCAACTCCCTGAGTTCCCCAGTCGCCAATTCCGAGAATCTCTTCACCGTCAGTAACTACAATCAATTTAATATCGCGACCATCTGCGGCATTTTTTAAACTGGCTTCCATTTGATCAGGTTTATCGATTGAAAGGAAAGCGGCATTTTGCGGATTAACAAACAGGTGACTGTAATTTTCAATTGTTTCCGCAATTGTCGGATCATAAACAATCGGCATGAATTCGGTCACATGTTCACTAAAGATTTTAAAAAATAGCACCCGGTTGGTATTAAAAATAGTCATTAAAAAAATGCGTTTTTCTAAGTTAGTTGACTTTTCTTGGTACTGCAAATAGACTTCACGTACCTGGCTTTCAAGCGATTGCTCTTGCGGCGGCAACATCCCTTCTAAATGATATTGCTTACGTTGCTCTTCAGTAAAAGCTGTGCCATGATTCAAAAAAGGATCATTTAAACGATCTTGTCCTGTCTTTTCCATAATTCCACTCTCCAATCTAGACGAAATTTTTCTTTGGTTATTAACACTTTTAGCTTATTCCCATTATAGTGATAGTTCAAATAATTGAGCTTACCAATAAAATCACTTGACTTATTCATATTTTTGCTTAACTGATTTTGATAAAAAAGAAAAAAATATTTTTAAGTACAAAAAAAGACTAAGAAAGCAATTTTCCTAGTCTCTTCTAGTTTAAGTTAGTCCAATCCGCCCGTTTAAGCAGATAATATTTTTCTTCATACGAAAATAAGTTGCTGATTTTACTCAAATCAACGGCATAAATAAATTTGAAACCTAAATTTCGCAATAATCTTTGCGAGCGTTCATTATTGGTAAAAGTACCGGCCCAGATCTGCTCTTGCTTTAACTTGCCAAAAGCAAAATTAAACAACAAAGTTAAGGCCTCTGTCATGTAGCCATGACCTGAAAACTCTTTATCTAATAAGAAGCCGACTTCCTTAGAAGTAAGTAGTTCGGCTTCATTAGTGCCGCGATCATATAGTTCAACTAGGCCAATTAGTTTATGCGTTTTTTCCAAGCAGACCCCATAACTATACTTTCTAGCCGCATATTGGCCAGCTGCAATTTCAGCCTGAGTCAGATTTTGGTAATGATCAAAACCCGCTAACTGGTGATAGTACTTATCTTGGCCCCATTTTAGAAGTGTCGTTGCATCTTCAGCCTTAAATGGTCGCAAATAGATTCGTGCAGTCATTATTTGCCAACTACCTTAAGAAGCCAGTCCATTCCAAACATTAGGGCAAAGCTGTAGGCGGCAATTGTCCATGGCTTACCCAAAATGATAATCCAAAAGTAAGTCCAGAATTTCATATCGGTTAACCCGGCTAGCAGGCAAAGAACGTCATCAGGTGCCATTGGCGCAACAATACAGATTGCAAAAAACCAGTTAAATTTATTTTGGTTTTTGGTCCACTTCATATACTTATCGAGCGTTTTTTCCGAAACAATGTGCAGGATAAATGGTCGTCCATAAAAACGCGCAAGGAAAAAGTTGATGATTGAGCCAATGCAAACTCCGACATAGTTGTAGATAAACCCGGCTAATGGACCGAAGAAAATTACTCCGCCCAACAAAGAGACACCACCCGGAATAATTGGGATGACTACTTGGATAATTTGAATTAAGACAAAAATCACCGGCCCGATGATGCGCTTATCAGCCAAATATGCCTTCATCTTCGCTTGACTAGTAAAAATCCCTAAGCGGTACCAATAAATACACAATAGAATAATAATAATCCCGCTGACAACGGTCAAGATATTGATTAATCTTCGACTAGCTTTAGCTGAAAGATGCATAACTTACCTCCAATATTAGGCTAATTTTACCAAAAAATTCACTTAGATGATTACTTTTTTAGCTCTTCAGCACAATAATTATAATAACTTAAATATTTTAAAATTAATTATAGAAAAGGTAATTAAAAGATAGCAATTTATCATTCCATGTTAAGTAACTAAAAATAAGGTACCAAGAAGGTAACTGTTTTTCAAAACATAAACACTTTTGCCTTTTAAAGTATAATAAATTCAAGAACGAATTGGAGGTTAGCAATGACGACTATTATTAATGATGTTCTTTATGATGAAAAAAAGCAGTTGGCAACCGATATTTATTTACCCGAGAAAACAAATGCGGAAACTAAAATCCTGTTATTCTGGCACGGTGGTGGTTGGTTTCGCGGTGATAAAAGTAACCTGAAGGATTACTGCACCCAAATTACGGAGCAGAATTTTATTGTGTTTGCGCCCAATTATTCGCTAGCGCCCAAACATATTTTTCCAGCCGCTCATAATGACAGTGTTACTTTTGTAAATTGGCTGCTTAACAGTTCGTATGGGCAAAATAGAACTAATGCGGTTACCCAATTAGGTGCAAGCAGCGGCGGCGTAATGGCACTATTTTTAGCGGGTAAATACGGTTTCCCAACTGTAACTTGGTCTGCACCTGTTTCTTTTTCTTCTTGGATGAAAAACCACCAAGATGTTCGTCCATCTCAGCAAGCAAATTTTGAATTTGGCATAACTGATTTAAAGCAAATTAATGATGCCTTTTACAAGTATTTTACTCTTACCTACACGGGCACGGATAAGCAGGAGACTTTGAAAAAATTAGACGCACAATCATATGATTACGACAATCTAGGGCGTTTATTAATGCTTAACTCCACTAACGAGTTATCGCCAACCGACTACTTACTTGATTTTATTAGTCAACTAGCTAAAGCCGATCATAGCGTTGACCTCAAACTAATTGCCGGCAAGCGCCATGCCATGTCCTATGCTAGCGACTATCTGGCCGAGTCCATCTCTTACCTTGCTAAAAAACCTGTTAAGTAAGTTACTTATAAATAATTAGTAAAGGTAACCAGAAAAACCCCACTTTTTGATGAAAACGGTTTATAATAGTTGTTATAAATTTTACTGCAATTAGTTGCAGTACCTAAGGAGATAACAAGATGGCTAAATATCAATCAATTAATCCGTACACTAACGAAACCTTTGCCAGTTACGACAATCCGACCGCTAGCCAAATTGAAGACTCAATCAACTTAGCACATGCACTTTACCAAAAATGGCGTCATGAAGAGCCAGAAAGCCGGTGCAAGACATTACATCAAATTGCGACAGCCTTTCGTGAACATGAACAAGAAATGGCAGAAATCATGACCCGTGAAATGGGTAAAATGATTGGTGAATCAAAGGGTGAAGTTGAACTTTGTGCTTCAATCTGTTATTACTACGCCGATCATGGTCCTGAAATGCTTAAGCCACAACCGATCGAGTCTAAGCTGGGCAAGGCCTATTACCTTAAGCAAGCTACTGGCGTAATCATGGCATGTGAACCATGGAATTTCCCACTTTATCAAGTAATTCGCGTGTTTGCCCCTAACTTTATCGTTGGAAACCCGATTTTATTAAAGCACGCCCACAATGTTCCTGGATCAGCAGCCATGACCGCCAAGATTATTAAGCAAGCTGGTGCACCAGAGGGCAGCTTAATCAACCTCTACCCAAGTTATGACCAACTTGATGACATTATCGCTGATCCACGAGTTCAAGGAGTTGCCTTAACTGGCTCCGAACGGGGCGGTTCATCCGTTGCCGAAAATGCTGGTAAGAATCTAAAGAAATCAACGATGGAATTAGGCGGAAATGATGCGTTTATTGTTTTGGATGATGCTGACCCACAAGTCTTAAAGAAGGCTTTGAGTACCGCGCGAACATACAACGATGGACAAGTCTGCACGTCTTCTAAGAGAATCATTGCAGTTAAAACCCGTTACGACGAAGTCTTACATGAATTAAAGAATTCTTTTGCTGCACTGAAGCCAGGTGACCCGCTTGATCCAGCTACTACTTTGCCACCAATGAATTCTGCTAACGCTAAAGACAAGTTAACTAAGCAAGTTGATGAAGCAGTTAAAGCAGGTGCCAAGGTCTTTTACCAATATCCAGAAATTGATTCTGCTGGTGCCTTTTTCCGGCCAATTATTTTAACTAATGTTGACAAGCAAAACCCAGCTTATGATCAAGAATTTTTCGGCCCAGTTGCAATTGTGTATGAAGTCGAAGATGAAGATGAAGCCATAGCTTTGGCAAACGACTCAAGTTATGGTTTAGGCTCATCAGTTATCAGCGCCGACGTAAAGCATGCACAAGAAGTAGCTGCTCAGATTGAAACAGGCATGACCGTTATTAACGGCACGTGGATCAGTTCAGGCGAATTGCCATTCGGCGGAATTAAAAAATCCGGCTATGGTCGTGAGCTAAGTGAACTTGGCATGATGGCTTTTGTCAATGAGCACCTAGTAATCAGTATGCCAACCGAATAATTTAACTAGTAATAAAAAAGGCTAGACGAGATGCGTCTGGCCTTTTTATTGTCCCTAATTTTTATTTTTAAATAGGTTGTAGCCAAGCAAAATCGTCATCATCACACTAGATAAAATCAAGAAGTAAGTCGATGCTCCGATTGAAACTGCGTATAAGAGCAGCTGGCTAGTAATATTCTTTAAAATACCCGTATTTGATAATGCACTGTTTGACATGCGGTAGATTAAATAGACGAGAAATACCGTCTCAATTAACGATAAGACAAAGGAAATCTGGCGCCCCTTAACTGTATCTTTCAACGTATTATAGGTAATAATCAGTGGAAAGAGCAGAATTAGTAGCCAAATCACACAGACAATTACTCCAGAAAGCATGGTTTCGCTAGATGAGAATAACCGGCCGGCTAAGCCAAATGCCACCCTAGTAATCGACATTTTGCCACTATACGAAATATCAGTTACTGATGCACCTGAACCCGTGAATAAGACAACTAGGTTAATAACTGCCATCAAAATTACAAGCAGCTGCACATAATTAAAATGCTTTTTAACCGTTGCGACCTCTTCTTCCACACGCTGCTCGCCTTTGGTTGACCTCTTCCTGGACTTGACCTTTTGTTTTGAATCTTCAACATTATTAAACAAGTTAGAGCCAATTTGATTAACTTTTTCTGTCAGTCGCTCATCTACCGTGTAACGCTCAATGTCAGCAGTTCGGACGCAAACAGCATACAGCCAAACTAGTAAGGCAAAAAAGCAGATCCAACCAATACTTCGCGAAAAACTCATTATTAACAACAATGCAATTCCCAGCAAAAAGACAATCATACTATTAAGATGCATCCATTGCAGCATTTTCTTAATCGTTAAGTTTTGCTTTTTAGGATAAAACTCTTGCCGATATGCCTCACGACTGGCAATTTTCTTCGCAGTATTTTTATTTTCATAATTGGCGGTCTGGTGCTGATCCGTAAAGAACGTATCACGATATTTTTGTAAATTAAACTGACAGTTAGGACAAACTTTGTCATTATCAGTAATTGACCGGCCACAATTTGGACAAGTAGTCATAAGAAACTCCCTTTGCTCAGATATTTATTTAATATGTTAATCATAAAACAAAAAGCACAATAAAGAAAACTTCTTTATCGTACTTTTTTATCTTTACTATTAAACGGCGCTCGTCTAATGGTTTTGCAATTGTTCAATTTCAGCTGTTAATTGCTTGATTTTTGTAACTGAAGCTTCTGGATTAAGCATTAACTGGTCGCGCTGAAACTTTAATAATTCAAGATTATTGTCATTACTAGCTGATGATTGCTTGCTAGCCGCCACTTTAGTAGATAGCCGCTGATGATTAATCATCCATTTTGGTAACCCTAACTGCTCAATAAATGATCGATCATGCGAAACGATAATCAGTGCGTAAGGATAAGCGGCAATAAAGTCCACGAGAGCAGCAAGAGCTTCTAGGTCAAGAAAATTAGTAGGCTCATCCAGTAGCAGCAAGTTATATTTACCCGTCAATATTCGCGCCAAATTAAAACAAACTAACTGACCACCAGATAAGTTTTCAATTTTTTGATGCCGTATCTGCCATAAGTGAAGATCACCCAAAACTTGCATAGTAACACTGGTAGCAAAAATGCTGCTTTTCATAATCGCTTCGAGCACCGTTTGGTCTGATTGTAGCTTAATGATATTTTGCGTAAAATAGCCTATCTGCAGCTGGGGATGGTAAAAGCCTGTTAACTTACGCTTAAATAGCTCTTTTAGAAAAATTGATTTACCCACACCGTTGGCACCTGTTAGGATAAGCTTATTTTGGTAGGTCAAATTGACTTCCTGTTCAATTGTAAAAAGTAATTTGTGGTATGCCACTACTTTTTGCGGATTTAGTCTTAAAGCCTTGCTTTTAGGTGCAATTGCTTCATTCTTCATCTGGGCAGCACCGTTTTTTAAGGTGATTTGTTTACGAAAAACTGGCCTAGTTAGCGTTTTTGCTTCTTTTTCAATTCGCCTTGATAAATTTTTGGTTGCACGAGCGACATTATTAGCGGCTTTTACTTTTCCTAGCGACTTTGAGCGCCAGTCAGAACTGCTAATGTGCTTTTTCGGATGGCTAAAGGAACCAGCTTGTTTAGCATGCCGTTTAAAACTAGCTTTTAATTGGTTAAGATGCTTTTCCTGCTCGTTATATTCTAATTGCACACGTGCAGCCTGCTTTTCCTGCGCTCGTTTAAATTCTGAGTAGGTTCCCTTAAAAGTGATTACACGCTGGTCCTTAACACACCAAATTGTGTCACAAACTTGATTTAGAAAATGCTGATCGTGACTAATAATTAAACACGAACTTTTTAGACCACGAATTAAGTTAATCAGCCATTTTTGCTGCTCAAAGTCTAAGTTTGAGGTCGGCTCGTCCAATAAGAGCAATGCTTTTGGTGCGTTTCTTAATTGTGCAATTGCCCTACTAATGGCTAACTTTTCACGCTGGCCACCACTTTTATCTTGCGCATTTAAGAGCTGCGGAACATAAGCCCAATTACAGAGTCTTGTTATTGATCCCGTAGCTTTAATTTGCTCAGACGGGTTACTTATGTCAGCAATTAGCTTCATCAAAGTGGTTTTACCAACCCCATTATTCCCGATCAAGCCTATCTTTTGCTTTGAATTAATTCCAAGACTAGCAATTTCAAATAATTTTTTCGCTGCCACATTTACTGTTAAGTGATTGATTTTTATTAATTCCAATTTTTACCTCGGTAATAGATTAACTGATCTGATTGATGCCAGCTTCAGTTTTCATTGGACTACCCTCCTAGATATTAAGTTAACGATCGTTAAACTAGTAGGTGCCACTATTAGCGTTTGATAAAAAAGGTCATCAATGCTAATTTGCGTTACCTATTAACAACTATTCTTGACATGACTCTTTCCTCCATTAGATTAGTTTTCTCATTTATTACTTAATTGTATTTCATTATTTATCTGATTGCAAAACCACCATATTATCAAGTGCAGCCTGAGTTTTAAAGGTAAACAAAAAAGATTGACCTCTCAATTTGAGAAATCAATCTTTCTGTTTCAAGCTATTTAACCTTTTACTCGTCTACTCTTCTTTTTCCAATGAACACCTTCATAAGTCAGCTTAACTGCTGCAGATAAGGTAATTGGCATGATGAAGACGAGAATAATCAAACCAATAATAACTGCTAATGCAACCTCAATCAAAGTTGGAATGCCTGACGGAATTAAGGCTGCAAAAGTACCACCTAGAATAATTGCGGCTGAAACCACAACTGTTCCGATAATACCACAAGCTTTAAGCATTCGTTCACTTGGCTTATTACCTTCAATTGCACGGTAACGTGTCATGAGGAAGATACTGTAGTCAACTCCGAGGGCAATTAACATAATGAAACCAAAGAATGGCGTATTCCAAGTTAATAAGTCCTTGCCCATTGTAGCTTTTACAACCCATTCAGTAATTGATAATGAGCAGAAGTAAGCAATGAGAAGCGTGCCCAGAATATAAACTGGTTGCAGCAATGAACGAGTGACAAAGATTAACGCAATGCCAATTCCGATCAACATAATTGCAGCTGTTCTAATAAAGTCTTTATTAGCAATATCCTTAATATCGGCAATGTTGGAACTTTCACCACCCATGGCAATCGTTGCTTTACCTAAGCGACTTCCTTGCAATGACTTCTTAGCCATTGAACTAAGTTCCTGCGCTTTTTCAGTTGCTTCAGTTCCGCTCGGGTTTGAATTAAAGACAATCATAATCATTGCTGACTTTTTATCTGGACTAAGGTAGTTATCAACTGAAGTCTGGAAAGTATCATTTTTGATAAATTCCTTCGGAATGTAAAAACTATCTGCTGCAGATGAGCTAGCAAGACCCGTTAAGTAAGCTGCTCCTTGGCCTAAGCCGCTGTTAACTTCATCAACACCTGAAGTTAATTTAGGTGTTCCTGAAGCAAGTTGACCTGCACCGGTATTTAACTGACCGACACTTGAATTTAGTTGACCAATACTGGAGCTAAACTGGCCTACACTTGAATTTAATTTACCAAGATTTGAATTTAGTTGACCGACACCACCATTTAATGTGGTAGCACCTGAATTCAATTGACCAGATGCAGAGGCTAATCTGCCTACACCTGATTGCAATTGACCCATTTGGCCCGAGACATTTGGCATAGAAGCCGAAACTTGCGACCATGATTTTTCAAGAGCTGCGCCAGCTGCTTGCATGGCGGCCATCTTTTGTTGTGGCGTTAATCCGGGAACACTATTAATGCTTTGTGCCAGATTAGCCTTATAGCTCTTTTCAAGTGCAGCTTTAGTATTTGACTGTGCGGCTGCAATTCCTTGAGAACCTGCAGATAGCTGCGAATTTAATTGGTTTAAGCCGCTAGTCATCTGAGCAGTGCCACTTTGTAAACGGCCGGAGCCGCTTTGCAATTGACCAGCACCACTTTGTAATTGGCTAGTGCCGCTTTGTAACTGGTTAGCTCCGCTCTGAAGCTTACCTGTTCCATCCTGTAATTGACTAGTACCGTCAGCTAATTGGCTTGCACCATTAGCTAACTTCTTACTTGCTTTGCTTAGTTTGCCTAGACCAGCACGCGCCTGGTCAACCCCTTGATTAACAGTGTTCAACTGATTTTTAACATAAAGCTGATCAATCTCTTCACCGTAAGGTTGGGTGACAGAAGTTACTAGTGAGACATCACCTGAAGACTTTAATTGTCTCGTCAGTTGATCGATTAAGCGCAAGTCCGCTTCGTTATCAAGACGATGATTACTCTTGATATACAAAGTAGAAGGCTCAGCCATACCAGCTGAGAAGTGCTTTTGAACTACACGCATCCCTGCTTTTGCTGGCTCTGCATTATCAATTTCGTCGGTATCATCATAATTTAGATGACCTGAGTACATCAAAGCAAATGGAGTTACCACAACTGCAAGGACAATTAAGTAAATAATTGGGTGTGCTAGTGTTCCCTTAGAAATACCATGCCATAATTTATCTTCTTGTTCACCAGTAAATTTTTTAACTGGCCAGAACATTTTTTCACCTAAAACAGCCATAAAGAATGGGTTCAAGGTTAATAAAACAATTAATAAGATTGCTACACCAACTGCCACACCAACTGCTGATTGGTAAATGGAGAAGTTAGCTAAGCTTAGGGCTGAAAATCCAATCAGGATAGATGAGCCCGAATATAGAATGGTTTTCCCAGCAACTTTGAGGGAGCTTTTCATCGCTTCATAGCGATCCATTCCCTTACCCAAATCTTCTTTAAACTTATCATACAAAAGAATGTTGTAGTCCGTACCAATTCCGAACAAAACAATAATCATGAAGACCTGCGTAAAGTTTGAAAATGGGAAGTTTTGGAACTTCACTAAGTTAGTAACAATTGAAAAGGCGGTAATGAAAGACACCCCAACTGTTAATAACGAAATCAGTGGCACAATTGGTGACTTAAATACAATCACTAATACGATAAAGATGAAGATGACAGTAATAACCTCTGTTTTCTTTATCCCTTCTTGGATTGAATTTGAAAAGGAATTCTGTAAAACATCGGCTCCCGTAACATAAGTCCGAATTCCCGTTGTTTTAACAGCTTTATTCAGCTCTTGTTCAACATCATTGACCGGACCATGCTTTTTCGCAACATTAAGCTGCAAAATCCAGGCTTTGTCGTCCTTGGACTGCAATTGCTTTTTCGTTGCGATATTATCATCCGGTGCCATGACCATCTTAATACCGTACTTGCTCTTGTTTTCTTTTAATTGGTCAATCGTTTCATTGATTGCATTTTTATCATCTGCGGTTAATTTGCCTTTTTCCTTGTTGAAGACAACTGCTATTTGATAAGTGTCCTTTTGCTTAGGTCCCCAATCATTTTGAATTGACTTAGCGACCTCGCTTTGAACATCTTGCGGCAAGGAAATATTTGAGTGCTCACGCGTTAATCCGGTAACATCTGGCAAAGCCACAACAGAAATAATTAAAATTAAAATCCATGCAATGAATGAAAAAATATGGTTCTTTAATAGTTTTTGCACTCTGCTTTTCCTCTCTATTCTTAATTAAATATTTTTTGGCTGAACTAATTTGAGAATCAAATCATGGTAACCTTGATCGGCCTCTTTACTAGTTTCATTCTCAAAAGATGCTGATACGTCTAGAAAAACATATCCTAATACCGCACCGATTAAAGAATGAAGTGAAACAGTACTGTCACTTCTTAAATTCAATTTATCGGCCAATGCGATTACATTCATGATTTCCTTAGTGATAGCATCTTCGGGTTTATACTCATTCAGGTGATAAAGAATACTAAAAAGTGCGGGGTCATTCAAAATAAAATTACGTACAATATCCGCAAATCTCAGTAAAGCTTCCTCTCCTGCAATGCCCATCAGATTTTCAACCAGCTTTTTACTTAATATCTTAATCCTGCTTGCACCAACAAGTGATAATAATTGCTTACGACCTGAAACATAGTGATAGAGTGACTGTGAACGAACGCCTAACTCTTTAGCTAGGTTCGGCAGAGTAGTCGCAGAAAGTCCTTTTTGACCAATCAGCTCCGTCGCCTTCGCAATCACCTTATCAAGATCGAGGCTTCTCTTTTTAACCAAATTCACCCCTCCTTATAACAGCATAGTGAACAATATAGCACTACAGTTTGAAGATTACAATCTACAAAGTGTAAATTATTATTATTTTTTTGCCAAAAGTTAGGTGAAGGCCTGTAATGCAAGACTTTTTTGGACATAAAAAAATCCAAAAACTTGGATTAATTAGTTTATTTTACTTAAAAAAGCCGTTAACTGTTTTACCTAAATTACTAAAACTGCGGTCAGAACTAGCCCAGACGCTCACACAGTAGGCATGGCCGTGACTTTGCACAAGTGCAACGTTTGCTCTGCTATCACCAATGGCATAAATGGTTGCACCGTTAGTTTGTGCCACAATCTTGGGCTTTTTACCAGTTAGACTAAGTGAACCCAGCGCCATATTGGCATATTGCCGGTTCAAAGTTTTATTTTGGTACAAATTGTTCATCACTGCAGCTAAGTCAGCAGCCGTTGTTGTGGCCACCGGACCAGCCGAATAATGCTCACCGAATTTGGTGTTAGTCGCACCCATTTTATGCGCTACTTCATTGATTTTAGCGGGCTTAACTTTTCTTGTTAAAGCATTCCCAGCAGTCTTATTTTTGCGCATTAAAGTCTGTTTTAAAAAGGTTACGCCATATGCAATTCCAGGTTTAAGCATTTTATCGCCCTTAGCTCGATCCGCTTTTTTTACCTTAATCGCAGTATGGTCACTCAGTTTACCATGTTGCTCCTGATAGTAAATAGCCGCAAGCAAAAAGAGGTTACCCGTAGCACCAACTTCATGTGCTTTTGCAGTATTTGATACCCGCGCAAATTTACCTGAATTCAAGTCTTGAACACTAACTTGATAGCTTTGATCTTTTCCCATCACCTTTTCAATTTGCTTTGACCAATCCTGATTACTGCCAGAAGCAACTTTAATGTGATTGGGATATTCAACTGCTGCCATTTTTGGTTCATGGGCAGTTTTACCCTTAGACTTATTGGTGGTATTTTTTTGATTTACAATTTGAACTTGCGAATTCTCTACTCGCTTAATGTTAACCGAATACAACATAAATGCTAGTAGTGTTGTTATTAAAGAGCCGATGAGGACTTTATTTTTCATTTTTTTGCCTCAATTTAGAAGAAATGATGTCGTTTCATTAATACAATCAACCAGACCATTAAAAGAATCGTGATCAACATGATTGCAATCCAATCAGACGAATTATGACTTACTGGTAAGCTAACATTCATCCCGTAAAAACCCGTTAGAATGGTCGGAATAGTCAAAACTAATGACCACACCGTGAGGAATTTCATCGTGTCATTTAGGTTATTGTTCATCATGTTATTGGACGTTGCCGAGAGAGTTTGCGTTACTTGTTGCGAAATCTTAACCATTTCTGCTGACTGATTCGATTCGATTAAAACATCGTCCAGCCGCTCGCGTGCCGGCTTAGTGAAATCCAATTCCGACAATTTTAAACTGTGCAGCATCATCAAATTGGTTTGAATTGAACTGGATAAGTAGACTAAACTTTTTTCAATGCTTGATAATTCAACTAAATCCTTATTATCAATGTCATCTGATAATTTTTGATCAAGCGTATTCCGCTGTACATCTAATTGTGTAACTGCTCGCTGAAAGTATTGCGATAAAAATAACAGAAATTTCATCAATAATTCCGTTACATCTTGTGCCGTCGACAATTCACGTCTCATTGCTAAATCATTGAATTCATCAAAAACGTAACTGGTTGATTCAGTGTGAAAAGTAAAGATATTCTCACCCGAGACCAAAAAAGTAACCGGATGTGATGTAAAGTGCTTAATTGTTTTAGTAGGCCAAATTGGTACATCATAAACCATCAAGTGGATATGCGTGTGGGTATCGTAATCATAGTGTGGGCGCTCATGACGGTCAGAAATGTAAGAAATCATATCAGGCGTAAAATTAAACTCGTCCTGTAATGTATTACTGTCATCTTCACTTAGATTACTAATGTCAAACCACCGATACTTGGTTGCCACCGGAAATTTCTGTTCTTTAATCATTTTCTTCACCCCTAGGTTGATGAATTAATAGACGCAAAAAGTCATATTAATGTTCTTTTATTTTACCATTCATGTGAAAAACGATAAATAAAAAAACAGGCGTAAAAACCTGCTTTTTATTTCTGTCAATTAATGATTATTGTTTCCAGGCTGCATCAAACTTGGTCTTTCCAGTATTAATAGCCTTGTTCACATTTCTATTTTTCTGAGCCGCAGAAAGAATTGATTGCATAATTGGCGTCAATTGGCTAAAAGTGGCACTTGAGTCTTTAATAACCGGAACACTGTAAAGTGAATTAGTTGACCAGATTGTCTCTAATTTTGCTGGCAATTTAAACTGCTTAATTGACTTGTATTCTGTAGACTTAGTTGCATCCTCATTAACAGGAATATAGCCCGTCTTTTTGGCCCACTTAATCTGACCTTGTTTCGAGGACAGGAACTTCATGAACTTAAAGGCCGCAGCTTTTTGCATTGCACTGGCCTGATTAAACATGTAAATATCGGTTCCCTGCTGCATCGTATACTTGCTTGGCCGTGCCGCAACTTCATAGGTAAAACCTTTTTTGGCTGCCTGCTTAATCCAAGTTTCTGTTGAAGATGAGGTCACAAACATCGCTAACTTGTTATTTGTGAATGGAATGTATAAGTACTTATCAGAACCAGCCATTCTGAAGTAGCCTGCTTTTTCACCAGCTACATAATAATTAAGCACCTTTTTGGAAGCCTTACCGGTAAAATCAATCTTACTAGAAAAATCTTGACCTTCGTTCTTCATGCCCAACACGTAGTAGTTATCAAGATCATCAAAGCCGGCACCGGCTACCTGATGATTACTCTTCTGGTAAATTGTTTGCGCAGCCTGTTTTAATTCTGCCATTGTAGTTGGTACTTTGGTTACACCGTACTTTTTAAGCATTGCAGGATTATAAATCAAGACTTCAGTTGATTTATTAAACGGAATACCGTATTGCTTGCCGTTAATTTTAGCGCCATTAAGCATATCAGCTTTAATTCCTGAAGCAGCTGAACTCCCCCAACCAACATCATGGTTATTAATGTAAGGAGTTAAATTGACCAACATGTTATTTTTAGCGGCACTTTCAAGCCAACCAGGATAAGCTTGGGTAATTGTAGGCAGGTTCTTCGGTGATTGCATCGTCGAATTCAGTTTTGCCTGTAAATCATCGTAATTTCCTTGTTGTTCCAACTTGATTTTAATATTAGAATTCTTGGCTTCAAACTCTTTTGCAAGACTCTTTAATGTATCGGCTTGAGCTCCCTGCATTCCGTGCCAGAAGACCACCGTGGTTTTCTTTGTTACCTTAGGAATCTTATTCGATGTTGATGTTGAAGATGAATTATTGTTTGAGCACGCAGCAGTTCCTACTAAAGCCAAACCGGCCACAGCAATTGCAGCTAGCTTCTTACCAAATTTCATTTTTTCTATTTTTCCTCCAAAATACTGGTTTAACCAACAATAAATAGTTGATCATTTTATTCTTATTTATTGTATAGCATGAAAAGTAAGATTACAATAAAAATTAGCTGAAAAATTCGGTTTTATTTCGTTTATTTATTATTTTAGCAAAAATAGTTCGGCTTTAGATCAATTTGACTAAAATTAGTCGTATTTTGTTCTAGTTCCTTACTTTGTGACAAAGTAAAAATGACTTATTGCCTCAATAAGTCATTTTTTAGTTATTCTGCCGCATATTTTCCAGCCAGACGCCCAAAAGTTAAAGCGTGACTAGCCGTTAGTCCAGGAACATGGTCAGGATAAATGCCCCAGAAAAAGCCACCGGAGCAGTTCCCTGCAGCATAAAGTCCAGGAATCACGTTTCCTTGCTGATTAATAACCTGCATTTGTAAATTCACACGCAGACCATCTAAGGTTGCAAGCAAACGCCCGCCAATAATTGCGCCATAATAAGGCGGCTTGGCAACTGGTTCTAAACGGTAGCTTTCTTTGCCAAAGTCCGTGTCGCTGCCAGATGCCACCATTTCGTTGTACCGCTCAACTGTCTTGTTCAAATTATTTGCAGGAAGACCTAATTTCTTCGCGAGTTCATCAATGCTATCAGCTTTTTGAACTAGACCTTCCTTTAGGCGATCATTCACTTCTTTGCGAGCCTCTTCACCCGTAAAAATTCCAGGAAAGCCCAAACGTGAACAGCCTAAGGTATGGTATTGCTTAAGATTTTCATCGCTCATTGTATCTTCAGTCCAAATCATGGCACTCAAATATCCCGGTTGCTTTGAAGCTGCAGTCATTTGGAACTGATATGGCGCACTTTCATTAAAGAACCGTTCACCATTAAGGTTAACCTTTAGCATCGGATAAGATCCAAGCCACAAATAGCCGGGATCATCAGGAGGTGTTAAATCAACTTCATAAAAATCTTCAGCATTTGTTCCGACCGGCACAGCACCGCGGTTAAAAACAATGGAGGCGGGCTCTTCATCTTTAGCTGCTCCAATTGCCATCGCAGCTGTAATTCCTGAACCATCATCCCTTTGACTATCAGTGTAAACATTTGTCTTTAATCCTAATGGATTCCATTTTGCCATTAAGGCCTGATTAGATCCATAACCACCAGTACACAAAATAACTGCTTTTGTGGCTTTAATAGCGAGCGGTTCTTGGGTTTTCATGTTTTTAGCAATTACACCGGTTACCCTGCCATGCTCAACTACCAATTTTTCTAATTTCGTGTGCCAGGCAAATTCAGCGCCGAGCTCTTCTGCCTTGGCAATTACCCAATTACCATAGCCCATTTGCCAATACTTGCCATCAGGTGCTGTGGCCTCATTACCGGTTGGAAACGCATGATTGCGCTCTGTCTCATAATATGCGTCAGGTGTTGCTTTAATATATGCTCCATGAGGACGTAAAACTTGCTCATCAAGCCAGTCAACCATTTCCGAACTATTATCTGCCCAAGTATTTAGCAGTCTCTGGTCAACATTACCTTGGTTAAAAGTAGAAAGAAAATTAACTAATTCGTTCCGATCAATTTCTACTCCCGCTTTTTTCTGAGCCTTACTATGAATAGCCGCAATCGTTTCGCGGTATAAATAGCCTGCACTTCCCATCTTATCAATTACTAAAACCTTAGCCCCTTTTTCTGCCGCAGCAGCTGCTGCCATGCCACCAGCATTACTTGCACCGACAACAATTATTTCGTATTCGCGCTTTTTCATTGAACTACCTCTTAATTACTTCCTTGATCAAAATGATTTCTTGAAATTACTACAATTAACAACATGATGATTAGAGCAATTACCGCAAAGAAAAGATAAACGGCTATGAAACCACCAAACTTTTCGGCAATCAGGTTATTAACTGGCATTGCAAACGCACCAATTAAAAAAGCAATTGAGTTAATGTAGGAAAAACCTTTAGCAAAAGCTCTTTTACCTAAAGCTGCTGTCGCAATCGTAGTGATTCCTGTTCCCAAATAAACGTAAAAAATATCATTAATTCCTGCACTAATAATTGCCAAATTGGCGGAGTGCGTCTTAGTAGCCATAATCAACAACCCGTATGAAATGACTGAGATCGCTAGCCAGACAATACTTGCTTTTTCAGCCCCATATTTATCACAGGTCGAGCCAACCAGTGGATTTAAAAAGATATCAAAGATCATTGCCGACGTGACCATCAGGCCACCGACAGCACCACTAAAGCCAGCTGAAACAGCATAAGTTGGAAACATTTGATTTAATACGGCCGGAAATTGTAACAAAATCACAATAACCAGCAAAATCCAGAAAGTCGCTGATTTAAATAATTCATGATTAGAAACAGTTGACACTTTTTCTGCAGAAGGCTTTTTGGCTGTTTCATTATCACCATATGGCTTACGCCCTTCTTGTGCTGGGGTAAAGTTAATCCCAAACAATGCACAGGGAATGCTTAAGATAGCAACAATCAGTGCAAGTAAGGTTAAACTTGCTTGCCATCCCATTTTGGCAATTAAAATAGACAAAATAGGACTCATAATTCCTTGAAAAACAGATGTGATTGCCCAGCATAAGCCGATTGCAAAACCTGCTTTTTCCGCAAACCAATTATCAAGCAATATTCCGACAGGAGTAAATGACATAAAGGAGATTGCGACGCCAATAATCACAGCAATAATAAAAAAGAACCAGATGCTAGTAAAATGCGGCATCAGGGCTAGACTGACGGCAACGGCTAAACTAGCAATTGTATATAAGATTTTATTATTCACTTTAGCCAAAATTTTAGGAACATTAGGTGTCATAACCGCCATCGTTAAAACTAAAACTGTATAGTAGTAAGATAGCGTAGATACTTTAGTATGAAGCGTTTGACTCAAAGGAGCCAAAAACGAACCCATCAAAACCATACTGGAACCTAAACAGGCAGCAGAAATTAGCCCAATGCAACACATGACTATCCACGGTCTAATATTCCTTTTTTGCTTACTCATTAGATCACCTCATCTTTTAAACTTCATTGAGTACAGCTTGATAATAAACTAATGATAGCGTTATGATGAACTAAATACCGAATAGCACTATGACGAATAGGAATAATGATCAATGAATTCTACCCAAATTAAGTGTTTCTTATCTCTTGCCAAAACACTTAACTTCACCCAATCTGCCCACAATATGTATCTTTCTCAATCCACAGTTTCCAAGAATATTAAGAATTTGGAAAAAGAAATTCAGGTTAAACTATTTGACCGTAAATATCATCAAATAATCCTAACCGAAAAAGGGAAAATTTTTTATAATCAAATGGTTTTATCTGCCGCAGAAATTGATGACACAATTCAGAACTTGCGCCAAAGTAGAAATATTACCAGACCAAAAATCAAGATGGGTTATACAGATTTACCCTTTGAAAAGAAGTGGTTACCAGTAGCGCTTAGATTGATTAATACCCAGACCAATCTCGAACTAGTACCATTTTTTGTTGATCCGGGGCAGGAACAAAACATTAATAAATTAATCAGCGATGGAACCATTGATTTAATGCTAATGCAAAAGGATATTATTCACGAAAAAGAAGAGACACGATACCAGGAAATACTCAAAAAAGGATTTTCAGTCGTTGTTTATCAAGGAGATAGTCTTTTTGTTAAAAGCAGCATTAATTTTCATGATCTTGCCAATCGACGAGTCTATTTATGGAATGGACACGATAATTTTCCTGCTATTGAAAGTCTGAAGTTTAGCATGCAGAGTAGCGACACTGATATTAACTTTCATGAGGAGATTGACTCCTCAATTTTAATTGCCTATGTTCGGGCCAAAATGGGGATTGGTATCGTTCCAAGCATTCTGTACAATAAAGATGATACAGATTTAAGATATATTCCTTTAAATACTGAACAACGACTGTCTTATGGGATACTATCTTTAGTCAATTCTGACAAAAAGAACAATATTAATAAAATCAACCAATATATTGCTCAAGCAATTAATATTTCAAAAACCCAGTGGTAAACAAAAAAGGATTTGTCATCTACGACAAATCCTTTTTAAGTAATCTTGCTATTTAGTTTTTATTGTTTCCAAGCAGCATCAAATTTTGCTTTGCCTGAATTAATTGCACTATTCACATTTTGCTTCTTCTGGGCAGCAGCTAAAATATTTTGCATAATTGGATTAAGTTGACCATATGCAGCACCAGCATCCTTAACAACTGGAACACTGTAAAGGTTCTTCATGGCATCTTCTAACTTAGCTGGAAGCTTAATCTTCTTATTATCCTTGTATTCAGCTGAATCAGCGGCAGCATTGTTAACTGGAATGTAGCCAGTTGCGTTAGCCCACTTAAGTTGACTAGATTTTGAAACTAAAAACTTAATGTAAGTAAATGCAGCTGCTTTTTGGTCTGCAGAAGCATGGTTAAACATGTAAATATCTGTACCTTGTGACATCGTGTATTTGCCAGGACGAGGAGCAACATCATAAGTAAACTTGTTGCCAACGCCTTGCTTAACGAAACCTTCACCAGCTGAAGTACCAATAAACATTGCCACCTTTTGGTTAGCAAATGGTCCTGAAAGATAGTGTTCTGAACCAGCTACTCTAAAGTAACCGGCCTTAATACCGTCAGCATAGTAATTAATTACTTTCTTCGAAGTAGCACCAGCAAAGTCAATCTTGCTTGAGAAGTCGACACCTTCGTTTTTCATTCCCAAAGTGTAGTAGTTTGATAATGAATCAAAGCCAGCACCAACAACTTTGTGATTACTCTTCTTGTAGATTGTTTCAGCATCCTCCTTCAATTCAGCCATTGTTGTAGGAGCCTTCTTAATACCATACTTCTTGAATATATCAGCATTATAAGTCAAAGTTTCAATCGACTTGTTAAATGGAATACCATATTGTGTACCTTCAATCTTGGCACCATCTAAAAGAGCAGTCTTAATGTTAGAAGCATCACTACTACCCCAACCTACTTCTTTACTGTTGATGTATGGTGTTAAGTTAACAAGCATTTTGTTCTTGGCTGCTGTGTAAAGCCAGTCAGGATATGCCTGCGTGATGGTTGGCAAGTTGCTTGGTGACTGCAAAGTTGAATTAATCTTTGCCTGCAAGTCAGGGTATGCACCTTGATTTTCCAATTTGACCTTAATCTTTGGATTATCCTTTTCGAATTCCTTGGTCAATTCCTTTAAGGTTTCTTGCTGAACACCTGTCATGCCATGCCAGAATACAATATTGGTATTCTTTTTCACCTTGGTAATCTTAGCTGAACTACTAGACGATGATGATGAAGAACTATTTCCACCATTCGAACAAGCAGCAGTACCTACCAGTGTCAAACCAACAGCAAAAGCTGCAGCAAGCTTCTTACTAAACTTCATTTGGTAAACCTCCCAAAAATAAAAACTAAACAACAATTTTTTGATTAACTAAAGCGTGATTGTTTCATTACGCTTCGGTAAAATCCGTTCTCCGAATGGGTTCTCTTCCAGCTCCGGATGCAATGTGTGCACCGGAATCAATTTTGCTGGTTGAACCTCTTTAATAATTTCTTTGAGTTCCATTTCGTCTGCATGACCGGAACAACGCAAGTCTTTGAACTCAATTTCATTATGGGCTAAATCTTGCAAGAAAGGCTTATATGCCGGATCAAAATCACCTAACGGTTCAGCGTTAGAGTGAATATAGATTCCGCCTTTTTGCAAATTGGCATAATTCCCAACTGCTTGCCAGAGGTATTCATGATCATCATTTAACAGTTCATCATACGAAACTGCTAATTCCGGTTTCAAATCTGTGAATATTTTATCCCCTGGCAAGTAGTAGTAGGGGTAATCCTGCTCAATACTTTCCTTAAGCAAATGTGCCCGCTGCGCATATAAAACAACCTGGCGCGGCGAATCGGCGATAATGCGTAAGAGCCGTTCAACATTAGTTGGGTAAGTATTAAAAGTAATCTGCTTATGTGGGTTATCCTGTTGCAATTGAACAATTTCAGCAGTCAATTCCCGCTCATTTTTTGGACCAGTAAATTCTTCGCTACTTGCAGCACTTTTTTCTTCCGGCCAAGAAACGCCCGTACCTTCAATAATCAGTGCATCACAGTTTTTGGCAGCAGCTAAGTAGGCGTGTACCCAATCAGGATGATACCCGTGCAACCTAATATCTCCTGTGTAAGCTATTCGCTTATCCGGTGTGCTAATAATCAATCCTGTTGCCCCATACGCATCGTGATCACTAGGCCATATTTCCAGCGTAATGTCACCGACTTGGATTGGCTGTTGATATTTAGCAGCAATGATTGGTCTTACATAGCTTGAAGAATGGCCAGAAGCTGGCAAAAGAAAATCACCATGTTCATTTAGTGCCGGCATCATCTGTGCCGTAATTGGCCCAGCATAAAGTGGAATTTCTGGCGCCAAAAAATTCATTGCCTTACTATGGTCAAGATGTAAATGTGACATGTATGCTGCCGCATGTTCCCAGCGCTCATGATCAATTGGTTTACCCGTAATTGCAGGATCGTAAAAATTGGGAACATCCCCAATCAGTTGATGCTTGACCAATGTTTCATATTTTTCATCGGGTAAAGCAAGTTCTGGACGATAGACTTCGCCGAGGTCAAACAACACATGGGAGCGGCGGTAAGCCACTTCAATCATTGGTCCGCCAATTGTTGTCAGACCGTTATAAAAGGTAATTGTGGTCTTAGCCTTTGAGGTCATTACGAACTACCCCCTTAATAATTTGCTTTCTAAAGATAAAGTACAAAATTAGGATTGGAACAACCGTTAAAGTTGCCGCTGCTAATTGCAATTGGGTTTCACTACCAGCATCAGAGGCAAAAGCTGAAAGACCATTGTTAAGAAGGCGCATTGTATCTTCGTTAGTCACAAGTAGTGGCCACAAGAAGGAATTCCAGCCTGAGATAAAGCTCAAAAGTCCTACAGTGAAAAGACCACTTTTAGACATTGGCACCAAAATTTTCCAAATGTAGTCCCAATCACTTGCACCATCAATCATGGCAGCTTTATAAATTGTTTCCGAAATGGAACCAAAGTAGCTTTGTAAATAATACATATAAAAGATGGACGTTAAGAATGGTAAAACCAGACCAATATAGGTATTAAGTAGACCCATATGTGCAATCGTATTGTAATTGGTAAAGATAATTGCTTCACCGGGAACCATCAATAAGGAGAGCATTACCATCTGAACAACGCCCTTACCCTTAAAGCGTAAGTTAACCATCGCAAACGCTCCAAGCAGCGAATTAAATAAGCTGACCAGCGTAGTAATTGAGGCGGTTAAGACCGTATTGAAAAAGTATCTGGCAAATGGCGCCCGAGCGAAGACTTTCGCATAGTTACCCCATTCGAAATGATGCGGAATGAGCGTTGGCGGAATTGAGGTTGTTTCCTGAAAATTCATTAGTCCGCCCAAAATCATGTAGATAAATGGAAAAACCGTAATGAAGGCAAAGATGAACAAAATAATGTAACTGAATATGACTCCTAAGCGAATTCGTTTCATTTAATTTTCTCCTATCTTCTTCATCATTTTGCGTTGCAAGAAAGTAGCAAATAAAATAATCAGGAATAAGATCACTGTTGCGGCCATGGCCACTCCTGGAGTACCAACGGTTTGGAACTTATTGTAAATATAAAAGACTGCCGTCGTACCGGAATTACCGACTCCAGCTTGCCCGTTAAACAGCGCATACACTGACGTGTAGATTTTAAATGCCCCAATAATATTCATCGTTAGTAAAAAGGCAATCGTTGGCACTAATTCCGGCATTGTAATCTTCCAGAACTTATCCTTACCACTAGCCCCATACATATCTGCAATCGTATAAAAATTAGGGTCAATATTTCTAAGTGCACCCATCAAGATTACAATATTGAAAGCCAGCGATGACCAGATACCAAAAATGATAATCGTGGTCAGTGACATTGCCGGGTCATCAATCCAATCAGGTGCTGGCAAATGGAGACTTCTTAATAAGAAATTCAACATGCCATAATCACCGTTAAAAATGTAACGGAAGACAATCCCAATCGCGATAGTTGAAGTAACATATGGCATAAAGAAGGTTGTTTCAAACAACGACTTATGCTTAACTTTGTCAAAAATAATCCAGGCAAGCATAATCGAAATTGCTAACCCCACCGGAACGGAAATTATTGCATATAACAAAGTATTCTTAATTGCCAACCAGAATTCTGGATCATTAAAAATATACTTATAGTTGTTAAATCCCGTCCAAGTCAAATCAATGAGTGACCCGCTTTGAAAACTCATGCCAAAAGCCCGCAGGATAGGATAAATACTAAATAAAGTGACAAAAATGATTGTTGGCGCTAAAAAAAGCCACGCTTTTTTCTGATTAGTTTTCATTAGTAAACCCGCTCTCCATCAGGTGTAAATAGAAATACCCGGTCCAATTTCATCGTGAGATTAACCTGATCACCATGCTTGATCGGTACTTCCAAGTCAATCAATGACCGTGCTTGAACGTTGTCATAAGTAAATTTCAATACTCGTTCGCGTCCAATTAGTTCTATATCATCAACTGTTGCATGCAAGAAACCATCTGGTGCAAGAACAACATTTTCTGGTCGAACCGATAAGGTGTATTCCCCATCAGGTAGTTCCCGTTTAAATCGTGCTTGTTTTAAATCAGCTAATTGAATAGTAAAGTCGTTAGCTTTTAATTCATTTTCAGTTTTAGTTACTTTAAAGTTATCAATCACCGGATTGCCAACAAAGTTAGCTACGAAGTAATTATTTGGCTCCAAGTAAAAGTTTTGGCCTAAATCATCTTGTTGGATAATGCCGTCATTAAATAAAATGATTTTATCACCAATTGATAACGCTTCTTCTTGATCGTGAGTAACAAACAATGTTGTAATTCCCACTGATTTAACTAGAGCGCGAATCTCTTCTCGAATTTTCAAGCGTAATCTTGCATCAAGGTTACTTAAAGGCTCATCCATTAATAAAATTTTGGGTTCTTGAACTAACGCTCTGGCAATCGCAACCCGTTGCTGTTGACCACCCGATAAGTTGCCTGGCTTTTGATCAGCCAATTCCGTAATTTGCGTCAGTTCCATATATTTTTGTGCGACTTTCTCGGCTTCCGCCTTAGACTTTTTATTTTTCCCTACAATTAATGGAAACATTACGTTTTGCAAGACAGTCATATGAGGATACAATGCATAGTTTTGAAAAACGTAGCCAATATGTCGATCTTTAGGTTCGACATTCACCACTGACTTACCATCAAAGAGAATTTCACCTGAAGTTGGGTTGAGCAGACCTGCCAGCATATTCAAAATTGTCGTCTTACCACAGCCAGAAGGGCCTAGAAGACAAACAAGATCCCCCTTTTTGACAGAAAAGCTGACATTCTTAATAGCTTCATGCCCATTATCGTAAACCTTTCTGAGATTTTTCACTTCAACGAATTTGTTGTTATCCATAAGTTCGCACCACTATATCTTGTATTAAATAATTTTTTGTCCCTCTAATTTTAAGATAAAAATCGCTTGAATACAACTTAATTTACTTAATAAAAATTCGGAGTTTAAGCTTAAAAGATCACTTTTTTTCTTAATTATTCGTATTTTAAGCTTGAATTACTAATTATCTGTTAGAAATCAGAATTAATGTTCTTATTTTGCAAACTACAAAAAAGGCGTCATCAAACCACAAGACTTGCTCTTGCGAGTTTATTTGCCTCTTAGGATTTAATCCGAACATTCATTATTATTTTTATCTTTTTAGTTTAATCATGCAAAAATCTTGATTTCGTTATTTTATATATTCTTGTATATTTTATTTGCATTTTTATTTCTCGCATACAAAAACACATCCTTAAATTACACTTTAAGGATGTGTTAGTAAGAATATACCTGTTAGACAAGTACACACTAATTATTCTATTACTTCATTAACAACCAATAACAGTACAAATTAAGCCGCTTGACTAAATATAAATGAAAACACATTTAATATCTGTACTGTTTCAGATTTGTTAATGATTAGTGCATTGCACTAAAGCCTACTAAAAAAATAAAAAAGTTTGAAATTGACATTTTTTTGCCCTCTTTCTATTAAACATTAGACATATAAAGGATATATTCACTGTTATTTCACAAAGTGATGTTACTATACCCTTTAACCAAATAAATAATAGTACCTAATTTATCCCAGCGAATTAAAATGTTGGCTTATTTCACATTAGTACTAATAAAAAGGGGGCAAATAATGAAAACCTTTGGTGAGACAATCCAGAAAATCAGAAAGTCACGTGGAATCACTCAAGCTGAACTTTCCAATAACTTATTAAATCGGACAACTTTATCCAAGATAGAAAACTCACTTGAAGAGCCATCTTATCAGAATGCTTCATTATTGATTAAGCGACTGGGAATTACCCAAGAAGAGTTTGATTATATTCGAAATAATTATAATTTAAGCCCTAAAGAACAAATAATTTACGATACTCTAAATATTGCTTATAATTCTCAAAATCAAAAGATTGATTCCTTGCTAAAACGATGCCAACTAATTAGTAATGATGATGATATTCAAATGATTACCTCAATTCTTGAGGCTTTTAAAACAGGAAATATTATTGAAGCGCGAAAAATAATTATACCTGTATGGAAACACCGAATTTCTAAAATCGAAAACTGGAATATCCTAGATTTATATGTCTTAAATATGATTTTCTTTGTTTTTGATGAAGAAACAATGATTGGCATTTCAAACCGCGCAATTGATACGATAGAAACCAAATACCCTTTTCTTAAATCATTGAACGAAAGTTTTGCACTCAATAAAGCTGCAATTCTCGTTCATAAAAGGAAATTCTCTGAAGCAATTCCTGACTTGCAAAAAGCATGTAAACTAGCTAGAGCAACTTGTCGATATGATAAATTATTTTTAGCTAAAGGTCGTCTAGCCATTTGTCAAAAAAATAAAGAAGAAGCTGTCAAATGCTTAAATACTTTGAAAGCAATGGAAGCTCTTGATGTGTATCGCGGTTTACAAACCGAAATAAAGGAGTTCGCCGATCGGTTTAACGAAAACTAAAAAATTAGACTAAAGGCTATTGCATTGCAATAGCCTTTAGCAGGGTATATTTTATCGTTTTAATTAAAAGAATTATATTCGGGGAAAATTCATTCCATGTTCTAAGTCGCGTCCCCTTAAGTTTTTGTTCTCACCTACCTTTACCTAAATTTTAAGGGGTAATAAGTAGCAGTAATTAAATTGTTCTGTTATTTCACATTACTAAAAAGCGTTGCACACAAATGCAACGCTTTAATATTGTTCTTTTACCAGCATCTCATGGTCTATTTTTGCTCGTCCATTATTATAGTCAAAAGAAAAACCGGGCTGAACATTAAATAAATAAACATTGAAATCTAAACTGCCATCAGTCGATACGGCTTGCAGGTTAATTCCCCGCGCCATCAATTCTTCTCCGCGAAAAATCGGAGTCGCCTGGTAAATTACCCGCTTATTTTCCCGCAATGCGGTCCGAACTCGACTTTCGAAGATCGTCTGAATGCGCTGATTGGAAAAAGCGGACTGCGTAAATAAATTTTTGGGATTATTTTGATCTCCTGAAAGGTTACGCGGATTAAAATTACCTTCCTGGTCTATCCCCGCAGAAACTGAATAGGCAATCAAGTGGCCGCGGTTGTATATTTGCGTTCCATTGCGGCGATTATAATGCCAAGCAGTTGGCTGCACAAATTGCTGAACCCGCAAACTACCGTTGGCAACGTTGCGTTTTTCTAAAAAAGCAGTATTGGAATGAGATGTTCGGTTAAGATTATCTAGGTTCGAATAAATAACGCGGTTGACGCGCCATGCGTTTTTAATCAAAGTTGACTTGTCATTATTAACCGTAATATAAGCTGAAGAACCACTCTTAAAATTGAGCTGTGCCAGTTTAGCATAATCTTGCTGTGACAAACCACCGTAGACTTTAGCTGCTGGCTTAGCCTGCTCAATCTTATTTTTCTTTGCTGGCTCATTGCGCGTTATTTGATTAATTGTCTGTCGACCGCTTGGATCCGTACCGCCTTTAGTCGAAACAAACCATAGCAAGAACAAAATAATAATGACTATCGCCCAAAAGTCACCATTAATTACCTTTCTGCTTTGTCTTCTCCGCCTGCGTGCCATTACATCCGCTCCTTATTTGATAATAACTAAGTATAGCTAATCGAACTTTTGTTTGCAATAGCTGTAAGAAAAAAGCAAAGCTTTTTACTTTGCCTTAAGATGTTAATTTCTAGCCCACTCATCAAGCATGTTCAAAAAATAGCTCTCAGAAAGACGTTTAATTTTACTGCCAGATTTATTATATTCTCGTGCTTGCTGAATTGCCTCATTGTTTTTATCAAAAAAGCTATCGTCATCAATAATTAAAAAATTAGTATCAGGCGTAACGATTGTCTGAGCCTGACCATTCATATTATTGACCATCAAAGCAGCTTCCGCATTATCCATATTGATTCCGTCAACGAACGCAACCTTTTTATTGTTGACCGGATTGCGGTAGCCAAGTTCCCAGGCTTCCAGTTCGGCGGCAAGTAAATCTATGTTTTTAATCTTACCCTGAGCCTTAGCCAGTAATTCATCTGTGAAATTAGCACGAAAATCATCGTAAACTTTTTTGGTATCGATTGAATCATCTAGGCCGTGATGTTGTTCGGTTTCTGCAATGCCTGCGCGCTGCATACAGTCAAGCAAGCGGTTATGCTGGAACGGATAGTAAGCTCGGGCTAAACGCAGCACATCAACATAATCATTATTTAGTTGAGGCAGCTTAAACTTTTCCGTTAAGTCATATAAAAAATTCAAGTCAAAGTTGACGTTGTAGCCGATAATAATGTCATCACCGATAAATTGCCGAAACTCCGTCATTGCTTCTTTAACTGGGATACCCTTTGTTAACAGCAGCTCCTCAGTTATGCCGTTTAATTTAGTAATAACAGCCGGAACCTTATTCGAGCGCGGATAAACTACCAGTTTGCTGAACTGATCAACAATTTCATTATTACGCACCTTAATGGCACCAAGCTCAGTTACATGATCACGGTAAGGGTTAAGCCCCGTCGTCTCAATATCAAGCAGCGTATAGTCAGCAATAAAAGCCGGATTTTCTTGGCCCTTGGCACGGAGTTTTTCTTGCGCACCAGTAACATGCAAAACACCGTTTTTGATATAAATACTCATCACAAGCCCCCTTTTTAAAGCAAGTTATGTAATAGAATAGCTGAATCGGCGTTTATGCCAGCACTTCTGGCTTGGATATCAAGCGGTAATTGCTCTTGACGATAATCAGCAGCAACATAAGACCACTGCGGATATTGCTGGACAAGGTGAATAATTGGCTGAAGCAGTTGCGGGCTAGTTTCGTCTACCCCCAATTCAAGGAAAACCGTTTTTTCCTCTTCATTACCAGTTAAAAACCACCGAAAACGAGTATTAGCATCTGTATCCGGGTAGAAATGCTCATTTAACGGCATGTGAATTTCCATTGGCTGACCGCATTTTTTACATCTAGGCACAAAAGCCGCTAAATCCTGCTTTTGCTGTTTAGCAGCTATAATTTTTTGGACAGCACCACGACTATCTTTAAGTCCGTGATTAATGCCACTTGAACATTGCATTTTTGTCCAATCGCCAAAAACATTAAAAATCCGGTTTTCATTAAAGCCAGCACTTTCAAAGAAATGACCAAAGCTGGATGTTGCAATAAAAAACTTTTTCTGGCCAATTAATTTGCGTAAATTTTTCATTGTTTGGCTTGGCTGATATTCAAGCGAATAGTGCGCAATCAGTTGACTCCAACAAAGCCATTTGTCAGACCAAGAAGCAGATTGCTGGTCTAACGCTTCTCCCACGGAATTCACATGATACTTTTCTGCAATTGTGGGAAAGTCCTGTGCAAAACTTGCTTGCCCCAGTAGGTCAAGTCCCTCCAGTTTTGCCATTCCATTACCCGCAACGATAATCATCACATCGGCATCAGCAACCAGATGCTTCGCCTTACTCAAATTTTCCATCTATTCCTATTACTTTCTAATTGTTATTTTTGATCATAGCTAGTAAATGAAAGCTTGCCATTTTCAATATCAGCTAAGAAAATATCGCCAATATTGTCATAGCCTGCATCTTTTGCTTCCTTTTTTAACCAGTCTTCATCCTTATCAATAAATTCAAGCACTTCTTGGTTAATTTGACCATCATTAATTAGTGGAAAACGAAGATTTTTCTCATCTTCTTGAATCACAGTTAGTTGACCATTCTTCTCAAAAATACAGTTTTTGACTTCATTAACCGAATAAACACCTTGGCTCCGTAGCTTAAACATCAACTCGTTAGCAGAAATCCCGGCAGATAAGCAGTTCTTAACCAGAACTTTTCCATCCTTAATAATTTGAATTGGTTTGCCATCAATCAACACGCGAATAATGTTGCTGTGTTCACGGGCAAATTTAAGAATAAAGACCACTAAAGTCCAGACAATTAACACTAGGAGAAACTGCAGCACCGTGATGCTGGAATTATAAATAACCCCACCGATAATGCCACCAAGAACATAGTTCTGCAATTGGTCTAATGCCGTGGTTGGGGCAATATTGCTTTTACCAAAAACATTAATCTGGAAAATTAATGTTAACACACCTAAAACAAATTTAATAAAAAGTTGCGTATAATCCATGTCAATTTCCCCCTATTAATTCTTGACATTAACTTCATGATTAATAACATGAGCTTTCTTTAAGGTGTAGCTATTATTATCATCATTCAGTTCCAATTGGTAATCAATATCTTTTGAATGAAGTCTGACAATTAGACCATTTTGTAAATTAGTTGAACTAACCATAACATCACTATTAGAAACACCGTGGTCTTTAGCAACCGACTTAATGAACGGAATAATCTGTTCCGACTGGGATTTTACCAAATTGGTTTGAACATACTTTTCATATTGTGTTCCAACAAATAATAATAAGAAAAGCAACGCAATAATTCCTAGGTCACGGTAACGAGTATCGAACCGGTGCCGCAAGTAAAGAACCGTAAAAGCAATCATCGTTAACGCCGCAATTGCGATTAAGACATACAAAATTGTTTTACTAGTATTTTGATTCTGCTCAATGTACTTGAGTGTGTAAAAAGTCATAACACTACCACCTCTAGTTAAAAACTCCGCACCGGGTATTAAAAGCGATGCATTAATGTAATATCATGGTTAGCTCACTAAACTATGTTTATAAGTCTACCTAATATCAGTATATCAAAAAGTGGTTAGAACCTGTCTAACCACCACTTGTGAATATTTATTTTAGCGATGCCGAAGTTGTCGCATCATCTGGCACCTTTTCTTTTACTGTAGGCTGTTCTTCTTTTTCAGCAGCTGCCTTAGTCGATGCTCCCGTTGCAGCATCTGGAGAAGAATTGCGCCGATAAGTAGCGCCTGTAACTGCATCTGGGTCATTAACCAATTTTTGTCCAGTCGTTTCGCAGAAATACTTGACTAGCGGATAAAGATCTTGTACCCACTCGTAGATCCCAGCATAATTACCCTCATCATCTTCTACGCGTTTGTAGTAATGTAAAACTAATTGATGCAAATTACCAGTCGGGACAGGCATATAGACTTCATCATGACCATCCTGTTTGGTCCGCAATGCGTGGACAACTTTTTTAGCTTCAGGAATGACATCGCGTACATCTGGATGAACTTGTCCCATCGAACTTCCTACTTGATCAGGCGTTCTTTTTGCCTTCATCTTTGTAGCTGGATCTACCGGACGGTTGTACCACAAAAACTGATTGTTATCGTCAACAAAAGTCAGTTCTCCAATCGTGTTGCGCAGCATCCAGTTAATTTGATTCACCGTCAATAAACCACTATCAAGCTTGACGTAATCATCACCACTTGCCGCGTGCGTCTTGGCCGCAGCTTGTTCTAGCCAATCCGGATCATCAGGAGCAACATCACTCACCGTGTAGCGACTTTTACCCGCGGCGGTAAAATTTTCTGCTAAATATTCTTTTTCAGCCATCTTTTTTAGCCAGTTTGGTTCTGCCATAATATCTCTCCTTATTTTCCATAATTATTCTTCAATTATATCATGTATGCGCTTCACCAAAACGTAAGAATAGCAATAATATCCCCGTTTTTACCCTAATAAAAATCTTGCTATTACTTTTACCACGTATTTTATCTGCATGGTTTTTCTTTCAATGCTCATGAGCTAAAATAGAAATTAATCATATTAAGAAGGAGAACAAAATGAAAACTGGTTCCAAAATCATTACTTTAGACAATGGTTATCACTTGTGGACAAATACTCAAGGACATGGTGATATTCACTTACTATGCCTACATGGCGGTCCTGGTGGCAATCATGAATACTGGGAAGACACAGCCGAGCAATTAAAAAAACAGGGCTTGGATGTACAAGTAACAATGTACGACCAACTGGGCTCCCTTTATTCAGATCAGCCAGATTATTCTGACCCAGAAATCGCAAGCAAATATTTAACTTATGACTACTTTTTAGATGAAGTAGACGAAGTGCGCGAAAAGCTCGGATTAGATAACTTTTATTTAATTGGGCAAAGCTGGGGTGGCCTGTTAGTTCAAGAATATGCCGTTAAATACGGCCAACACCTAAAAGGGGCAATCATCTCATCAATGGTCGATGACATTGACGACTACGTAAAGGCTGTTAATCGGCGCCGTCAAGAAGTCTTACCACAAACGGAAATCGACTTTATGCATCAATGCGAACAAAACGATGACTATGACAACAAACGCTATCAAGAAGATGTCAATATTCTCAACATTAATTTTGTCGACCGTAAGCAGCCTTCTAAGCTTTACCACCTAAATGATATCGGTGGCAGCGAAGTTTACCATGCCTTCCAAGGGGATAATGAATTTGTCATTACCGGGAAGTTGAAAGATTGGCATTTTAGAGACCAATTAAAGAATATTAAGGTGCCGACTTTAATTACCTTTGGTGAAGAAGAAACCATGCCGATTGCTACTGCTAAAATTATGCAAAAGGAAATTCCTAATTCGCGTTTGGTTACTACGCCTGACGGCGGCCACCACCACATGGTTGATAATCCTGCTGTTTATTACAAACATTTAGCTGACTTTATTCGTCAAGTTGAAGATAATTCCTTCGCTGGTAAATAGTTGTCAAAGCAAAAAAATATATAGTATATGAAAAAGCAAGCAAAATTTAGCTTGCTTTTTGTTTTGCCAAAAATGTTTTTTAACTATATCAATTTATTTGTTTAGTCAATTTCAGAGTTTATAAAATACTATGTTTTGTTTCCTTTTAGTCTACTTAAATAAATAAAAATTATAAATGAATTTTTGCTATTAGTTATTTTATTATTCGATGATTTTTAGTTACTTAAACAGTGAATAAACTATTACCAAATAAGCGTTACAAATATATTAAATTTATTTTATAATAAGAGTGTGTAGTATTTGTATAGATGTGATTTCGTAATCAAATATGTAATAGCGTTATTATATATTTAATTAGTTTTTATAGATTTGTAAACAGTAATTAATAAACTCTAGGGATGATGAAATGAATGTTTTTATCACGGTTATGCTTATTGTCAATGGCTGTGCCTTTGTTTTCGACTTTATTTTCAGCCTCTATTTATCATTTAGTAAAAAAATTAGGCAAGAAAAATATTATGGTAGCTCGCGGAATTTTACCACCTTGCTATTGTTAATTCCTGCTATGAATGAATTCGCAACGCTAAAGCGAGATTTGCCATATCTGGTTAAATTACACAATCAATGTAAGAATTTTATCAATTTAGAGCTAGTATTTATCGATGATGATTCTAGTGATGGCACAACGGAATTACTTGATAAATGGTCACATCACGCTAATTTACACGTTATTCACCGTGTTAAACCAAACGCACAGATTGGGAAAGGACCAGCTTTAGAATATACCGTCAATCAAATTATTCAAATGAATTATTCCCTTGGCAAGACACTTATTGGCATTATTGATGCGGATAGTCACTTTGATTCTGATTACTTAAGAGAGGTCGTTGCTACCTTTCAAAATTCCTTTTACGACCTTGTTCAAACGCGTGTTGACGTTTATAACACTGTTGATAACCTGACAATAATGCAAAATTTTGAATTTTCCATTTATAATGCACTATTGCAAATGGCACGAACAAATTGGGGATCAGCTCTGGCTTCTGGCAACGGTCAGTTCGTTACGTTAAAAATGGCCAAAAATGTTGGCTGGTCTTCCTCCCTGCTTGAAGACTGTGAGTTCTCACTCAAGGGATTGCTGAAAGGCTATTATGGCACTTTCTTAAATACTGTCAGTGTTAAGCAAGAAGGTGTTTCTAACTTAAGAAAACTTATCCGGCAGCGGACTCGCTGGTGCCAAGGTGGCCTGCAATGCCTTAAGATTTATGGCGGAGCAATAATGAAAGCCAAACATCTTCAGACAATTGTTAAAACTTTCATCATTTTTTTCTTAATGGTGCCATATCTATCCATCATAGTTGTGCCATCATCAATTATTTCGGTTTCCGTTTTGATTTTTTACGCTTTCTATCGGCCATTAATTGGTTTAGCAATTATTTTCACATTATTATTCACAGAAAACCTGGTCAATACGTTAATGATTGAAAAACAATGGCACGAATCGAATTTAGAGCCACCTAAAAATCGCTTAATAATTTTTAGAATAATCTTTAGCTTTGCCTTTTATCGCTGGGTGCTAGCCTTTATCCCCTATCGCGCCATAATTCGCCAATTAAAAGGGAATGATTCATGGGTAAAAACAGCTCACAGCTAGTTATATGTAAATGCACTAAAAAAGCACATCACAAACGATGTGCTTTTTTTATTGAGTAAAATTAGTTAATTCACATAGGCAAGCAGGCCGCGTAAAGCTCTGGGCAAACAATCTCTGAAATTGCTGCCAGTAAAGAGGGCGTGAACTCGCTACTTCCTGAAATTGTGCGTCCAAAATTGTCATAAAAAGCCTACAGCTCTGGCTCAATAAAGGCAAGCTAAAGCCAACTTTATTGATAGATGAATTTTTAACTCTAGTCGTCACTGATCTAGCAACCATCTAAAACCTGTATTGTATCATTCTTGTTTTAGTAAAAGTTCTAGTCATCACTAATCTAACAACCATCTAAAACCAAAAGTATTGTCCTTGTGCGACTTACGCCGTTCTAGTCATCACTGATCTAATAACCATCTAAAACATTATTAGAGTCGAAAAGGGATAGAGAGACGTTCTAGTCATCACTGATCTAACAACCATCTAAAACGGAGCAGATAAAAATGAAACCACCACATTAGTTCTAGTCATCACTGATCTAACAACCATCTAAAACAAAAGTCTCTGCTGACCACGCTTCCATCTAGTTCTAGTCATCACTGATCTAACAACCATCTAAAACAACAGAATTAAAACAGCATTAACTGCTGCAGTTCTAGTCATCACTGATCTAACAACCATCTAAAACTGTTATCGTTAATTAGTTTTACTTGATACAGTTCTAGTCATCACTGATCTAACAACCATCTAAAACAGGTCAATTTTTCATAATCTTTATTATCAAGTTCTAGTCATCACTGATCTAACAACCATCTAAAACTGTATCTTTTTGAATAACCTTAACAAAATTGTTCTAGTCATCACTGATCTAACAACCATCTAAAACTTATCTTTTACTATCTAAAGTATAACACTTGTTCTAGTCATCACTGATCTAACAACCATCTAAAACTAATTGTCATTTGTTGACGTGGTAAAACGTGTTCTAGTCATCACTGATCTAACAACCATCTAAAACAACGTGTTTGGCACAACTGGACAAAACGCAGTTCTAGTCATCACTGATCTAACAACCATCTAAAACATGTCGTAATTTACGGGTTGAAGGGGGATGGTTCTAGTCATCACTGATCTAACAACCATCTAAAACGCTGGATGTCAATTAATGACGTTGAATTCAGTTCTAGTCATCACTGATCTAACAACCATCTAAAACTGAAATTAACACGTCTTTGCTGCGTATTTTGTTCTAGTCATCACTGATCTAACAACCATCTAAAACAGATTATGATGCGTTATCTAAAAACAGTAAGTTCTAGTCATCACTGATCTAACAACCATCTAAAACACGACTGATACTGTTAAAACATTTTTGCTTGTTCTAGTCATCACTGATCTAACAACCATCTAAAACGCCGAACACCGTTTATATCATTGAAAATGAGTTCTAGTCATCACTGATCTAACAACCATCTAAAACCGCCCGTTGGCTATAATATATGCTTCAGACGTTCTAGTCATCACTGATCTAACAACCATCTAAAACCGATATGATTGCGGATATACCTTCAAAACTGTTCTAGTCATCACTGATCTAACAACCATCTAAAACTTAATTCATCTTGATAAAATGCTTTTTCGTGTTCTAGTCATCACTGATCTAACAACCATCTAAAACTTATGTACTAACTTGTAGCCATCTTTATGAGTTCTAGTCATCACTGATCTAACAACCATCTAAAACTGCGATATGATTGGGGTTCTAATTGCTCATGTTCTAGTCATCACTGATCTAACAACCATCTAAAACGTCAAGAACTGTTGCTGAGCTGGAAGAAGAGTTCTAGTCATCACTGATCTAACAACCATCTAAAACCTAAAGTGATTTAAATCAATATAGAAATCGGTTCTAGTCATCACTGATCTAACAACCATCTAAAACCAACTGTTGCACAGTCATTTTTAAGAATTAGTTCTAGTCATCACTGATCTAACAACCATCTAAAACCTATTTTTTGGCCATTGAAATCATAGGTTGGTTCTAGTCATCACTGATCTAACAACCATCTAAAACACAACTTAATGCAACGTATGCTTATTTAATGTTCTAGTCATCACTGATCTAACAACCATCTAAAACTCAGAAACACAACTAACATGTTCAATACACGTTCTAGTCATCACTGATCTAACAACCATCTAAAACCGCATCATCATCTTCTTCGCTTGCAATGCCGTTCTAGTCATCACTGATCTAACAACCATCTAAAACTGATACGCCCCATTTAGCTAAATAACCCCAGTTCTAGTCATCACTGATCTAACAACCATCTAAAACTGGTGTTCCTAACACTTGTGATAGTGTTGTGTTCTAGTCATCACTGATCTAACAACCATCTAAAACGCTTATCACTATTAGTTAAGTCTTGACAATGTTCTAGTCATCACTGATCTAACAACCATCTAAAACCGATGTTTTATCATCAAATTTTAATGTAGTAGTTAGTACCAGTCGACTAAATCCTCGTCAATGTAATAAAATTGCGCATCCTCGGGAACAACCAAAAAATCCGAAGATGTGAATTCAATTAGAACGACCATTAACTTCATTTGCTTTGCAATCTGTGCTAATTCGGCTAATTCCCGATTATCTAAATAATTTGTAGTATTACAAAACACAGGAACTGTTTTTAAATTACAGTTTTGGTGAATTTTTAGAACTGTTTCAATTATAGCATATGGTTCGTTCAATATGTTCTCATCTAGATGCAAATCTGCCATTTTGAGTAGCTTTTTTAAATCTTCTTCAAAGTTAATTGCTAACGGTAAATCTTCAAGAAGCAGTGAATCAGATAATGCTAATTCTAAATTGCTAAAAGCACAGATTATCTTATTACGCGTGGCTTCGTCTAAGTTAGTAATATAAGTACTAACAATTTTGGTTAAGTATTTTTTAGTAATATCGCTACTTAACAAAGGATCTCCTACCATGTCAAAAGTTTTAGTAACTTCAACTGGATCATAATTGTCGCTCGAACAAATTAGCATTTTATTTTTTTCCTTGAATCCCTTGAATTAAATCGCGGTACACAATTGTACTTCGAGTTGCCAGTATTTTGATTCCAGAATCTGAGAAAACCCATTTCTTATGTGTTAAATATGCTAATATCACAGGATCACCGTCCGATCAGAACTATTACGAACATCATCCACGGGCTTACCGACTAAAAAGTGCATATCATTATACTGCTTTTCCGTAACCATCAATGATTGTACTACTCCGCCATGAGGTAAAAACTTCTTAACCCTACTTTCCAGAAAAGTTGCCGTTTGCCTAGTGACACAAACCCGGGCATAAACAGAAAATTGAATCATTAAAAAGCCCTCATTAAGTAATTTTTGCCGAAACTGACGGTATTCTCTTCGCTGCTGAGCAGTTTCTGTTGGCAAATCAAACATTATCATTAAGCGCATCATTCGGTACCTCATTAGTTAATGCCATCTCCATTTCAGGTAACTCTTTCGTTTTTCCGCTTAAAAAGCACAAGCAGTCATGCACATATTTAGAAATTGCATTCGATAAGATCGTTTTTTTGTTGTTATATTTTATTTCTAAACTCAACAACTCGACTAAACCATATTTAATATCAGGCGTCAGCTGCTTAATCTTTTCATGAGCTTTTACCCAATAATCAACGAATGGACGAAAGGGCTCCATTAAATCCGACGCCAAGTTAAAGCAATTTTCTTCAGAATGATGGTGGATTCCTAGATATGAAAGATACCCATTGACGGCAATCTCACGGTTAAAACTCGCTAATAAAATCGCATAACCATAATCAAGCGCCCCGTTGACCGCGTTATTATCACGACGGACAAAAGTTTTATCAAATAAAGTCATGAAGTATTTCCGTGCAGCAATTGCTTCCCGATTAGTAGTATCATTTAATTCTAGCTGATCAAGCTCATCTTGGACATTTTGCCATTCTAGCTGATAATTTTTTAAAACCGTAATCTGATTAGTAATTTTGCGGTCAACTATTTTTGTCCACAACTTTTCTTTTAACTGTAAATCCCAGTTAAACTGATTGTTCAACTTAGATAAGTTTCTAGCACTAGGATAATAACCAACAGTTTCTACAACTGGCTGGTCTTTTTCATCGACAAAAATCACTTTTGTCTGGTTTTCTGCCAATTTACTAATTAACGCACTGGTGATCACGGCCTGGGTCGTCGAAACTAACAACAAATTAATATCATCTATTGGTATCTGATTAATTCCATCACGCGTTTGAACAACCATCATATTCATCGAATATGTCATCTTCGCATGTTGCGTAATGATCACTGATCTCCATCCCATAATTTCTCCTTGTATATTCTTCAAAAAATGATAAAATAATCTTATCGGGTAGCTCCCGATTGATGATAACTAATCATCACTGATCTAACAACCAGATTTAAAATCAAGCAATGCATTTTTATGCAAAGTTTCAACGCGATATTTTTATCGTCCTGCCTCAGCTCTATAGCGGAGGTTTTTTTATGCACTGAAAAAGGGAACTGACAACCATCAGCTCCCTTTTTTGGCTTTTATAATTTAGAAATTTTGATTCTTTTTTCAAATAAACCTGTTGGTGATTGGAAAATTAACACTGCATCTGGCGTAAGGGTTATACCAGATCCCATTTGCATTTTCCCAAATGGCGTTTTAATTCCTAACTCTTTAAGGTCACCAACCACCATATTGTCATGCAAACCATTTAAAATTTGTTCAAGCATAAATTTCTTTTTGTCTTTTTTTAGAGTAACAAACTTCTCTCTGCCGTTATGAAGGCCTTCTCTGAATTTATTTATATCAAATAATGGAAGGTAGTGATCAACCTTAGTAAGTATTTCATCATAAGCCTTAATTAGCAACCTATCCTGGTCTTCATCTTTGGTAAAGTTATCTGTTACAATACGCATTGTTTCCCAAGATAAAGTTAATTGTTTGGCGTTACTCATATAACTAGAAGAGCTAAGCATAAATTTACGTTCACCATCAAGGACTATTTGCTTATATAAAATATGCCCAGCAACGATGTCAAAGCCTTGTACTCCTCGCTTTGCCTCTCCTTTCTGATCGAACATAACTAGTGGGGTTAAAACTTGCTTCAAGGTTTCGTCATATTTGCCTTGCTTTTGCGCCTTTTTTAATTTAGCCAAAGCACGCATCGGCACGCCGACAACTTTATACGTTGAATCTTTAGCCTTACGGATTCTTACTATTGCCATATATGCATTAGCGTTTCCTGTATAGCCCCCATAAATTTCAGGATCCAGGTCTTTTCCTTTAGGAATTAGGCTACGCGACTTAACAGTATCACGTTCGGTACGTGGAAACACAGACATTTTAAACATCTCCTGATCCTGCGTAGTCGTTTCACGCGAGACCAAAAGATACTTGAAGTTATATGCCCGGCGTAATTTATCAAAGATATCAGGGTGCTTGAGAAAAACTACGCGGTCGCCCTTATCTTCTTTGATTTCTTCGGGTGCTTTTCTTTGATCATTATCCTTTTGTAGTAGTGGCCACAAGAACGTGAATTCTTTAGTATTATTGACAGTATCTTCCTGCAACTTTTTATCTTTGCTAAATTTTTTAAATTGACCGTAAACAAAGTATGGTCGAAGTTTCGGATAGACCTGATAAAGAAAATTACCGCAAATAATGGAGAGATACGCATCAAGTGCATGATGATAGTCATTTACTTCACGACTCTTATAAAGATTAAGCCTCTTACGCAGAGCCGAGTTATCACCCGCGCGAACCGTAATAATTTCAGATTTAGGATAAATATTTTGCAAGATGACTGACACTAGTTTGACAATTTGACTGGTTTCAACCAATTGCCGATTAATAAAACCTGATTTTTGGTACTTATTCAAATTAGCTGGATCAAGTAGCAAGTTGTTCTTTTTGCGATTATTGATGAGTCCCGTTTTTTGCCACATAGACCACATATCTTTAATAGTCATTTTTAACTCTGGTACCCAGTTACCGCCGAATCGCTTAAGTGGTACATCGTCTGATTTTTGTGCGTTGAATTTTTTAGAAGTCAAAACACGATTGTCAAAAGAATCATCTTTAATAAAGCTCTGTGGCAAAATATGGTCAATATCATACCTGGACTCAATGTCATCAATATTGATCCTTTCACCAGTATAAGCATCCCGACCACCCTGAATGAAATAAAGGAAATATTTATCTTGTGCAAGTTTTCTACTAGTAATCGCATTCTTAAGACTATTGGTTAAATCCTTATCGACCAACTCTTTGGCAGTATCTTGGTATGCTTTTAGCAATTTACTTCCTCTTACCTGAGACAATTTTGGATTACTTTCGGGGCTACGAGTAAATTCAATAGCAAACTGCGCGGGCGCTTTGCCACCGGCAGCCTTAACAACATCGTTGACAACCTTAACTACCTGCCTAATGGCTTTCTTATTGGCTGGCGAAGTATACGCATCAGCCAAAATATCTTCAACACCTGTTTTCTTAACGATAACCTGGTTTTCTTGCTCAATCGCATCTTTAAAGTCCGGCTCCATAACAATCTGCATAAAGTTTTTTTGACTATCCCATAACTGAGCCATGATATTCTGGCCGTTTTGATCATGTAAGCCTACTAGTAATTTGCGAGATAATCTGCCCCAGCCTTGCAAGCGCCAATTAGCAATCGCCTTAAATTGGTCATTTGTTAACCAATTAATTTCACGCAATTTTTCTTGATAAATTTTCTTATCTTCAAAAATAGTGGACCACTCGATTATTTTTTCAAAGTCCTTTTCATAATTAGCATCATCAAGTTCTTTATCAAAGACCTTTAAGTTTTTGAGATGGTAATAACTAGACAAGCTAGAATTAAACTTAGTCGGATCGGCTAATCCTTTAATATCATTCGAGCCATAGTTAGTTTGCACCCAGGTAGCGAATTTCTTAGCTGTAACTGTTTTATTCTTTTCAAAAAGTTCCTCGTAAGCTTTCTGCTTCTTGGTTGGACTGAGACGCTTACCATTAATTTTGATATTATTCAGCTCATTCAAAACAGTAAACTTCTGATAGAGTAAACTATTCGCCGGTATAACATCTTCACCAAGAAGGTAAGTATCTTTAAGTGTCATGCGTTTAATAAATTTATTGGCAGATTTTTCTCGATCAACCTTTTCTTCAAAATTCCAAGGCGTAATCTTACCTGCTTCTTTACGCACCATCCAGGCAAAGCTCTTACCTGAAGTTTGCTCCTGCTTATCAGCCGTAATCATTGGACCGACATAATACGGTACTCTAAATCTAACTAACTCATCAAGCTTATATGGGGCCTGTTTTAGGTGCTGCTTCACCGGATTTTTTTCTGCCAAGAATGGATAATATTTGCTTTGCTTAGCAATAATTCGGTCAAGCTCAATTTGGTGCAGCTGAAATGGAATGACACCGTTACTATTTGTGCGCTGCTTTGGCATGAAATTATCAAGCTCAATTTCATGTAGAATTTGTTTAGCTGCATCTGAATCATCGACATTTTTTTGAATTATTTTATAAAAATCATCTTTAGCTAAAACGCCCTTAACCTTTAATTCTTTTTTAGCTTCAAGCAATTTACCATGCCGGTTATTAACGTATAAATCGTAAGCTAAGCCCAATGTCTTGGCTTTTTTCTTATCCGCTTGACTATCAATTGCTTTCTTGAGCAATTGATAATCTTGCGCATGTTTATTATATTTATTTACCATTGACTCAGACAAAGTCTTGCCTTCATCAACAATATTGCTAAGGGTAATTGCACTGAATAATTTTCTAATCTCAGCAATAATTGTTTGTTCTGGCTCTTCTAGTTCTGGGAGTAAAGCCTCAAGTTTATCATCCGCATCTGCATCGGTTAGTTTAAGTTCCCAAGCAGCTTTATCGCTTTTATCAATTTCTTTATCTAAAATCGTTTCAAATTGCGTCTTATAACCCATGATGGCATTAGCAATCTGCTTGGCCACATTTTTAGTAACTTTGTCGGTAGCGTTAGTTAACAAAGCGGAAATTTTCTTAACTTTATCAGCTTTATAGATAGTTCTAGCAGCATCTTCCCCCTTAATAACTGCTTCAACCTCTGCAGCATTGGCTACTTGTAGTTCTATTTGATCATCTTTTTCAGTTACCAAATCACTAAAACAATTATTGAGTTCCTTAATTACCGGCTCTACTTCAATTTTAGAAGCATTAAAATCGTTAACTGACGTATCTTGTAAAAAGTTGCCCCGATACTTAACAATATGATGCATCGCCAAAAAGATTTCACGCAAATCGAACTTTTTGTCCTCTGTCATTAAGGCCTGCCGCAGATGATAAATTGTCGGGTAATCCTTGTAAAAGGCAGCATCTTCTTTGGCAGTTGGAAAAACAATGGCCTCGTACTTCTGATGTTTTTTATCTAATGGCGATACCCAAGATTGATGCAAACGGACAAAAAAGCCCGGATCAACTTCAGCCATTGGCTCCGCGAAGATTTCTTCTAACAAACCTAGTCGCCATTTGCGTCTTTTAAGGCGACGACGTGTAGTCCGAAAGCCGCGCCGGTCAGCAGCAGAGTGCCCTTCTTCAAATAAATGTGAGCCCATTGCCGTCTTACCGCGTAACTTCAAAAGAGTATTTTTCTTATCCGTGACCGCCCAGCCACAGGAATTGGTCCCGATATCGAGTCCTAAAATATAGTCATCCTTAATTTTATTCATATGAGTCTCCTGTAATCACTTTCATTACTATAAGAATACCGCAACTAATTTTCATATGCATCTTATTTTTAAATATAAGCAAAAAATGGCAACTATATAGTCACCATTTCCCCAGAATACTACTTAATCTTGTGATTTTTCCTTAATTGTTGCGGCAGAAGCCTCTAGCAGCTTTTCTTCTTCCTCGGTTAATGATAATTCAACTTGCTGAATTATTCCATCGCGACCAACGATTGCTGGGTATGATAAATAAGTGCCGTACTTTTCCTGGTAATTAGAAACTGGCATCTCAGTGTGGGCGTCACTTTCAATTGTTTCAACCAAACGAGTTACAGCCGCTGAAATACCATAGTTAGTATATTGCTTACCCTTGTAGACAGTTTGACCACCAAATTTAATTTCATCATTTAAGTCTTCCAACTTCCACGATTGTTCTTTAGCCAGCTCCGTAATTGGTTTTTCCAAGACCTTAACTGTCGACCAAGCCGTAAATTGTGAATTACCGTGTTCCCCTAGGTTAAAGCCTTCAACTGAGCGGGGATCAACGTGCAAGCGGGAGCCCACTGCTCGTTTCATCCGTGCAGTGTCGAGCAAGGTACCAGTACCAATGACGTGCTTTTTCGGTAAGCCCGTCAATTCCTGGTACATGCTAGTAATCGCATCAACTGGATTAGTGATTGCAACTAAAATACCATTAAAGCCACTTTCCTTAATTGCGGAAGCAATCGCACCAATTCTTTCTTTATTAAATTTCAATTCCGCAAACCGTTCGCCGCCAGCTTCTAACGCAATATTACCAAAAGCACTAATTATAATATCCGCATCTTTTAAGGCGGAGTAATCATTGATGACAATATTAACGTGGTGCTTTAAGTTAGCCATGGCATCTTGAAAATCTAGTTCATCAGCGGTTACTTTTGCCTTATTTTCATCGATTAAAACCAAATCATCAACTAATCCCGAAATAATTAACTGTTGTGCCACAGTACTCCCAACATGGCCGTCACCGATGATCCCAATCTTATTACTCATAACTTTTCCCTCCTAATTAGACTTTAAGTCTATAAATAAAAATTGTATCTTTTATTATATTACGTTTTTATCTTAAAATAAATTTAACTTTAAAAAAATATTAGTATTTTTAAGAGATGTTTTCAGTAAAAATTAAATTTCACTGTAACGCGCACTTTCCCGCCAGTTTGTCTTATACTAAAAAGCAGGAGGTATAATATGAGACAAATTAAAATTGGCAATACCAACTTCACAGCTTCTGCAATTGCTTTTGGCATTATGCGGATGAATCAATTAAAAGTAGCTGATGCAGTAACGGCTCTTGAAACAGCACATGACTGCGGTATCAACTATATCGACTCTTCTGATATTTATGGACACGGCAAGTCCGAGGAAATTTTTGGTGAAGCTTTGGCAAAGTCTTCACTTAAGCGCGACGACTTTTATATTCAATCTAAGACGGGTATTTATGAAAACGAAGCCCTTGATTATAAAACTACGCGGTACGATTTTTCTAAAAAGCACATCATTGCTGCCGTTGACGGTATTCTTTCGAGAATGAAAATTGATTACTTGGATAGCTTACTACTTCACAGACCTGATGCTTTAATGGATCCAGCAGAAATCGCTGCTGCCTTCGATCAACTGCAACAGGAAGGCAAGGTACGGCACTTTGGTGTCTCCAACTTTAACCCAATGCAAGTTGAATTATTGCAAGCTGGTTTAAGTCAAAAACTATTAATTAATCAACTGCAAGTAAGTGTCATGCATACTGGTCCAATTGATTTTAATATTCACACCAATATGACAGATGCACGCAGCATTGATCATGATCGTGGCATCCTTGATTACTCACGTTTGCGCCACATGACGGTGCAGGCATGGTCACCATTCCAATACGGTCAAATTGAGGGCAACTTCATTGGTAATCCTAAATTCCCTGAAGTTAATGATGCTTTACAAAAAATTGCGGATCAAAAAGGTGTTTCCAAGAATGCCATCGCGGCGGCATGGATTTTGCGTCATCCTGCAATCGACCAAGTAATTATTGGGACAATGACGCCAGCGCATATCGTTGACAGTGCCAAAGGGGCAGATATTCGACTGACCGCACAAGAATGGTACGATATCTACTTAGCAGCTGGTAATGACTTACCTTAAAAATTATTAACAAAAAAGCTTAGTGCTACAGCACTAAGCTTTTTATTTGGGTAAAATTATTAGCTTCTTTTACGGTGATAACTATTAGGTATGCCCAATTTTTTCCGGTATTTTGCAATTACCCGCCGACTCAGCTCTACTCCATGTTTTGCAAAAATGGCAACTAATTGCTGGTCACTTAAGGGTTCAAGACTGTTTTCCGCTTTTACCAATTCTTGTAAATCATATTCAATTCGTTCTTGGGATAAATCCTGTGCCACTTGGCGCGGAAATAACATTTTCAAACTAAAAATCTTATTTTGACACTGGATATATTTGTCTTTAATTGCCCTACTAATCGTACTTGGAGCAAGATCCAACGCCTTTGCGGTTTCCTTAAGACCCAATGGTTTCAACTTTTCTCTTTGCAACGTGATTAAAAAATCATGTTGATACTCCCCCACGTATTTACCAAGACGCAAAATGGTCTGTTGTCGTTGCTCAATTGCGTTTTTTAACTCAAGATACCTCTGTTTTTGTTCCGTAAAATATTGCCGCTCTTTTGCTTGGCCTTTCAATTCTTGAAAGGTCTGCTCATCAAACAATAGCTCTGGAATTTGCGCTTGAAAGGTTTCAATAGTCAGTCGCTGATCTTCTACCTTAAAAATTAAATCTGGTAGTAAGTATTGTGTGTTAGTACCAGTTGTATACTCACTTGCTGGAGCAGGATCCAATGTTTGAATACAAGCTAAGGCATTTTCTAATTGCTTTTCAGAGAATTGCGTAAGTCCCCACTTTTGCGGATCTGCCAGCATTTCTAAGTCATCAGCTAATAAGATCTGTAACGCAACTTGGTCAAAATCCTTTTTTTGTTCTGCCTGGATTAATAAACACTCATTTAAGTCTTTAGCTCCAATTCCGCACGGGTCAAGTGTCTGCAAAAATTCCTTAGCCTTTTGCAGTTCATCAATTGAAAATTCAGCTCCCTGTGCAATTTCAGCCAAGTCGGTTCGTAAATAGCCGTCATCAGCTAGATGATAGATTAAGAGCTTAACTGCCTTTTTAACTTTATTATTCCAGTCACTTAAACGCACCTGTGCTAACAAATGATCGAGTAAGCTCTCACTTTCACTATCCTTAAGCCATTCTAAATTATGACTTTCTTCTTGTGATTTACCTAAGGAAACAAAGGGATCACTTTCGCTTAAGTCTTTCATTGCAGCGACTAAGTCATAAGTACTATAGGATAAAACAGTTAGGTTTTGCTTGAGCTTGGGCGACAAAAAAAGCCGCGTAACTAACTGCTCTTTCGGTTTTAAGACCATTTTTTGCAATCGTGTCATCGGCTTTTTCTCCTTTTTCACAGCCATTATAGCAAACTTCAAGTAACTTTAGTAATAACCCCGTTAACGTGGCCGCAGACTTGTTAATGTTGGTAAGTCCGTTTTGATTCCGGCTGCTTTACTACCATACCAATAGGCAACCGAAGATAAGTCATCACTTCGTTCGAATAAGCCGATATCATCATTGCCAATTTGCTGCAGAGTAACATGAATATTCTGCTTAAATTCAATTGGATCAACTAAATGCCAACGATACAAAGCATTCTGGGGTAATCCATCATTACCAAAGGCATGTGGCGAATTAGGTTTTCCGGTACTAAAATGCTCTCGGGAATGATCAATATTGCTATGATAAGGAAAACCAAGGTAAGGTGTACAAAATGTGGCCATTGATGTTGTGCCATCTTGATTATTCTGGTGAAATGCCCAAGCACCACCAAAATAATCTTCCATTCCGGTAGAAGTCACAGTTGGAAATTCCTGATCATTATCAAGATAAAATTTAAATTCACCTTCACCCCACCAATAGCGCTCTAAAGCCGTTAAGGCAATAAAAGTACCGATATAATAACCATAGTCATTAATCTGTGGCAATAAACTGTAATCTTGTTTAATTTTTGTTTCTCGTTCTCTATTCCAATATGCATGAAAATACAATTTATTCTTTACATCAGTTTCTTCATGCAGTTCATAATTAATTGTATAGAAAAAAGAACGGATATCTTGTTTAAACAAGTTAGTAATCGTGATTTTGGCAGCCTTTTTAAAAGGCATTTCAAAATAGGAGTTCATCCCTCCCGAAGGGGCCACCACAATTGGACAAGAATTTACATTGTAGCGCTCACCAAAACCATTGCAGAAGAAATCACCTAAAGGACAATTAACTGCTGGAACTGTTTCATTATCCCAGTAAATTCGCAAAATTGTATTACGCATAATGAAACTGCCCATTTCTGTATGATCACGAATTGTAAACCAAAGGTGCTTAATAACTCCGGCACCCTTTATCTCAGCAATTGTGACCTCCTCATTTTGCGGTAACGTAATGCTTGCCCTGCCCTTACGTGATTTTCCTAGATTACTAGCCGTCATAGCCGCTTTTCCTTTTTCACCTGTCGGGTTTTCTGGCGTAATTGCCCTAGTTTCAAATGAAGAAAATTCTGTTAAATTGTTGAACATCTATCTAACCTCTGTTTCAAGTTGAATATCTTTACCAACCGTTAGCCGCTCACTTTTAACGGTAGCCGCTTGTTGCGGGCTAAATGTAACTGAAATTGCCTGGGTAAAAGTACCATGAAGGGCTAGCTCCAATTTCTGACTATCCCCATCCTTTTGATAAGCAATATCAATAGTTAAATCATTAGTTAATGGAAAATGCTGCCAGGTAAAACTAGGTACGCATTTCAATGGTGCAAGGCAAAATGTACGTTCAGGCGCATCATATTTGATTCCCAATAGATTTTTTATCATTAATACGCTGAAAGTTCCATCACTCCAACCACATTTACCACAATGATTAAAGCGCACCACATTTTTGCCACTCTTTCCAACTTCATATGGCCACCACCACCAGCTGCCATCTAAATCAGTTAGTTTGGAAAGCAAAGTAATCTCATCATCAAATTTTTGTGACTCATCAACTGTGCCCATAAGTAAAGTAATATAACCAGGAAATGTCGCTTCAGATTGATTTCCCCAAGAAATTCCCTTACTTAAAGAACTGTAGCTAGGATTTTCTGAACTAGCCGCAAATTTTAGGGTATTCAGATAACATTTATCAAGAACATCATTAAAACCATAAAATGGGGCTAAAGTCGTATCAGTTTCTTCACCATCGTGAAATTCCAAATTTATCTGCTGGTTTTTCGTTACACGCGTTAAAAAGTCCAATCCTTGGTCCAAAAGGTCCTTTTCGTATATACGGGCATCAACCGCTAACTTATTACCACCAGGGTTAATTCCTTCTGGAAACTTTTTATTACCTTTTTTGTCTTTGACTAGGCAATATTTCTTAATGTTATTTTTAAGGTCATTAGCCACTTCGGCATAATAAGTTGCTTCTACTTCATCATCCAAAACCTGACGATAAATTTTACTTAAACCACTTAGAGCAGCCCAAAACGCAATTTGTGTTCCCGTATGGAATTTACCCAAAGCAATCCCGTCAGAAAGCCATTCTGATTGTACTAAACCATATTTTTGATCACGATGGGCTATCAGGTAATTAATTACATATAAAATATGTTGCCAAACCTGGGGATGTTGCTTAAGAAATGCAATGTCATTTGTTTGTTGCAAATAAAGAGTCAGTAAAATAGTACTATTTAATGAATTGACAACTGAATGCTGAATACCACCAGCAAATTTGTCACCACGCGGCTTAATTTCAAATTGGGCAAACCACAAAATAATCTTTTTAGCTAGATCATGATCAAAATAAATTGCTGGTAAACTAGCATAAAACATATCGCGTAGCCACGTTCGGTTAATAACCGGACTTGAGCCCCAATTTGCTCCCACTACTTCTCCAGATGTTGAACAGCAAATACTGTTCAGAGCATTGACAGATTTGCGCATAATTAAGGCTGCCAATTTGGGATTATCCTTCATTTCAAGCTTGCCAAATTTACGCTTTGTTTGAATAAATGAAGCAGAAATTATTTGACTTATCGTATCCTTTGAAACATTAAAAGTAGCATTCGGATCCGTTATCACTAACCAGCCACTCTTTTTCGCCAGCACACGCTGATCTTCACTATAATCCAGCTTAAGATGGTGGCGATCTGAATATTTCAGATGATAGCAATTAGGAAAAATAATCTTATCCGCTTTATTCTTACTTTTAATTGCACATAGCTCAATTAGCCCACTAATTGCTTGCCCATTTTTTTGATAAATTGGCAAAAATAGTTGTAAAACATTAGCTGCCGGATAGTGGTGAATAAACCGCGGTATGATATTAAACATCAAATCGTAATCTACTTGGTGGTCGGCACTAGACAGCGATTTTGTTTGTTTAGCTATTTCGACTTCTGTATCAAGATTCTGTTCTTGAACAAAGCCATTTGAAACCCAAGTTCCCGGCTTGTCTTCAGTATAATATGCTTCTCTAAAAAAGCTAATAGACTTTATCTTGCCCGTTGCTGACAGGCTAGCAAGCATTTTTTGATTACTGACTTCAACTGAAAAATCTTGACTAGGAAGCAAGTCACTATAATAACTGCATCGATTAGCAGAAACTTCTTGATCTTCACTAGTTTTTACATTGTAAAACTCATTTAACGGCGTCTGCCAACCGATCTTAATAATATTTTGGATATCATAATTCATCTTAGACTATTCCAATTAATGAAGCGATAACTGATAAAACAACAATTGCAAAGATTAAACTGATAACACCAATCTTTTTGTCCTTTAACAGCTTATAGCAGATTAAAGTGATGGCTACTGGTAACAGGCCCTTAAAGATCTGATCAATCACGGACTGAACATCCATTATCGTTTTTCCGCCCATCGTCCATTTAATTGTTGTCTTAAAAATTACCATCTGGACAGTCATGGCACCGACCATCACTAGGCCTAAAATACTAGCCGCCTTGGTTAATACATTCATCAAGCCATTTTCGTACAGCTTTTTAACGTAACTAGAACCTAATGAATAGCCTAAAAAGCCGCCGTAATAACGAATAATATAGTTAGGAATGTTAAACATTACCAAAAAGATAATCGGTGCAAGGAAATTACCATTTTGAGCAAAATTAATAGCTAAAGCGGCACAAACTGCCCGCCAGACTCCCCAGAATAAGGAATCGCCGATACCCGCTAATGGTCCCATTAAACTAGTTTTAACCGCATTAATAGAATCAGCATTAAAGTTGGGCTCTTTACTATTTTCTTTTTCCATTGAGGCCGCAATCCCCATGACAAATGTTGACATTGGAACAGTTGTACTAAAGTATGCCGTTTCCCGTTCTAAGGCCTTACGTCTTCCCGCTTCATCATGCTTGTAAAATTTGTTAATAAATGGCATTAACGAGAAGCAGAAACCGCCACCGCCCATTAAAACGGGGTTAACGGAAATATACATTGTTGAGGAGCGCCAAAACATGCTCCGAATCATTTTCTTTTCATCTTTAGATAAATCTTGTGTCAATTTCATGCGAAGAAGTCCTCCTCTTCCTGACTAAACGTCTTTTTGGCCGACTGATCAGCTTGATTATTAGCCGAAGCAGCGGGTCTGTTTTTAGCAAGTTTAATTTCACTCATGTCACGTTCAGCAATTGCTACGGCGACAATTGCTGCAATAACTGCTATTGCCATTAAAGGCAATTTTAGGTAAGCCATAAGAACAACACCCAAGAAGTAATATTGGGCCAATTTGTTATCCCATAATAACAGAAGCAACATTGCCATCCCGACTGCTGGAAGTAAATTACCTGCAACCGTTAAACCGTTCATAATCGACTTAGGGATAGCTTGCAATGCAATTTGAACAGCCTTTGATCCAAATAAAACTGCAAAAAATGGAATTAATGAATATAGGCCATAGTGTAAAAACCATAAGCCAAAGTGCAAGCCAACCATTTTCTTGTCTTCCCCTTTTCTAGCAAATTTAGCAAAAAGAGGAGCGAATGGCCCAATTACAAAGGATAAAATCATATTCAAGAATTGTAGACCAAGAACAGCCAGTGGGAAGGCCAAAGTAATATTGGCTCCCATATTACCGGACTGAATAGTGAACACAGTTGCCAAAGCCGCAGCTAATGCTGGCTCGGCCGTACTAGAAATACCAATATTGACAACCCCCATAAAGATTGTTTCTACTGACGCACCGACAAGTAAGCCTGTGTGAATATCTCCCAGTAAAAAGCCCAATAAGGGTGCAACAACAATTGGCCTGCTAAGCATGGCATTACCAAAAAATTCATGGCCAGCCGTGCCTACAAAAACCGCTATTGCAGTCATTAAAGCATCATAAAACATTATTTACCTCCTACTTATCAATTTTCTGCAAAACTTCTTTACCCGAATGCTTTTCCATATTTGGAGTGCCTTGGAAATAAGTATCTGGATATTCCTCTACCAATTTTCTTAGGTAGTCAATCTCATCTGGTGACAAGCGAACTTCCTTTGTTAAAGTTATTTCGTCACCCTTTGCCCCCATTTTGCCGGCGTTGCCGATATTGACCTGCTCAGGTTTTTCATTAACGCCATCGGCAATTGTCAAAGCATCCTTAACGGTTGTTGTAATGACTAACAGACGCATTTGTTTAGAGCGTTCATCATTTAATAATTCAATTGCATTATCAACTGATAGGACAATTGTCTTTAATTCTGACGGGGCTGCCATTTTAAGCATCATTTTTTGCATGTCATCTGCTGCCGCCTTATCATTGGCAACAACAATGCCTTTAATCTTTAGGGCCTTACTCCAACTCATTGAAATTTGACCATGTATTAATCTTTCATCTACTCTGAGAGCTGCAATCATTGTTCATTCTCCTTAATCAAAAAAAGCAGATTTCTGTTCTTCCAAATCCTTGTTTTCTTTATCAACTTTAAATAGTTCAACCTGGCTTTGCTGAATCAATTCTTCCAAATGATTTTCTGTTAGTTTTTCACTATCAAGTAAGACCGCCATCACAATCGCCAAATTTGTTTGAGTAATAACATAAATATCTTTTTCGCTGGCGGCTTTTAAAACTACCTTCTGGTTTACACTTCCACCTTTTAAATCGGTAAAAATTACCGCAGGTCGCTTAGCGGTTTTAATAAAATCATTGATCTGGTCGGTATAATCAGTTTGATCAACGTAAGCATCAATCGTCTTAACCTGATTTCCCATGCCAGTCAGAATATCAATTGAGCTTTTTAGCCCACTTGCAAAATGTCCATGGCTTGCAATCAATATCTCCGTCATCTTGTCACTCCTTTTTCTCTTCACTTTTCTTAAAGCAACAATCGTGCCAAGACTTAGAAAAGCCGCTATTTCGGGCAATAAAAAAGAAGTGTTTTAGTTTTAAACACTTCTTTTAGGCAATATTAAACACTTCTAGATGAACTGTTTAAACAATTCATACAATAGCGATATTTCATAGGTAGAAATTTTAATATTATATTTTAATTCGATTGGTTGAAAAATACTTTTAGTTATTTCAAAAAAGGCCTTCTCTTTTGCAGATTCCGGTTCAACTTCAATCTTACCGGTATTACGAACCATCAACCGCTCAATCATCAAAGCAATATGCATATAAAGATTTAATTTGACCTTGCCATCTAACTTAAGATTATAAAAATCCTCATACTTTTTATTAATCGTCTCAACTTCACCCAAAACCACGTCTGGATTTAAAAAGCTTAGCCGCTCTGAAATTCCTTCTTTAGAAAAGAAACGCAACAACTCATTATTGAATTGGTCAAGTTCCTGTTGATTTAAATATGGCGATAACCAATGCTTCAACTTATTTTCACCACTTGAATCCAAAATATCATAAAGGTTCATATGGTTAAATTTAACTTTTTCAGTAATGTCAATCGTTGTTAAAACAAATAGGGTCTGCTTAAAGTACGCCCACTTTTGATTTTCGATTTTTTCTTTTAAATCATTGTAGCCCAGCGGAATTACTTTGATATTGACTGGTAAATATTTTCGCAAAAGGTCACTGATTTTCTCAGCTATTCCTAACCCCGAAATACAGGAAACCAAAATATTAACCGACTGCGAGAACCCTTCATAGTATTTAACCCCAATCTGGTAGTCTTGCTCGGCCTTTTCGGCTATTTGCTTAAACGGCAAATTCTGTTTCATTTTTAAGCCTAAATCTAGTGCCGTTAAAGTCGTCAGATTATTGACTACCAATAAATCACCATCTAGTTGAGAACTAATCTGAGAATAGAGCTGGCTCAATGACCCCATATCCACCATTAAAATAAAGCCGTTAGTAGTGTTAAAGCTGGCAATTAACTTATTAGCCTCACCGGCAATCGTTGCAATATTAGCATCAATCGGCATATCAATTGCATCAAACACATAATTACCGCAAAGCGAATTAATTACTGCCTGAATACTAGTTGCCGTATTTTCTCCGTGAGCAACCATCAGTCCACGCAACTGAATTTTTTCATCAACATGATCACTAAGTAAAATTGCAAACAAATAAGTTAGGCTGATTTTACTTTTGGGATTTAAAACTGGCAGCTCTTCATAAAATTTTTCAGCTACATGGAGCGAGCGAGGTAAATGCTCTGCAATCACTTCACCTAAACGGGGTAAATCATAACTTAAGCGGAAATGATGCTCATATAGCGCATAAATGATTGGCTCTAAGTACGCTGTTTTCGCTAAACCGTATTGCTTTTCAATTATTTTTTGAAATAAATATTCATGTTGAACATGTAAGCCTGAATTTAGCGACTGCTTATTGATAAATTGGTTAATCGCTTGAATCTGCAGGCGACACTTATTTAAATTAGCTGTCGAATAGTCCGTCAACAATTCCTTTAACGAAGAAATGATGTTGGTTAATTTGCGCGTCATACTGTAGTTGGAAGGTAAAAAGTGCTGACCATGCGGCTCGACACTAATTGCGCCATAATCCTTAAAATGGGGTAACTGGTCAATCTGCAAATCCTTTAAGTGCAGGACGATTTCCTCTTCGCTGCTGCTGTCTTGGTAAGCAGCGGCACAAGAAACTTCAATAACATTTTTCAAATAGCCAATATTACCCGAATGCTTGAGCTGTACCAGAGCAGAGGTAACTTGCTTATCAACGATTATTTTTTTAGCAATTTTTTGAGCTTCGGCATGAAATAATGAGTTAATCAATTCTAACCGCTCATCCACCGGCCGCTCAATATAATCTGGCAGATTGACCCTAACCGGAATTCGCCGTAAAAAAGTGGGCAATAAGACTTGCTCAGGATTTTCCGTAGTCGCCATTATGATGCGCACTTTTGCTTTTATCGGGTGAACGTTGTCACCCATTTTATAAAATTGGTGCGAATCAATAAAACTAAACAGTTTTTCCTGATTTTCATTGCTTAATCGATGGACTTCATCCAAAAATAAGTAACCACCATCGGCCTGTTTTAGCAGACCATCTTTTTCGGTATCCGCACCGGTAAAGGCGCCGCGAACATAGCCAAATAGCATACTAGAAATTAGCTCTGGATTATTGGCATAGTTGGCACAATTTAAGACAATATAAGGAGCTTTTTGTGCAATTACGCCACTTTTTTGAGCGTAAGTATACAATTTGCTGGCTAAATAGCTTTTACCAACACCAGAATTCCCAGTGATTAAAACGTTCAACCCATCAGGAGGATAGGCGGCAGCGGCTGATAATTGCTGGATTGTTTTCTCAAGTGAGCCGTGACCACCAATAATTCCACCAAAAAAATCAGAATTAGTTTCCCTAGCAGCAATTTTTTGCCACTTAACTGGCCTATCGGCTATTTTCTTTACTTTCTTCTCTTTCACAAGTTGATTAAGATAATGGCTAACAACTGATCTGGACAACTGCAAATGCCGCGCTAAATCGCTAGTATTAATTGTTTCGTTACCGGATAATTTTTCAATTTGATTTAAAACTCGTTGTTTAGCGCTACTCATCACAATTCTCCTTAGACTAATTTTTTCTTAATTATACCGAATTATAACAACGCTTTCTATATAAAAATAGTTTAAGTTCTAAGTTTTGCAAAAATTAAATTTTTAGCAAGCATTGTAAATCGGCTAGTCGTCCTATTACGTAAGGAAAGTTGCCCCTTTTTATTTTTTGGTACGTATTAATTTAAAAAATAACTACTGTTAACAATTAGGTAGTTTTTACCCCCAATTAGTACCGAGTAGAAACTAAAAATTTAGTCTTGACTTGTATTTTTTAATATTTTATAATTTTCTCATCAAAGGTTGGAGGTAATTTCAATGATTAAGACTAGAAATCATCAATTACAGCAGAATAACCGTTATTACTATAGCTATTACAGGTAAAGGTTTGGATTCATCACGGTGAGTTCAAACATCAAGGTTTGAATTTATCAGTGATGGCTATAGCTTTTTAAGTATGATTAGCCACACGACTTTCTAAGTGGCTGATCTTGCATTAACAATGAATGATTAATCCCAAGGCAATCTTGTGTTACCCACTTAGAAATGAGTGGGTATTTTTTATTGGAGGAAAAAATGCATTTACGTAAATTAATGACAGGAATCAGTCTGGCAGGATTACTTTTATTGGGAGGATGCAGCAGTAAAAAAGCTGACGATAACAAAGCTGTTAAACATGTTGGCGTGTTACAAGTAGTTCAGCACCCTTCGCTTGATAAAGCCTACAAGGGCTTTAAAAAGGGGCTGAAAGAGGAAGGTTATGTTGAGGGCAAGAACCTCAAAATTGATTACCAAAATGCTCAAAATAGTCAGGATAATTTAAAGAGCATGAGCGATAAGTTAGTTAAGGAAAAATCTGATTTGATTTTAGGAATCGCTACGCCCGCCGCACAAAGTGTGGCTAACGCTACGCAAGATATTCCGGTAGTTGTCACTGCTGTAACCGACCTAAAGGCAGCCAAATTGGTAAATTCCAATGCTAAGCCTGGTAGAAACGTTACCGGTACTACCGATATGGTTTCAATCAAACGCCAAATTGACCTACTGTTATCAATTGTGCCTAAAGCAAAAACAATCGGGATTATGTACAATGCCGGTGAAGCCAATTCTAAAATTCAGGCGGACATGGCAACTGCAGTTCTGAAAAACGCCGGAGTAAAGGTGCTGATTAAAACAGCTAATACAACTAATGATGTTCAACAAGTAACTGAAACCTTAGCCTCTAAAGTGCAAGGAATTTTCGTTCCAACCGATAACACCTTTGACTCGGCAGCCTCAGTTGTCGGCAAGGTGGTCAAAGAGAAAAAAGTACCACTAGTTGCGGGTTCAACTGATCAGGTTAAGACGGGTGGCCTAGCATCAATTGGCATTGATTATGAAGCCCTTGGCGAACAAACGGGTAAAATGGCTGCTAAGATTTTGGCTGGCAAAGCAAAACCCGCTGATATGCCGGTTGAAAAAGCCCACGATATGCGTTTAGTGGTTAATAAAAAAATGGCCAAGGCCCTGGGAATTGATCCTAAATCAATCAAGGCTCCCAAAAATTAAGATTAAATAATTAGCCGAGCTCAAATGCCCTTTCTAACAGGATTATTATTGAGCTTACTCACACATAGCTTTTTTATCGGCCAGGTTTTTCTTGACTTTAAAATCTTAATAATTTATAATTTTTTCATCAAGGTTGGAGGTACTTTTGATCATGAATATAAATCAAAAATCACAACTGAATAACCGTTATTACTTTAGCTACTTTAGATAGCATTTGAATTCATCAAGATGAGTTCAAATGAAACGCAAGTTTGAATTTATCTATGATGGCTAGAGCGATTTGATTACGGTTAGCCACATAACTCTAAGTGGCTAATCGCAACGATTAATTTACAAAACAATGTTTGTATACCCACTTAGAAGTAAGTGGGTATTTTTTTATGGAGGATTTTTAATAGATGCATATTAGAAAATTAATTACGGGACTTGGTTTAGCAGGATTATTATTACTTGGCGGCTGTAGTAATAACAAAAAGAGTGATAGCGGCCAAACTGTCAAACATGTTGGTGTGCTGCAAGTTGTGCAGCATCCCTCCCTTGATAAAGCTTACGAAGGTTTTAAAAAAGGTTTAAAAGAAGAAGGTTATGTTGAGGGTAAAAACCTTAAAATTGATTACCAAAACGCGCAAAACAGTCAAGATAATTTAAAGAGTATGAGCGAAAAACTGGTTAACGAAAAATCAGATTTGATTCTGGGAATTGCCACACCGGCTGCCCAAAGCGTTGCTAATGCCACACAGGATATTCCAACCGTCGTAACTGCAGTAACCGACTTAAAAGCAGCTAAGCTCGTTAATTCAGACGCAAAACCCGGCAGAAATGTTACTGGAACCACTGATATGGTATCAATTGATAAACAAATTAAGCTGTTATTATCAATTGTGCCCAAGGCTAAAACAATCGGCGTCATGTATAATGCTGGCGAGGCCAATTCCAAAATCCAGGCAGATTTAGCGATTAAAGCACTCAAAAAAGCCGGTGTGAAAGTGTTAGTTAAGACGGCCAACACTACAAATGATGTTCAGCAGGTAACAGAAACTTTGGCGGGCAAGGTTCAGGGAATTTACGTTCCAACTGATAATACATTTGCCTCAGCTTCCTCGATTATTGGTAAAGTCGTTAAGGAAAAGAAGATTCCGCTAGTAGCAGGTTCAACTGATCAAGTAAAAACTGGTGGTTTAGCCTCAATCGGAATTGACTACGAAAAACTTGGTGAACAAACTGGTAAAATGGCCGCTAAAATTTTAGCAGGTAAAGCTAAGCCGGCAAACATGCCAGTTGAAAAAGCAAATGAATTAAAACTAGTTGTTAACCACAAGATGGCCAAGGCTTTAGGAATTGATCCTAAAACCATTAAGGCACCAAAATAAATTTAGAAAGGCAGCGTGAACGCAAAACAATGTTAAATACTTTTTGGGAATTATTTCTTTCTGCAACTTCACAAGGATTACTCTGGTCATTAATGGCTATTGGGGTTTACTTAACTTTTCGTATTTTAGATTTAGCTGATATGACTGCTGAAGGAAGCTTCCCCTTAGGTGGTGCAATTGCCACAATGTGCCTTGTTAAAGGAGTTAATCCGATTTTAGCAACACTGGCAGCTTTTGGAGGCGGCATGATTGCTGGCCTGGTAACAGGATTTTTAAATACTAAATTACGCATTCCATCATTACTGGCTGGAATTATCACAATGACTGGCCTATACTCCATTACTTCTCGGGTAATGCAAAATGCAGCTAATGTTTCACTATTAGGTAAAGAGACCATTTTCACTATTGCCCAAAACTGGGGCTTAACGAGGAATAATGCTGTTATCGTGATGGGGCTAATTATTGCTTTAGTCGTTATCGGCTTACTGGTAGTATTCTTCCGCACAGAAATCGGCTTAGCGATGCGTGCGACTGGCGATAATCCGGAAATGAGTGCTGCTAATGGAATTAAAACTCAAGGAATGAAAATTCTAGGCTACATGATTTCTAATGCTTGTATTGCCCTTTCAGGAGCACTGCTCGCCCAGAATAACGGCTTCGCAGATTTAAACTCCGGGGTCGGAACCCTAGTTATCGGTTTAGCCTCAATTATTATTGCTGAAGTCATTGTACGGAATTTACCAATCTGGGGTCGTTTGCTGACTTTAGTTCTCGGTGCAATTATTTACCGGTTGATTTTAGCACTAGTTTTCCAAATGAATGTCGAACCATCAGATGCTAAATTAGCTTCGGCTTTGGTCTTAGTTGTTTGTCTAACCCTGCCTAACTTTCACCTACCACGTAATCTAAAAGGAGGAAACAAGAATGCCAGAAGTACTAAAGATTAAAAACTTACACCAAACTTTTGAACGTGGGACTGTTAACGAAAACCGCGTACTACAAGGGATCGATCTCAGCTTAGATGCTGGTGATTTTGTAACGATTATTGGAAGTAACGGTGCCGGAAAATCCACCTTATTAAATAGTATTGCTGGTACGATCCCGATCCAAGAAGGACAAATTATTCTGAACGGTAATGACATTACCAAATTACCTGTAACCAAGCGGGCTAAAAATATTAGCCGGGTCTTTCAGGATCCTAAGATGGGAACGGCGGTCAGACTGACGGTTGAAGAAAACTTGGCCTTAGCAATGAAACGGGGCCAACATCGTGGTTTTTTACCAGGCGTTAAAAAGCAGGACCGCAAGTTTTTTAAAGAACAATTAGCCCAGCTGAATTTAAACTTGGAAAACCGGTTGGAAACTGAAATTGGTCTGCTTTCCGGTGGTCAAAGGCAAGCAATTACCTTGCTTATGGCAACCTTGCAGCGGCCTGACTTAATTTTATTAGATGAGCATACCGCGGCTCTTGATCCTAAAACTTCAATTACGGTGATGGAACTCACGCAAAAATTAATTAGTGAGCAGCACTTAACGGCATTCATGGTAACCCATAACATGGAGGACGCGATTCACTATGGTAATCGTCTCATCATGCTTCACCAAGGACGAGTCGCTATCAACTTGGCTGGTGAAGAAAAGCAAAACTTAACCGTACCAAAATTAATGGAACTGTTCCAAAAACAAGTTGGTAGTGAAGTTGGCGATGATGCGATGCTATTAGCCTAAATACTAACTAAAAAACAATCTGAACTATATTCAGATTGTTTTTTGTTTAATTTAGCTTTTTTATTTTTATCTTCTAATTTACTATATCTTTAGTCTTACAGCTATCAGACTTTTCGTATTCAAGTCCATGAATACAAGCAAGTGGTATATTCATGCCACGCTGACCCATTACTAACCCGGCTGCAGAAGCTAGCATGTCACAAAGCGTTTCGGCAGTACCATTTTCTTTATTTAATCTTAGTCCATTCAAGCCATACAAACCAACCGCAACTTGGTTCGCACCTTTTTTATCAACCCTGCCATCACTATCAGTAATGATTACGCTTGTTCTAACTCCTAGAATAGCAAAAAATGTATCGCTGATTGTTTTAGCTGTCTTGTCACAATCCTTAGGCAGAGTGATTGCAAAATTATCTTTGCCCTTGTCAACACCAGCGCTGGTCAAAAAGAGACAGTTTGGCAACCAAGCGCCAATATGGGAACCAGATACTTCTAAATGTTTACCTGTTGGATCACCTGTCTGATTAATAATTACCTGAATTAACCTTGCATCCTTGCGTGGAATTTGTTTATGAATTTTTTCGGCTAAAGAAGTAGGCTTTATGGTTTTCAAATCAATAATATTATCTTCTGCAAGTGAACAGATTTTAGAGGCAACGCAAATAATGTCGCCATTAACAATTTTAAAACTCTCTTTTTTTATTATCTCGGCTAAAGTTTTGGGTAAGTCACATGGCGCCGAAATTTGTGGTACATTGTGTAGTCCTTTGATAGTTAACATATTTTATCCTCTTGTTCCTTTGTCTTTTCAGAGGCTTCTTTTTGTTACTTTGAAAAATGAATACTTAAATTATCAAATCCTCGACAAAATTAACTAGTGAACGAATCGCTGAATCAAGCCAAAATTCGTACTCATAATTACCGCAAATTTTTTATAAAATGTAGGTGTTTATAGATATGCTTAGCAACCTTCAAGAGCCAATTAAGCAGTATGCTTGCTTTCTTTTTAACCAGACAAAGGACATACAATAAAAGCTTTTAGTCCGTTTGAGATGTCATTTTTCTAGGCAATGATGATGAGCGTCAATTACTTCAACAATTTCGGCAACCGGAGCAGCACAATCAGTTTTTAACCATTCACCAATCACAGCAACAATACCATTGCGGAAAAAAGTTTGATCAAAATAGTTCTTCTGCTGTTTTTGATCAGTAAATCTTTCAGCTAAACCCATTTGTAAATTGAGTTTAAAAAACATCCGGTAAAGATCCTGGTGATCCTTAATATGCTGCAGCAATATGGTAAAGGACGGGTCGCTAATATCATCCTGTAATCGTTGATATTCATCAACCAAATATTCACGAAGCTTGTCTGTCAAATCATAAATATCAATGTAATTATCATAAAAAGATGATCGGTTAATTTGAGCCTTTTGGCAAATCGTTGTTACTCGTAAATCCTGTAATTCATGATCTTTTAGTAGATCGATGACTGCTGCCTGAATTTTTTGCCGAGAGACAGCGCGGCTTCGCTTATTATTCATAAAAACAATTATGCCACAAAAAATGTGTTTCGGTTAATTCTTTTTAAACTTGCATAAACTAATTATTACTTGAATAAGAGCTAATCCTGTCATTACTGCAAACGTGAACTGAATTCCGGCATAATTTGCCGTCACATGTGGGTTATTAAAGTGGGTTGCACTTGTCATTATCTCCATTAAGATAGCTGTTCCTAATGCACCGCTTAGCGTTCTTAAAGCCGTTAAAAGCGCGGTCCCATGGGCTACTTCTTCTTGTGGTAGATTCTGCATCCCCCACGTGACAATTGGCATCATCAGACAGCCAACTCCCAATAACCGAAGCAGATACAGTCCGCCTAATAAAAGCAGCTGACTTGAAGAATTAATTAAAGTTACACCCCAGCAGCTAATCAGTAACATTAAACTGCCACCAATTGCTAATTTATTGATGCCAAAACGATCATAAAATTTTCCTGTTAACGGGTTAATTAACGCCATTGCCAACGAGCCTGGCAACATTATTAGGGCGGAAATCACTGCTGATTTTTTCATTACCGTTTGAATTAAAATCGGATAAATGGTTGAGCTACCCATCATTACTGCGTAAAGCAGCATACTAATGATGACAGCTAGGCGAAATTTAGGCTTTTGTAAAATCCGTAAGTTAAGAAAGGGCTCACTGCTATTCAATTGTTTTTTACTAAAAATAGCTAATAAAATAGCACCGATAACTAGTTCAAACAGGCTAACCATGAAGTTTGTTGCCAGACTGCTCAGACCAAGTAAAATACCGGTTACCCCGCCTGCACAAAGTAATAAAGAAATGTAGTCTAATGGGATCTTCTCAGTAGGGGTAACATTCTTAACACAGCAAAATGCCAAAATAATGATGATAATAGAAATTACTCCTGCCATTAGGAAAATACTGCGCCAGCCCCAAGAATCAATCACAATTCCAGTTAAAGTTGGTGCAATTATCGGAGCGGCACCAGAGGCGAGTCCCAAAATACCCATCACAGTACCCTGCTTTTCTAGCGGATATAGCGTCATAATGACGACTTGTGTTAATGGCAAAATAATTCCGCTTCCTAAAGCTTGAAAAATTCGTCCCAGCAGCAAAACATTAAAGCTTTGTCCCCACCAACTGATTAATGTCCCCAGCGTAAACAGAATCATTGCTGCTAAAAAGACCTGCCTGGTTGTAAAGCGTTTAATTAGATATGCCGTCATCGGTACCATAATCGCCATTGTTAAGCTAAACGCACTTGTCAGCCATTGGGCGGTCGCTGCCGATAGTGTTAATTCGCGCATTATTTGTGGTAATGCTGTCGTCAAGGATGTCTGTAATAGCGATGTCACTACAGCACCCGTTAAAAGTGTTCCAAAAACTAAATTGGCTTTCTTTGTAGACATGTTTGTTCCTCTTTCAAATTTAATTGGTTTTAATTATAGCGACGGGAAAATTGCAAACAACCAACAATTTTTCTTTATTTGTCGGTTAACAGCAGTTTTAGTCAGAGTAACTAATCGCAGTGAATTAGCAAACATCGTCTTTTTTAGCATTTCTTTTTATTTTGCATATTTATTAGCCAAACGCATTCTTAATCTTGTCGCACAGTGAGTGATATTATTAATATTATTTTCACCACCAACTAAGGTCAAAATGGTTTTACCAAGATTCTGTGACATTAATCTGACCTCAACTTTCTATAACGGTTGATTTTCAAATTCTTCTTGACCGTTATATTCATCTGAATCCTTTAATTCAGTAAATTTATCATCATCACCATCTTCAATCGCAGCTAGTTCTTCAATTCTTCTTTGGTGCCGCCCACCAATAAATTTTGCTTCAAGCCAATTTTTTACAATCATCTTGGCCAGTTCTGAACCAACTACACGAGAGCCAAATGCCAAAACATTAGTATTGTTATGCATTCTTGATAGTTTAGCCGAATAACAGTCGCTGCATACACACGCTCTAATACCTTTAACCTTGTTTGCGGCTAGTGAAATACCGACGCCGGTGCCACAAATAACTATCCCTAAATCATATTCTCCACTAGCAACTGCCTCACCAACTTTTTTGCCATAAATAGGATAGTCAGTTCGCTCAGCAATCTTAGTACCAAAATCATGTACTTCATAACCTAAGCTTTTAACATATTCAATAATGGTTGGCTTTAATTCCAAACCAACATGATCTGAACCAAACGCAATTTTCAACTTTTTGTTTGTCATTATTACTCGTTTTCCTTTCTTATCTCATTGATTGTTTCGGCGAATGACTTCTCCTTACCAAATAAAGCCGATGTTCCAAGAATAAAATTATCTACCCCTTGAGCGTGTAATTTAGTTATCTTTGTTCTTGAAACGGCACCATCAATTCCTAAGACATAACCATATTTCTTCTTTGCACTAATAAAACGGTCTAACTTTGGCAAAACAAAGTCTTGAAAAGGCTGACCAGCAAATCCGGGATGAACTGTCATTACTAACACGTAATCAATCTTAGGTAGCAGCTCTTCAACCATTGCAAAAGAAGTACCAGTATTAACAGCAATGCCGGCCTTTTTGCCTAAAGCATGAATATCATCAATTGTTCGCGCTGGCTGCACTTCAGCATCTGGACAAAAGTAAATTAGGTCAGCACCCAATTCGCTAAAAAATTCAACGTAATTACGTGGATTTTCAATCATTAGATGAGCATCAAGTGACTTATTGGTCAATTTACGAATAGTCCGGTAATCTTCTGGACCTAAAGCAAAATTTGGTACATATTTTCCATCCATAACATCCATGTGATACATATCAACACCGGCTTCATCTAGTTGCTTCACTTGGCTTGCTAAATTACTAAAGTCTGCACACATCATTGAGGGACTCAACATTAAAGACATAATTTTCCTCCTTTTTGAGTAATCGATTACTCATAACTTTCACTGATATTATTGCACTTTAATTATTACTTGTAAACGTTTTAATAAAATTAATAAGTAATCGTTTAACCATAGGGCAGAATTGAGCAACACTTTTAATGCTATAATATCTAGCATAAAGGAGTTAACGATGAAGCAATATTCAATCAAGGACATTGCCAAACTTAGTAATGTCTCAACTGCAACAGTTTCACGAGTTATTAATAATAATGGGCGTTTTTCCGAAGAAACCAAAAATAAGGTTTTAGAGGTTATCAAACAGACTGGTTATAAGATTAACGATAGTGCGCGCAGTCTACGTACAAATATTACTTATACAATTGGCATTTTAGTGCCAGATATTAAAAACTCATTTTTTGCTGACCTTGTGCAAAAAATTGAAGAACTGCTTTTTTCTAAAAACTATTCCACAATAATCTGCAATACAGACAAAAATGAAAAAAAAGAACAAGCATATTTGCATATGCTTGAAAATAAAAAAGTAGATGGAATTATCGTTATTTCGGGGTCATATCAGCATGGTTTCAAATTCCAGAGTTCCTTAAAAGAGATCCCCTATATTTGTATCGACCGAGAACCAGAAAATTTCCACAATACGGTCTTTATTTCTTCTAATCACTATCAAGGCGGACTAGATGCTACTAATTATCTCTTCAATCGGGGTAGTCAATTTCCAGCAATTGTTGTTAAAAAAGTTAACACTTCAACCAAATCGAGAATTGCGGGCTTTAAAGAAGCACTTAAAAATCATCAGGTAAAGTTTTTAAAATCACATCAAGAACTTAAGCTCACAAATAAAAGTGCACTTAAAACCTTTTTAACAAGAAATCCACAAGTCGATGGCTTTTTTGCAGTAGATGATAATATTGCCATTAGTCTGATTCAGTACCTACAGGAGCTTAATTATCAGATTCCCAAGCAAATACAAATTATTGGTTTTGATGATATTCCCGCAGCCAATGTGCTTACGCCTAAGTTAACAACCATTCAGCAAAACACTAAAAAGATTGCGCAGACTGCTGTCAACAGCATGATGAATGCAATTAATAAGCAAAATGAAAAGGGCAGCCAATTTCTTATTCCAACAAAACTTATTAACAGAGAAACCACAAGATAATACAAAACTAGGCCAAACACGGTTAAATGTTTGACCTAGTTTTTTAGCTGGATAATCCTGACTTTTTCGATCCTATTAATACTTAAGTTTACTTCTTTATTAGATCAAGATACTTAGCGTGAAATTTCTTCGCATTTACAGTTACAGCCTGATAATCATCCTTTTTGCCTGGTGCGACCATGCTGCCTCCAACACCAACAACAAATGCACCTTTGTTAAACCAATCTGCCATGTTTTCTAATGAAACTCCACCTGTAGGCATAACGTTAACATTTGGAAACGGTCCGTGAATTTCATTAATTACCGACTTGCCTGCTACTGAGCCAGGAAAAACTTTGACTACATCAGCACCATAAGTTAGTGCTGACTGCACTTCGGTTGGCGTAAGACAGCCCGGCATATAAGGTACTTCATATAAATTACACAATTTAGCAGTCTCCTCATTAAATGATGGACTCACGATAAATTGTGCTCCTGCAACAATTGCTAGTCTCGCTGTGGCAGGATCCAAAACCGTTCCTGCTCCAATAATTACATCTGTATCTGTTTGATACTTTGATCTTAATTTTTTGATTGTTACGTCCGCATTCGGAGAAGTAAATGCCAATTCAATTGCTGTAATATTTCCTTTGATACATGCCTTGGCAGTTTCATATGAATTTTCTTCACTATAACCTCTAATAACGGCAACTACACCTGCTTGATGAACTTTATTGATTATTTCGTATTTTAATAACATTATCTTTTCCTCTAATTACTCAATATTACTATGTTTGCTTTTCGCTTCTTCGTCAGAAATCTCATCACGCATACTTAGCTTTAAGCACAAAATATCCATAACAATCTGTGCGCTTTGATCAAATAGCGTACTTAATAATTGAATGGAGTTGATTCCATCACCATTTTTGGTAGTTCCAGGTACTTGCAATAGTCCATCTGCTAGTTTGGCTAAAGAAGATTTGACATTGCTGGTAATTGCGATCATTTTACTCCCTTATCGTGGGCCATTTTTGCTAAATCAAGAACAGTTCTCGTTTCTCCTGATCCGGACACAACAACTAAAAGATCATTTTTTTGAATTGAAGGAGTAATAGTTTCGCCAACCACATAAACTTGGTAGCCAATATGCATTAACCGCATAGCAAAGCCCTTCGCCGCGAAACCTGAACGGCCTGAGCCTAAAACAAATATTCTTTTGTTTTTTGTGATTAGCTTTATGGTTTGATCAATTTGTCTTACATCGACTTTGTGCAAGACTGCATCTATTTCATTTAAAACTTGATCAATTAAGTGCGCTGTTTCTTCTACCATAATTTACCCAGCTTTCTTGATGCTTTATTTATCAAAGAAGATTAAAAGATGACATTTATGCTTGATTAGCAAATTCGTCTTCCGAAACACCCTGCTTGGCGTAAAATTGTTGCAATTCTTCCTGATTAGGATAGCCATCATTGTCTCCTAAAGTTTGTACCTGTAAGCAACCAACGGCGTTCCCACGCATTGCAGCAGCTTTTAAATTTTTCTTTTCAAGTAATGCTGTAATTAATCCCAAGGCGAAGCCATCTCCGGCTCCAACAGTATCAACTACCTTCTCGGCTTTAAAGCTTGGAATAGTATACTTTTGCCCTTGGTCTGTTTTAACAAAGACACCTTGATCGCCTAATTTAATAATTACGGCATGCGTTCGTTCACCGTTTAAATAAAAATCGGCAATTTCATTAGGATTATCCGTTCCAACCAATGTTTTTCCTTCATTTATGCCTGGTAAAACAATATCAGCCATTCCCGCTATATCATTAATCGTTTTGATCATGTAATCTTTGCTTTTCCATAAAGATGGGCGAAGGTTGGGATCAAATGTGATTAACTTTTGGGCAGCAATTAGTTTTTGATAAAATGAGCGAAAAGTTTTTTCAGCAATTGGTGAAATAGCAGGAAAAATCCCCGTTGTATGAGCTATTTTGATATCACTCAAATCAATATTTTCTAGCTGCCTTGCCTCAAGATGACTAGCTGCAGAATCACGGCGATAATTGACTACGACAGGATCTCCCTGTGTTACTAACTGCTTCATTTGATGACCAGTGTAATAAACATCATCATAACTAACATAACTTGTCCCCACATCATGAGCGGCAAGTGCTTTTTGAATAAACTTTCCCATTGGATCCTGGCCAACTCGAGTTACATACTCAACCGAATGTCCTAATTTCCTTACACCAATAGCAACATTTAATTCAGCTCCGCCCATAACTTTATGAAATTCTAACGCATCAGTTAATGAAACATCGGGTTCTTCAGAACAGAAATTTACAAGTGGTTCACCAATTGTAATTACCTCAGACATGCTGTTTCCTCTTTTCATTTTTAATTAAAACGAGAGTTTCATTCAATAACTATGCCAATCTTTGCTTGGATATTAATCTGGCACAAATTGGCTAACATTAGGCATACAAAAAGTTCTTCACTTTACTAAGTTATTATTTGAAACTACACTTTTTTACGTTTGAGGTAACCGGTTACCTTATTAATATAAATCTTTAATTATTTATTTGCAAGCGCTTTTTTGCTTATTATTTGATAATTTTATGGTATATATGGAAATTTATTTTATATTGTTCTAAATGATATACTATTACTTAAAGAAATCTAAACGAGAAGAAAATAACTATGAAGAAAGCAACAATTCGTAATGTGGCCGAGTTAGCTAATGTTTCAGTTGCCTCTGTATCAAGGTATTTGAATAACAAAGCCGCTGGCCGATTATCAAAAGAAAAAGCTCAGGCTATTGAACAGGCAATAAAAACGTTAAACTATATTCCAGATTTAGCCGCTAGACAAATGGCTACTAACCAAAGCAAAACTATTGCCGTTGTCGTTTCTAATATCGATGACTATTTTTCGACAGAATTATTTAAAGGAGCCTCAAATATCCTACATCTTAAGGATTATGATGCTTTTTTACTAGACACTAACGCCGATCAAAACCAAGAAAAAGAATTAATTAAGACTGTGAGCAGCAGCTTTTTTGATGGTCTACTTTTTCAACCTTTAGGAAGTGATGCTAAAAAAATTGCATCCGAATTTATTCATGATATTCCTACCGTAATTCTAGACCGTAGACTTGATAGTACTAAATGGCCTCAAGTAATTTCCAATAATGAAGCTGTTTCTAAAACTGCTACTCAATATTTTTTAGACAAGGGCTGCAATGACATTTTGATTTTGTCTTCCGAAGTCAAGATTGCCTCTACGCGGCAAGATCGCTATCAGGGTATCTGCTCTGTTGCTGATGAAAAGCAAATTCATTTAATTCAAATTGATGAAGAAAGTTATAACCACACAATTATCAAGAAAAAAATCGAAGCTTTTTTACAAAAACAGCAAAAATTACAAAAAAAGACATTGATTTTTTCCTTTAAAGAAAGATGGCTATTGGAATTCATCCCTTTGTTAATCGCTGACAGCTATTTCCCTAATAATTCCGTTTATGTTACTGGTTTTTCCGATACCAAACTTGCTCATTTACTTCTTCCAACATCGAAATTAATTTCGCAGAATCCTTATTTAATGGGAGCAAGTGCAGCAGAAATTTTACTTAAGCTTTTAAATAAAAAAGATAACAAGACTAGCTTTGATCCACTAGTTATTCCTGCAAAATTTTGATCTCAAAAACTCTAGCTAGTTAGCCTTATAGCTACTAACGGAAAAGACGTCAGCATCATGCCGAAATAAGTTCTAGAAATTAACAGTTAATAATACACAAAAAGAGTCTAAGAAAATTTCTTAGACTCTTAATTATTGCCTTAGTAGCTTAACTAGCTACACTATATCAAACAAATACTATAATTTAGATTTAGTTATCTCATCGAATTCTGGATAAGCTGGTACTTCCAGATTGATTTCTCTAGCCTTTGCCAATTTATAGGCAAGCAAATGTATCGGAATGGTCATGAATAATGATGTCAATAATTCATTAACATCTGTTTTCAGGTTTAAACTATCCACCTCATCGTTAGTACAGTTATAACTAGTAATAACTGTTACATGCTTAGCATGCAATCGTAAAAAGTGCTGTAATTTTTTTGCTCGTCCTTCTAATTTGCCTTGAGGTTCGATAAAGATGAAGCGATCAGACGCATGCATACCAATATATGGACCATGCATGTATTCTTCTAATTCCTTCCCTTGTGCTGTGATATGAACTGTTTCCGTAATTTTAGTCTCGCCTTCACGGGCAACCCCATAAGCAGCACCATAACCAATAAAATAGATTCTCTTCAGCTCACTGTTTTCATTAACATAGCGATCAGCCCATCGTTCAGATTGCTGAACAATGTGGGGCAGATTCTCTATGATACGGTCTATTTCCTTAATATCTTTTTCATATCCCTTTGAAGATAATCTTTTGGTTTGGTGTGCCGCTTCAATTGCAAACAATATCAACAACAGAATTGTAACGCTGTAACCAAGCGTTACATATGGCATTTCTTCAATCCCCATTCCCATCTCTATTAGCTGAGCACCTGTCTGGGCAATCGGACTATTTAAATCACTAGTTAAAACAAAAACAGTGATTTTTTTAGCGAGCAATTCTTTAACAACTTTAATGGTCGAAGCACTATGACCGCCTTGAGAAATGGCAATATATAAAATATCATCCTGAAAATGATTTTGATAGTTAGCAGCTATCGATGGCTCTTCCACATAAACTGATATTCCTAATCGCTCAGTCATCAACGGTAACGCACCATAAGCAGCGTTAGAACTGGAACCAGTAGCAAATATGACAATTGATTTGTACTTAGTCTCATTGGTTTTGAAACTATTAATCATTGGCTTTAACAATTCTTGGTAGTTAGTTCTAATCTGTTGATAAACGGATGCTTCAGAATTTACGTAATATGACATACTTTTCATAATCAAGTTCCTTTCAAATACCATCAGAAAAATTGGTTTTATCCTGATTTTCTTTTGTCAAAGTCGTTTTATCAAAAACTTGGGCTGTCTTTTGAGTGATTGCCACTAGGTCATGCATTAATTCTTCTTTAGAATGATAATTTCGGTAAGTGGTTTCTAGAAGTGAACTCAAATTACATCCAGCCACAACTCCAATCTGATCATTGTGATAGGCTAATTCTGCTACTAACTTATAAGGCGTTCCACCGACGAGATCAGTAAAGAAAATAATCTCTTGGTTACTTACCTGTTCATTGATTTTTTTCTCTAAATCATCCTCATTCATTTCTTTTGTAAAATCGATAAAATTGGATTTATTTTGCGGACCAACAAACAATTCAAGCGAACTACAAATGCCAGATGCAAAATTGCCATGGCCGACAACAATAATTTTTGGTTTAGTCAAAATTTAGTCTCCTTTACATGATTCCAAGCCATGAACAAGCAATACAGAGGACAAAGACAACAACAATTAAAATAATTGGTGAAACTTTTTTCTTTTTTAGTAGCCAATACAAAAAGAAAGTAAAACCTAAAGGTAAAAGGTTAGGAAAAACCTTATCCAGAAAATCTTTTTGTAGAGACACACTGCCAATTTTTACTTTCAGGGATAAAGTTACGTAGGAACTGATTAGGGCACCAATTACAGTTAGTCCCATGATAGAAGCAGATTTAGAAATAATCTTTGAATTTTCCTGTATAACATCAATCGCTTTTGTTCCCATATCATAGCCTAAATGTGCAAAAGGAATTCGACATAGGAAAATGGCTAAATAAACTAAGAAGAAAATAATTGGGCCAAGAGGATTTCCTTTAGAAGCAAATGAGGCACAAATCCCACCTACAATCGGCATAATTGTAAACCAATAAATTGCATCGCCAATACCAGCTAATGGAGCAAATAAGGCGTTCTTCAATCCACTAATCGTTTTTCGATCTACCCTTTTTTCCTCCATACTAGCTAAAAGTCCAAGTAGGATAGCTACAAGTGGTGGACTAGTGTTGATAAAGTTCATATTATCAACCATTGCCTCAGATAATTCCTTTTTGTCCTTACCAAAGATTTTCTTCCAAATTGGGATTTGCGCCCAGGTCCAGCCAGCAGCTTGCATTCTTTCATAATTAAAGCCTAGCTGAAACATTGATGACCGTAAACCTAACATGGTAATGTCTTTTTTACTTATTTTGGTGTATTTTTTTGCATCATTAGATACCATCTTCAGCGCCTCCATTTTCCTTAATTTCATTGATTTGATCTTTCAATTTTTGATTCTGTTTAGTATTAAAGAAGTCAATCATTGCAAAGACGACACCAATAGCCGCGGCAGGCAAAACGTTCGAATAATTAATAAAGCTAGCCACTACAAAGCCTAGTAACAAGTATGGGAAATAACTTACCCGCAATAATACTTTTAGTAACATTGCGAATCCAACTGCTGGTAACGCACCTCCAGCCAGTTCGAAACCATGAATTAACCATGTTGGCATTGCTTTGACTAAGCTTGCCATCGGAGCTTGTGCGGCATATGAAGATAGAAAAATTATGATGAAAAAGGTAATTCCAACAACCGCCATGGAAAAGGCAACATAACGACTAAACTTTTTTGTTTCAGCTTTCTCAGCCGCCTTATCCAAACTAGGCATAAAGCCTGAAAACAAAGAGTAATACATTAAGATAATGTATTGCATCAACATTGCAAATGGTAGCGATAAACCAACTGCAGTTGCAGGCGCAACTTTAGTTGTATGCGCAATTACAACCGTCATTATGCCGCAAACAGCTGGATTAGGTGGTTGTGTGCCCCCAGCATTGGTCAGTCCTGCAAAAGTAAGTTCCGCTACCCCACCGGCTAACAGACCTGTTATTGGGTCTCCAAGTATCAGACCGGTAACTGCACAACTAATAATCGGTCGAAAAATATATAGAGCTTCCGTGTATGAATCCACCCCAGCAATTGCACCGAATATGCTGAGTAAAATTCCTTGTAATAAAGTGATTTTCATTTTCTCCTCCAAATTCCTTTAATTAGAAATCAATTGGTACTTTTTTATCACCCGGAACATCTTGAATGTAAATATTGACACCAGCGTTAACCAGTTTCATTAAATCGTCCTTATCTTGTTGATCAACGTATACTTTATCTGTAACTTTTTCCTTACCTGTAGAAAAGTGCATATTACCAACATCTATCTCTTTAATTGGTACGCCGCCATCAACTAATTTAACAGCATCAGTCGGTGTCTTAACGATAATAAAAATTTTTTGTCTTGGAGCAGCTTTACCGATGATATCAATCGTTTTCTGGATTGAGAAAAATCTTATTTGAGCTCCTGACGATTCAGAGGTACTTTGCATCAATTTCTGCTGTAAAGGATCTTTGGCAACATCATCATTTGCCACTAATAGCAAATTAGCTCCAATCGAACTGGTCCAGATCACTCCAACTTGTCCATGAACAAGCCGATTGTCTATTCTGGTTAACAAAATATTTGGTTTACTCATTATCTAACCTCCTAAAACTTTTCTATTGGTCCATACCAATGTTAAGTTAATAATATCAGTAAGCGGTTACAGTGTAAATATAATTTATACCTACTAATTTATATTTGTTATAATAATTAATGTAAAAATTATAAAATGTAACTGTTATTGCCCGTGGTACGGACCTTGTATTTAGAAAGTAATTATGAAAAAACCACTTTATTTAAAATTAGTTAGTTCCTTAAAATCCCATATCCAAAAAAATATGCATAAGGGCCAAAAATTGCTTGGTGAAAGAGAAATTGCTGAGCGCTTTAATGTAAGTCGCTATACTGTCAGGCAAGCGCTTGATGAGTTAGAAAAAACAGGATACATTTATAAAGTTCATGGTAAAGGTACGTTTGTTTCAGAAAAGTCGGTCCCGACAGCCCTTAATGAAGTTTACAGTTTCACTGAACAAATGAAATCATTGGGTAAGGTACCTGAAACGAATTTACTGGAGTTTAAAGTTTTTAATTCTGATAAACGACTATCATCTAAACTAAAAATAAATCTTGGTAACAAAGTAATTAGGCTTAAATTTCTTAGGAAAGCTGATCAAGTTCCTATGATGATTGAAAAAACCTACTTACCATTCGCTAAATTTTCTACTTTAACTTTAAATGACTTAGAAAATAATTCATTGTATTCTGTAATGAGCAAAACTTTTCACCAATCAATTCACTTAGTTAGTGAATCGATTCGTGCCTGTTTAATCTCTAATCAGGATGCTGACCTGTTATCCGTTGAACACCATTCTCCTTGCTTAGAAGTTAATCGGACTTCTTACAATAAATTGCAAGAACCAATTGAATATACTTTTTGTATAGCTCGAAGCGACCAATTCGTCTATAACTACAAATATATCCATCACGATAAAAAATAACTCCACCAACGGATTGCAAAAACTAAAAGCACTCAAAATACTGAATAGACAAGCCTCGAAGTTTAAAAATTTCGAGGTTTTTATCATAGCCAAATTACTTAATCAGGACAAAACTTGAAACAATATGGCCAGTAACACATCTGTAGAATTTGTAACTCTTTATTTGTTTAATCCAGCTTAAAAAGGTCGGAAGTTCTTATTTCCAACCTTTAAAGCATTTTCAACTTTTTATTTGGACTATTTTGGAGTTTACATGTTGACACAAATATTTTTGAACTAATCTAACGTTCCCTTTAACTTCAAGAACAGTCACGCTATTCTTTTTCTTATAGAACCACACTTTTGTACAGTGGCTACTTGGATCACATGATTCAAGTTCAATCTTTTGATATTTATCCAAATCACCATTTAAAATTCCTACTTTAATCACTCTTTTTGAACCAATTCCTTGTGGCGCAAAGCCATAAAACAAAACTAATGCAACAAAGGTAAGTAATCTCAGGTCAAGAATGCTTTTATTTGACCAAAAAAGAGCAACTAGACCAATTGCAATAAAGACTGACATTAGCATTTGACACGGTTTTTTCCTTGCTTTAATTTGAATCTTTCTGATATCAGATAGTTCCCTTAAAAACATGAGCAAGATAAAAACTAAAATAGCAATCGATTCGTTCATTTAATTTACCATTCAGCAATTGTTCCATCATCATTACACCAAGCAGGATTATTCCAAACTAGTCCCTGTTGAGCTACTTCTTTAATCTTTTCTTCGTCCATTTCAATTCCAAGACCAGGTCCTTTAGGAATATCAACAAAACTATTCTTGTACTGAAAAATCGATTTGTTCTTAACAAAATCTAACAAGTCAAAGCCCTGATTATAATGTATACCTAAGCTTTGCTCTTGAATAAAGACATTTGGAGTACAAGCATCAACTTGAAAAGTAGCAGCTAATGCTACAGGACCATAAGGAGCATGTGGAGCAACAGCCATATCAAATGCTTCTGCCATTGCAGCAATTTTACGCTCCTCTAACAAACCACCACAAAGTGAAACGTCCGGTTGAACTATGTCAACAGACCCTTGTTTAAAGATATTTTTAAATCCCCATCTAGTGTATAATCTTTCTCCAGTCGCAATTGGTGTTGAAACTTCGTTAGAAATTTGAGCAAAATATTCTTCGTTTTCTGGCAAAACTGGTTCTTCGATAAACATTGGATGATATTGCTCTAATTCTTTAGCTAAAACTTTAGCCATTGGCTTATGTACACGACCATGAAAGTCGATTCCAATCGCCATTTTATCGCCGAACTTATCTCGAATGGAGGCAACCCGCTCTACCGCTGCATCAACTTTTTCTAAGGAATCAACATAATGCATTTCCGAAGTTGCATTCATTTTTACAGCTCTAAATCCTTGATCCCAACGTTGCTGCGCCATTTCAACTACATCTGAAGGTCGATCACCACCAATCCATGAATAAACTTTTATCTTACTTCTAGCGGCACCACCTAAGAGTTCATAAACCGGCAGGTTTAATGCTTTACCTTTAATATCCCAAAGCGCCATTTCAATACCGGAAACTGCCGTTCCGTTGATTGGACCACCTCGGAAAAATGACCTATGTAATCTTTGCCAAATTTGTTCGATTTCAAACGGATTTTGTCCTATGATCTTCGTACACATTTCTTTAGCAGCAGCCACTACTGTTTTTGTCTTTGTTCCAGAAACTAATTCCCCCCAACCAGAAATTCCTTCGTCTGTGTTAATCTTTATAAAAATCCAGCGTGGTTTAACTTGGTAAATTACAAAATCAGAAATTTTCATTATGCTTTTCTTCCTATCCTTTTAACTAATTATTTTTAGATTTTAAGGCTACTTCTTCTGCTTCAGCCGCTTTGTTAATATGCTTATTAAAATCAAAGTAATACCAGATCAATGCAATTATAATAAGTAAAATAGGGACACAAAATTCAGGATGCCAAGTAAAGCAGAAATAAACAATATAGCTTTGAATCATTGATGTTGCTGCAAATGATGAAATCAAGAGACTTCCCCCTGTTGAAAGCTTTATACCAACCGACTTAGCAATTGCAGTCAATACTGGAGCAGTTGCTGAACCACACCATAAAAGTGAAGCTGTTACTGCAAGACCAATAACTATATTTTTCAAAAGATTACCATTAGTCAGAGCTACTACCATAGCTACTCTGAAAGGAACAACAGCTAAGTCAGCAAACGGTAAGACCCTATTCCCAGGTAAAACAACAGCCATAGCTATTGTTAAAGGAATAATAATTAAGGCTGTAGTAATAACATCAGGATTACCAACAATAACTGCTGCATCCAATCCAATAAATAATTTTCTACCCTTGAACTTTTTCTGTGACCATTTCTGTGCTGATTCAGATATAGGCATTAAACCTTCCATGAACATTGACGTCATTTTAGGAATTAAAACTAAAACTGCTGACATACTAACGCCCAATTGTAAAATTTTTTGTAAATCATATCCGGCGAAAATACCAATAGCTAATCCAATCAATAAACCCATAATCATTGAGTCACCAAAAAAGCCCAAATATTTTTGTGCATCCTTGATACTGAATTTAGATTTTCTAAATAAAGGAATTTTATCTAATATCCAATTTAAAGGAACGGCAATTACCAAAGATGATAATGCAGACACAGTAGGCAATGAAACACCAGGAATTTTAAAAAAGCCCTCTACCATTGGCTGTGACCAATCTGACATTTTAAAAGTGATAATAGCCATGACAGCAACGCTACCAACAGCCAAAAATACATTTTTTGTCACAAAGTAGACCATTATTCCAACTATCGCCATATGATGGTAGTTCCAAATATCTACATCTAACGTATGCGTTGCTTTTAAAATTAATAGCACTATATTAATTAATAAAATTACAAAAATAAGAATTGCAATGATTGGTGATGCCCAAGTTACGGCTGCAATTGAACCCCAGCCTACATCTAATGCATTAAGCTGAACATGGGTTCTTTCTACCATTGCTTTTGCAGCAGGACCAATATTAGTTGTCATAAAATCAAGTACAAGCTTAATTCCAGCAAAGCCAATTCCTAAAGTAAGGCCTGACTTAAAAGCCGCAGAAATTTTTAAGCCAAAAATCAAACCAACAATGGTAATAATAATTGGCAGCATAACTGTCGGCCCACAATTAATAATGAATTGAAAGCCGCTCATGAATCCGTTAGCAATTTGAGACCACATAAATTTCCTCCTAGACTTCTTGATTGACTAGAGCAGCCTTAATATCAGCTAAAGTTTTCTCCGCACCAATCCCCGTTAATAATGAAAGTCCTAAAACATAAGGTGTTCCATGAGTATCGCCACTAAACTGACCAGTAGTTACCAAAAGGTCATAATTTGCCACTTTAGACGACACTTCAGTTAATCTGGTCTGCGTAGTATCCGCATCAATCCCATTTTCTTTGAGGTATTCTTTAATTTTTGTTGCTACAACTGTGGAAGTGGCTATTCCATTTCCACATGCAACTAAAATGTGTTTAGTCATGTTCTCAATCTCCTATAGCTAATTGAACAAGCTCTAATAATTGTTTTTTGTTTAAAACTTGTAAAAACTGTTTTCTTAATTTCTCATTTTGGACAATGCTGGCAACCTTTTGCAGCATCTCAACCTGACTATGGGGTTCCGCAATCACAAGCATAATCACTATTTTTATCGGAATATCTTCTTTAACATTGCCCATATTTTTAAACTTGATAGGTTCTGCCAAAGTCGCAACGGCTAAAGTTGTTTTATTTACCAAATCAGCGTTTGCATGTGGAATTGCTACTGCTGGTTGTGAAGATGGTAAACCCGTTGGAAAGTGCTTTTCTCTTTCTAGAAGTGCAGCTTTATACTTTTCTTTAACATAGCCGTATTTATAAAGCTGATCAGCCATAAAACCTTCCAGCTCAATATTTGTTTTAAAGCTTAGGTTTTGAAAAATTAAGTTCTCATCTAAAATTATCTTTTCCAATATATTTCACCAAATTATGCTCATTTCACCAGTTTCAAAAGTGAATTTTGTAATCCTTTAACATTCAAATTATCAATATCCGATTGGTTAAAAGCATTTGAGCCAATACCAAAATATTTAACTCGATTATCTTTAAACTTTTTAATGTTATATTCTGATACTCCTCCAACCGCCATCAAGTCTAAATCTCCTAGAGGCCCTTGAATTTCTTTAAAAAAGCTAGGTCCAACGACTGTTGCTGGAAAGATTTTGACAATGTCAGCACCGTAGTTGATCATTTGAAAAACACCCGTTGGTGTCATTACTCCGGGGATGGCTAGAACTTTATTTTTTTGAGCATAGTTAATCATTTCTTTACTCATTGCACAGGCACTCAAAATAAATTTGGCACCTGCAGCAATGGCAGACTTTTCTTTAGAAAGGTTTAAAACCGTTCCTGCGCCAATTTTCACTTGGCTACCATACTTTTGATTTAATTGCATTATTATTTTGGTGGCATTTTGGCTATTCATTGTTACTTCAACAGCAAAGTCTGCTTCTAAGCCCACAATGGCTTCAAGCACTGCATTGGCTTGCACTTGCGTGTAGTTTCGCAGAATTATTGTATATTCTGGAAATTTTCTTTGGTCCATTATTAGTTATCCTCTTTAACGTATTTTCTAATAATTTCAAATGCCTGATCTGCAGATCTAGTATTTAGCAATTTGCCTATTTGTTGATCATTTGTTGCTAGGTTAGCCAATTGATTAATAGCCTTGAGGTAGCGGTCCATATGAAAAAATGCCACAGGTGCTAGAATCCTAGCCTCCTTACCGAAAGGTAGCTTAATTGGATGTTGCGAAATTAAAATTGCTATCCCATCGTCTAAAATACCTTTTTCTGGACTCGCATGTGGAATAGCCATTGTCTCACCTAAAAAGCTATAGTTATATCTACTTGAAACTTGTTTGACGAGTTCTAAATAATATTTTTCTTCGACTTTTTGATCAACAATCAGTGGTTCTATTGCTTGATACAAGACATCTTGCCAATCAGGATTTGGATCTTCTATTATCTGGATATATTTCAGCTTGATGTAGCTCAAAAGATCTGGCGATTTTGGTGACTCAATGTCAATTTTGATGGTTTCATTTGAGTTGGATAAAAGAATGTTAACAATACCCGTTCGTAATTTTTTATCATCCTCGATTTTGGTATATTTACCGACCAGCTGTAATAGTTCATTTGCTTTATGATCAATTTGGTCAAGACCCAAGTCTTTTAAAACTCGATATCGTAAAGAAAGTTTTTCTGAGTTATCCATATTAGGTTTGACAAGGTAATTTTTAAGTTTTGTTTTTAACAAGACGGTTGAAAAAACCACATCAAATCTTTGGTCAGATTCAGAAAATTCTCTGGCTGACATGGTTCCTAAAAAATTGATCTCTGGAAAAATGCTTATTAATATTTTGATTAAAATATTGGACATTATTATTCCATTAGAGCAGACCACCACTGCAGTATATTTAGTACTATTTTTTTGCCTTGATCCTTCATTATCAATCAGTAAGTATCCAAAATAATAAGTTAATAATTTGATCTCGTTTTCTGAGAACTTAGTATCTAGCCATTCTTCGATTGGTTGCAATAAATCTTTTATAATACTAGACAGTAATTTTTGGTCTTCATCTTCACTTATGTCCATAGATTCAACATTTGGTAAATTATACTTAACGCGATAGCAAGCTGGGCGTAAATGATTTAACAATCTTTTTTCAAAACTTGATTGATTTGGAATATCCACTAGAACTTTCAGCTTAAATCCTTCAACCATCTGATGAATAAAACCAAATAATTCAATTTCATCGGGACTATATTCTGAATTATCTTTATTAAAAATATTAGCGGATAAAATTGATAAGGCTAACCATTCAACATAGAAATCAGTTAGTTTGGCTATAATCTTTTGTCTACGCAAATATTTATACTCATTAGTTTGATCAATAAATTTATCTGATTCGCCCTTCTTTTTAGTAGACATTCCTCGAGCTAAAATAGTCTGAATTAATAGCTTCAAATGCTCAAAGTATTTATCCGAAAACGAAACTTGAAATTTTCTTTCAAAGTTTGTTATCAAAACTGTTGCATTATGGATAATCTCTTCAGTAAAAATATCATTCCGCAATAAGCTATTATTTGCAGTATCATTTTCCTTTAAAGCCAGTGCTGTTGCTAATCTTAGAATCTGTGTTTCATCGCCTTGCAAAAAGTAACCTCGGCTTCGGTTATATTTGATCGCAAGTTGGTATCGCGCAGCAACCTTAGCAGCAACCCTTAGGTTCCGAAGAATAGTAGTTTTACTGCATCTAACAACAACAGCTAGATCATCAAGTGATACATAATCCACATTGATAATTAAATATAATAAAATCGTTGTTTCTCGATTCGTACTAGGAAAGTAATCGTTTAATTTCTTATCATTAACAAGTAATTCTTTGACTTTGTTTGAAAAAGTGAACGTTCCATTAGCATGCCTTAAAATTGGTGCTAACCCATGGGCTTCTAATTCTTGATTGATTAAACTTACTGCATAATTAATCTGACGTCTTGTTAACGATAATTCCTGCATCACCTCCACAATTGTTATTCCTGGTTTTTCCATTAAAAGGGAAATAATTTCTTGGATCCTCTCATTCATTACAACTTTCCCCCTTTCAATTTTCATTCTATAACAAAGCCGTCTTTGTGAATTCGCTTTCATCAAAGAATATGTATATAGCTATACGTTTTCTAGACAAAAAATAATTTCAAGCTTTTCAATAATTCCAACAAAAGATTCTAGAAATACTTAAAAAGGATATTGTGGAAGTAAAAGTGCCTTAGTTAAAAAGTGTATGCAAAAAACAGGCATTTCAAATCTATTGAAATGCCTGTTCTTATTGCTAATAAAAGCGCTAATTTATGAAAAAGTGATTTTCTTTTTGTATGTTTGACCAACAGAATCCATGAAAATCACATAGATTGTACCTGAGATTGTTTCACCACTTATTGAACGGTAAAATTTGATTTTTGGTGTCATTTCACCTGGATTTACTTTAACAAAATCCCAATCGATCCCTGGCTTAACATGGCTCTGCTTAATATCTTCAAAACTATAACTATCATTTTCTTCATCAACGTGTTGAGCATAGCACCAGCCAACATACTTAATATTGCCAATATGTCTGCTCGTATTTGTACACCAAATGTAAAAACTAGCTTCATTGACAATCGGTTCGCCGGAACCTTTTAGTCCAATCATCTGCTCTTGGCCTAATTCGAGAATATTCTTGGTTTTACTCATTTCTGAAATTTCGAATTTACTATGAGGGTTAACTACATCGTAATACGTTATTGCTATAGCTAGTAAAGCAATTATTACTGAAAGTTCGCCAATACTCATTCTGATTCCCAAAAATGCTTGTTGAATTTGGGTAAACCACAACGTGAAAACAAAAATAGTCAAAACAGCTAAACAATAAAATGCACTGCTATCATTTTGGGATTGTATAAGGGTATATTTAGCTAACACCTTATCCCATAGTTTCACTACACCATCAGAAATAAGATTAACTAGTTTGTATACAAAAAAGCTCAAAATTAATGAAAGTACGAGGACTACGAGATACAAAATTCCATAGCCCGTATCTTGCAGAACATGCGATGATGCTATGCGATAGATTTCCACAACAATAAAATTGCATATTGAATACGATATCAGCCATGATATTAGTACGTATTCAATTTTTAACAATGTGTCTAATAACTTTTTCATTCCCCACTCCCACTTAAATCAAAATACTTCTACAATTATATAACTAAATACACCATTTTAGAAAGGTATTTTTCATATTAATGCTTTCAATATCAATATTTTTTATTTATTAAATTATTAACAGAATATTCATCCGACAGCTTTAAATTAAAGCAGAAATTTCAGCCACTACATTTTTGTTTTACAAAGTATTGTCTGCTAAGCAATTATAAACTATTTAAATTAGCAAACCGTATAATTTTAAAGAATTCTGTCACGGGCAACTTTTATGTTTAAGCGAGATTCGAGAATTATAAAAACAATTTTTGTTTTTCGCCAACCAAGCAAAATTAAAGCCTATTACCTAAACAAATGGTAATAGACTTCCAACAGCTTATTCAATTTTGATAATTTCTTTGATAAATTCTTGATAACTGTTACACCTAGATAATTTGGCAACTTTATTATCATTAATGATCACTTCAGAAAGTTCATCAAAAACTTGCCGGAACCTTTTTTCGTCTTTTGGACTTGAAGCAAGCATAATAATTAAATAAACTCGCTGGTTTCCCCATTCGACACCCTTTTCATTAATATAAATAAACCATTGGCTCAGCCTAGCATGATAATTAATCGCATGAGGAATTGCTACAGAACCAAATGCCGTGCTGGAAAGGCGCTCTCTTTCCCAAATCTGTTCTTCAAAGTCTTTGGCGACAATTTTTTCTTGTAAAAATCGCTCACTTATAAAATGAATAACTTCATGGGCTGTCCGAGTATGATTTTCAGTAATAAAGTTAGCAGCAGACGTAAATTTGTCTAACCCCTTCTGCAGTTTATGCGCTGAATTGGCATCTTTAATTTGGTTAATTGCCTTTTGAATCTTATTAATATCACCTGGTAAAAGGAAACTAGAAACTTGAACAAACTGATGCTTTTTGATAATTTGCTTTGAATCAACGACAACTACTAACTGCGTTTCCGCTAATAAATCGGTTTCTGAACTAACAGTATTTAAAATAACCAAATCATTGCCAAATTTATGGTCAAGTAGCGAAACTGCATTTTGTGCATTATTGTGATATTCAGGTATCAGCAATTGACAAATCACTTTGTTTTCATTCCTAATTTGTTCCGTTACGATATTACCGACATGAAGGGCAATAAAAGCAATTTCTTCTTCACTAACGGCAATTCCTAATTCCTTTTTTATTTCATAGGCAATCAGAGTCGCACATTCATAAATTGTCGGCGAAGAATTTTTGATATTTTCAGCTAATGGATTATGTACCGTATTATTATTTTTAAAACGGGCAATTAAACGTAACAAATGTGGCAAAAAGCGGTTTTTGAAAAGTTCTTCATCAAGATCAAGATTATAAGTTTTACGGACAAATGCTACGATTCTTTTAAATAAATTATTAAGCTGCGAATCTTGTGGTAAATCAGCAGAGTGAATATCTGATAATAGCTGGATCATTTTCGTTAATTGCTTAATATCTTCATCTGATAAATGATAGTTTGTTCTTTGATTAAGCTTAGTAACAATTGACTTAACTACTGGATTAGAGATTTGATTTTTTTCTGCTACAAATGCAATCTTATCGGAACGATCTAACATAATTACTAGGTGTAAGAGAAGATTACTGAAATTAAAGGAATCAAATTTAATATCAGCGACTTTAGCACTTTGCCGCAAGATATCCGCCACTGTTTTAACATCGACTTCAGGAAAATACTTTTGAATAGCCTTTTCATTAAGCAAGGTACCGTTTAATTCGTGATAGATCATTGACGAAAGAAGCTTACGCTTATTTTCCTCTTCACCATCAACATGGTAAAAATCGCCTTCGCGAATCAATCTTAAGTCAAAATTACTGAATTCACTCGTTAGCTTTTTTAGTTCTTTACGTAACTCAACTTCATTGATGTAAAGTTGACCAGATAGATCATAAATATTGAGTGGCTTTTTAGCTTTGATTAGTTTACGAATTAACCACGAACTCCTCTGGCCCGCATTATCAGGTAAATATTCGCTTATTTCCGGAGTATCAAAGTTGCCTTTTATTCTATATCCTTTAGGTCCACTCTCAATTTCAATATTATTTTTACGCAATTGAGCTATTTTGCTTTTTACCGTTCGCTCAGACACGGCCAATTTCATCGCAAGAGTTTTAGCAGTGATCCAAGATTCATTATTTTGCCTTAAAAAATCAAGTAAATCTCTGTTGTCGCTCATGTTTTAGTCTCCTTAATTACTCTAAATTAGAGTGTGTATCCCGTAATTGCCTAGTTGTAATCAAATTAGCATGCAATGCCTTTAAAATTAAGCTATCGAAAAGCAGTAATGAGGCTTGTTCATATAAACTTCCCATTGGCTGGACAGAATTCTGGTTAGTGTCCTTTGTTTGCGCCTCAATGACAATAACTTCATCACTTGTTTGACTTAAAGGAGCAGTCCTTTTAGCTGTAAAAGTCAAAATCGTCGCTCCCACATGCTTAGCGCTTTTAGCCTGTCCGAGTAAAAAGGTGGACGTGCCACTAGCAGAATTCAATATTAGCAAATCTTCAGCATTAATTGCCGGACAGGTAATCTCACTAACTACGTGAACTTGTAACCCCGCTTGCGTCAAGCGGTTAGCGAGTGCGCGAATCATCAGACCGCTTCGACCCTCTCCTGACAGGAAAACTCTCTTAGCAGAAAAGATTAGTTGTAGAATTTTTCGTGCTTTCTGCTCTGATAAATCATAATTAATAGTAGTTAATTCTGTACAAATTTGAGCAAACTCTTTAATCATTTTTAACCTCTTTTGCTAGCTGCTTACCGACTTTGCCAGCAGGATGATTTAATAAAAAGTCATTTTTAGAAAAATGTTGTTCTTGCATCAACAAAACAGCAATTACATCAAACAAAGAGATAACAGCCAAAGTACTGGTAGTAGCTAACAAATTAAATTTGTCTAGTTCGCGTTTAACCTTAATTTGGACAGCCAAGTCCGCTTTTTGAGCTAAAACTGAATCAAGATTTTCCGTAATAGTAATAATTTTGGCCTTTTTAAATTCAATATTAGCAACAAAGCTGGTCAGTTCTTTAGTTGAGCCACCCTTTGAGATAAAAATAACCACATCATTTTGCTTAACTTGTCCTAAGCCGCCATGAACCGCATCCGAAGGATTTAAATAAAAAGCAGCTAGACCAACTACATTCAGTGTATGAGTAATTTTTCTGGCTGCCATTGCCGAGGTGCCACAACCAGTGAGAAAAACATTATGAGTATTCTTTTTTAAAATCGTTACCAGATGAGTAATCTCATCTGGGGCAATACTTTGCCCTAGGGCACTTATTTCTTCACCTTCAATTTGGAACAATTCCGAATAACTATTCATTTTGTTCTCCTAAAACAATAACTTCAATCTTTCGTTGACGTTCTCTTGTCTGATCAAAATCAACGAAGAAAATTTGACCAACTGCTCCCAGCAATAGCTCATTTTGCCGAACCCCTAAACAAATGCTTGAGCCCAACAAATCTGCTCTTAAGTGCCCATCAGTATTTAACATTGTCCATTTAACTGCTGGATAATTTGGGTCCGTCTTTTTCATACCATAAGCGATGTGCTTGGGACCAGGACTCAGATAAGGATAATTTTCCGTGGTTTGGCGGGGAACAATTTTTTCTAAAACATGATTAAGATCCACTTGAAGAAAATCGTCATCATAATAGTTGCGGTCATGCATGTACTCATCAAAATAAATTGAACAAGTAGTATGTACAGTTTGAACCAAGCAAAGACCATTTTGAACTTGGCTATTAGCCACAATTTGTTTAACCTCATCCGTAATCATGTGATAAGATGGCCTGCCCGAGACGGTTTCCAATTGAATTTCTTGATAGTAAAATGTCATGATTCAAGCGCTGCCTTTACTTGATCCCAAACCTGCTCTGTTCCAATTCCTGTTAACAGGGCTACTCCGTTGATTACTCGGTCTTTAATAGCATCCGGAACAATCGTCGTCGATATAACAATGTCATAAAGACCATTTTGAATATTATCGACTTCTTGACTAACTGCAGACTGCTTGATTTCAACGTCATTGGCAAAATTATTTTCCTTTAGCCAATCATTTACCTTTGCATGAACGATTGTTGATGTAGCATGGCCTGCGCCACACATAATTAGCATTTTTTTCATTATTATTCACCTTTCCTATTATTCATTAACATTAAATTTCTTTACTACATTTAAGTAAAAAAGCAATCCTAATAAAACAACGATTAAAATAACTAGTCCGATTAAGCCCATATTCTGAGCCATCCATACAAACGCTGCATTGGTCCACAAACCAGAAAGCTCAAATGAAAATGCTCCTTTAGTATTAATGCTGTAGTTAGCTAACTTAAAGCTCTTCATAACAAGCGGCGAAAGCCAAGTTGACAGATAGAGCATTGGAATTGAGTAAATTGTGGCACCAATTAAACTTCTAATAATATTGCCTTTAAATGCACCAACTAATAGTGTGAAAACATAAACATAAAGTGTTAAATCCCCTAAAGGCAAAACTTTATTACCTGGTAAAATGCTTGCTAAAAATAACGAGATAGGAATCATTAAAACACTAGTTGCTATGACAGCTGGATGTCCGACAGTCAAAGCTGCATCCATTCCGATATTGACTTTCTTGCCCCGCAAGTGCTTTTTAGTAAATTCTTGTGTAGCTGAAGAAATTGGGGTCAGACTTTCCATAAACATGGAAATCATTTTTGGCATAATCTTAAGAGTTGCACCCATTTCAACTCCCAGTTGTAAAATACCGGCAAAATCGAATCCTGCTAATAGGCCAATACCTACACCTACGATAAAGCCAATAACAAGGGGATCGCCCAAAACGCCAAAACGCTTTTGAATTTTTTCAGGACTAGCATCGAGCTTATTGAAACCTGGAATTTTATCAAATAGCCAATTTAAAGGAACCACTAGAATAGTAGCTGAAAGTGCCATCGTGTGAGTTACTGCAATACCCGGTAAGTTGAAAAATTTTTCCGTGATCGGCTGCATCAAATCTGCTAAAAGCAATTCAAGTAAGAAGCCACCGCCTAAAGCAATAATGCCATATACATAATTCCCGGTTACCGCCCAGACGAGCAAACCAATAAATGTTGGTTGCCATAAATTCCAGATATCAACGTTTAAGGTTCTAGTTAAACCAACCCAAACTAGGATCAAGTTAATTAAGATGGTTAACGGAATTGCTAAAACCCCAAGTGAACTTGAAAAAGCAAGGGGACCACCAACACCACAGCCAACATCCATGATACTTAGAGATAAATGGTAACGCGTCACCATCAACTTGATTGCTGGTTGTAAATCGGTGGCCATCATATTTACCACCATATTCATCCCAATAAAGCCGGCACTCAAAGTTAATCCCGAAATTAACGCCTTGGCTGGCTTTAGGCCTACAATTAGGCCCAAAATGATAATAATAATTGGGATACCAACTGTTGAACCTAAATTTAGGAACCAGTGGATTGCCTGTACAAACATTTTCTTCACTCCTTCTATTTCAAATCATACTTATTTAAAATTTGCTCTACATTTTGGGGATTTCTTTCAGCCAATAACTCGGCAATTGCTTGCTTATTCTGGCAAAAAGTCATTAGATTACTTAAAAGCTGGGCTTGTTCATGCGGCTTACTCATCGCAATCATGAACACCAAACTAACCTCTACGTCAACTGCCTTGTTAACCATGCTTTTGAAGACAACCGGCTTTTTTAGAGTCGCTACCGCTATTTGAGATGTATTAACATATTCAGAATCAGTATGGGGAATAGCAACTCCAATTCCATTTTCAAGTTGTAAACCCGTTGGAAAATTCTTTTCCCTAGCCAAAACATGAGTTAAATAGTTATCCTTAACGATTGTTTTTTGCTTTAGCATCTGGGCAAGCAGTGTGATTATTTCCGTGCTGCTTTGCACATCAGCTTGCAGCTTAATAATTTTTTGATCAAAGAACATTCCTCATCCGCCTTTCTATCTTCAAATATTAAGCGCTATCACAAAAAGAATAAAAACAAGATTTGCACGTTAAGGGGAAAATACGGGTGCCACTTATTTCACCTTAACTAGGCAAATTTTATTTTGGTTTAGACATCATATTGGTTTAAAAGTTGTAGTAAAGGAGTGATGTATGATGTGTCAAATAGCTGTTTCACTACACAGCGGACCGAAATTGAATTTAGACAAAACCCTGAAGAGCCTTGCTAGTGCCCGCGCTGATTTTCTTCATATTGATGTAATGGACGGTCATTTTGTACCTGAAATTGATTTTGGTCAAAAACTTGTACAAGAAATTAGTCAAAACTGCCAAATTTCATTAGATATTCATATGATGGTCGAAAAGCCTGAAACTTTAATTGAGCAATATATTTTCCCAACAACGGAAATAATTGGTATTCATGTTGAATCAACACCGCACATTCACCGCATTTTAACTTTAATTAAAAAATTGGGTCAAAAATGCGAGGTGATTATCAATCCCGGGACACCTGTTTCAGCAATCATCCCTGTCCTTAGATTAGTAGACCAAGTAATGGTTATGTCGGTTGATCCGGGAACAAGCGGTGCAAACTTTATTGACTCAACAATCGAAAAAGTAAAGCTGTTAGACGAATTAAGACGGCAAAATAATTATCATTACCAAATCAAAGCAGATGGCAGTATTGATGATCACAATATTGTTAAACTGACAAAAGCTGGCTTAGATATTGCAGTTGTCGGATCTTTTATTTTTAAAGATAATTTGGCTGGACAGATTGCCAAATTAAAAAGCAAGTAAAAATAGGTCATTTCTCGTTCTGGAGAAATGGCCTATTTTAATGGCGCAAATTAAGTAGTAATGTATTTTGGTTAAATCTGGTTAATCTGTTCTTCTAAGTTCAGTACTTCTAAAACATCAGTTGCACATTCCGCCCCCTTATTACCGGCTTTTCCACCAGCACGATCGGTGGCTTGTTCAACCGTATCAGTCATCAAAACACCAAACATGACAGGAACTTTACCATTAGCAGTGGCTGCGGCAAGCTGCGCAGTTGTTCCCTCACAAACATAGGTAAAGTGAGCAGTTGCTCCACGAATAACTGCACCTAAAGCAATAATGCCGTCAACTTTGCCACTTTTTGCTAAACAGTTAACTGTCCGGGCAATTTCAAAGGCACCTGGAACATGGACAACTACGATATTATCGTCCTTAACACCTGACTTATGTAATTGACCGATAGCCCCTTCAAGTAAGCGATCAGTCACAACGCCATTAAATTGCGCAACAACAATACCAATTTTTTTATTTTGACCAGCCGCAATATTTCCCGTAATTTCCTTCATTTTAATCAACCTCACTTAATAAATGGTTCATCGCATGTTTCTTAGTTTTCAAGTAATCCCTGTTTTCTGCGGTCATTCCAACTTCGACAGGAATGCGCTTAGTAACTTTTATCCCATAATTTTCCAATTGCTCGACCTTATCAGGATTATTTGTCATTAATTCAACTTCATTTACTCCTTTTTGGCGCAAAATTTCGGCAGCAATGTCGTATCGGCGAGCATCTACGGGCAAGCCCAAATGCTGATTTGCCTGGACCGTATCCATTCCTTGGTCCTGCAATTGATAAGCACGCAATTTGTTGGTAAGCCCAATCCCCCGGCCTTCTTGCCGCAAATACAATACCGCACCTGAACCGTTTTGCTCTATTTTAGTTAAGGCCTCAGCTAATTGAGCGCCACAATCACACCTTTTTGAGCCAAATACATCACCAGTCAAGCATTCACTGTGAAGCCGCAGCAGCAGCGGGCTTCCTTGCTTAATATCACCCTTGCTAATAAGTAAAGTTGGCTCCTTGTCTGGGTGTTCGCTGTCTTTAAAACCCTCAAGCTGAAAGTGACCATATTTCGTCGGGAAGTCAACTTTAGTAAAAGATTCGATATCTAGCTCTTTTGCTTCATGGTGTTTACGGTACTCAATCAATTCTTCAATGGTTAAATATGGTATTCCCAAGCCTTCTGCTAAGGCCTTTAAATCCTTTCGCCGCGCCATATGACCATCTTTTTTAATACATTCACAGATAAAACCAACTGGGGCCACACCAGCTAAGCGTGCTAAGTCTAAAGCTGCCTCTGTATGGCCAGTTCGCTCTAGAACTCCGCCTTCTTTAGCTACAAGCGGAAATACATGACCAGGATGGTAGAAATCATCCCATTGACTATCAGGATTAGCCAACTTCTTGATTGTTTTTGCCCGGTCAAAAGCAGAAATTCCAGTAGTAGTTTCTGTTGAGTCAACACTCAAGGTAAATGCCGTGCCAAAAGTATCATTTGACCCTGTTTCTATCGGTTCAAGTTGAAGTCTATCCGCAAATGCTTTGCTCATCGGCACACATAAAAGTCCCCGAGCTTTGCTAATCATCATATTGACTGCTTCGGGAGTTACTTTTTCGGCTAAGCCAATCATATCTCCCTCAGATTCACGCTGAGGGGAATCGGCAACGATTACTAATCCGCCATTTAACATGTGCCGTAAAATTTTCTTCATTTTTTGTTCTAATTGTTCGTCCATTTTTTGCTCCATTAAAATTCTTTTTTCCATGCCTGAATTTGCTTTACCGCATAACGTCCAATCATATCCATTTCAAGATTAACCTGATCATGAACGTGATAATGCGCCAAGGTGGTATTAGCAATGGTATAAGGAATCAGACTTACGCCAAATTCGTCATTTTGTGCCATCGTCACCGTTAAGCTGATACCATCAATTGCCACCGAGCCTTTTTCAACTAAATAAGGATCATATTTATGCGGTACCTTAAAACGTAATTCAATTGCATTTTCATTTTCACTTCTACTAATAATTTCTGCCGTAGTATCAACATGACCAGCCACAAGGTGACCATCAAGCTTGCCGTTCAAGGAGAGCGATGGCTCCAAGTTAACTAAGCTGCCGTTAGTCAGCTTACCTAAGTTAGTCCGTTTCATCGTTTCCGGCATTACATCAACCGTAAACTCATTATTTTGCCAAGAAGTCACGGTTAAGCAAATTCCATTAACCGCAACACTAGCGCCAAGTGGCAAGTTTTGTTTCGCAATTTCAGCGGCCGAAATGCTTAACTTAGCGTGTTTTTCGGTAATTTCTAACCGAGTGATTTTACCAGTTGCCTGAATTATTCCTGTAAACATTTATTTTCTCCTTGCCGTAATCCGAATATCTTGTCCCAGCTCTTGGACAGCTATTAATTGGTACTTCAATTTTTGTGCGAGTGCTGCACCCACGGCTACAGGCAGAGCGGTTCCGCCCAATACTATTGGAGCAATATAAGCAACTATTTGATCGGCTAATCCGGCTGCCAAAAACTCAGCTAACAGATTGCTGCCACCCTCAACTAATAGCGACTGAATCTCACGTTCAGCTAAAAGCTCACCAATTTTTTGGGGTGTCCACTTGTGAGCGACAAAGCAATGCACATTGTCCCGGGCCTTGCCCTTTAACTCGGTCTGACTAAGTAGCCAAATTGGGCCAGGTAATTTAAACAGATTCTGCGTTAAATCAAGTTGATTTGCATCATGCGTTAAAATGATTCGAATGGGCGGCTGTGGTAAAGCCTGTATTCGTACCGTTAATTGCGGATTATCAATTCGCAATGTGTTCGCTCCAATTAAAATCGCCTGCTGGTGCAAGCGCAGCTTTTGCACATCGTACTGAGCTTTAGGGCCAGTCAGAAGCGTGCGCGCTTTTTCTGCACCATTAAGCTTCCCGTCAAGTGACATCGCATATTTCAAGGTTACGAGTGGTCGGTGATACTGATAAAAGAAGTTATATGCTTCGTTTAATTTCTCTGTTCCCCCTAGCACCTTAGTTTTAACGCCGTGCTCATTTAAATACTTAATTCCTTTACCAGCCACAATTCCGTGGGGATCAATTTGCCCGATAATCACTTCTTTAATTCCGGCCTCAGCTACTTTTTGGCAGCAAGGCGGCTGCTTACCGTAATGACTGCACGGCTCCAGTGTCACGTAAAGTGTTGCACCTTGAGCTTGTTTGATATCATCTAGCTGATTAAGTGCGTTAACTTCCGCATGCTCTTGTCCAAACTGATGATGATAGCCGGAAGCTAAGACCTGGCCGTTTTTAACAATAACCGCACCAACTAAAGGATTAGTCCATGTCATTCCCAGTGCCTTAACGGCCTCTTTGCTTGCTATTTCCATATAGTCTGTATCCTGCAAAAAATTCACTTCCTAAGCACAAAAAAACCTCGTTGATTTTCAGAATCAACGAGGCACTAATATTTTCTAATTAAATAAGATTTCAGCGAAGTTTAAAAACAACGCTAAGATTAAATTAGCTTAATTTGTTCTTCTCCCATCCAGACTTTAACTGTCGGTACTAGACTTGCACTAGTTCCACCGCGCGTACGCGGGTCACGGACTTCAACCTCACTGGTTGTCACCGTCGGTAGGGAATTTCGCCCTGCCCCGAAGAAACCGTATTCAATTAGTTACAGAATAATATACTAATTTGATTGCGTCAATAGACCCAGCAAAAAGAATTGAAAAGCTAGCTACAATTATTCCCGCTTAAGTTTCCAATCTGAAGCTTTAAGAGGGAGATTATTGTTTTTACTAAAATATTTTTTAAAAGCAGTGATAAATTCTAACCTATCTTCATGACGATAACGGTAAATGTCATTTAGTGTCATACAAGCCGTCACAAGTAAATCAGTCAAAATAATTATTAACAATCCGATTAAGACGTATAACAGGTAAAGCATGATATTCCCTCCTAAAAGTTTAGCTGTATTACTTATCTAATACAGTACTATCATAATGAATAAATGTCAACGCTTTTTTAAGGCAAAATTAAACTTTTATGATTATTTGACACTTTGGTTTCGCTAAAAAAAGACTATTAACTGTCAAGCAACAATTAATAGTCTAATTTAGTCTTTAGTTCTACTGGTTAATATTTATTGTTTTTTGAATCGACGAAGAAAATTAAGTACCGTGACAATCACTTGTCCAACCGTCAGGATCAAGCCTACGGTTTCTAATACATCAATTGTGTCTTCACCGTTATTCAAGTTTTTATTTTTTCTCATCTAACCACTTCCTGCAAAAACCATTTAAGTAAATATTGATTCTTCTTAAATTATACTTTTTTATTCTCAATATACATCAAGTATATACCATATTATTAAGTAAGTTTTGCTTTTAAGATTTTTAAATAAAAACTTTCGTGGTACCTTCATAGCCACCCCGTCAGTTGTCATACTTAAGTTATTATTTTCATCGCATTAAATTAGTAAGGTATTAGATAAAAAGTTAGAAACCTTAATTAAACGGCATTAAATCTTTTGCGTTAAAGATCTTGGTCTTAAAATTACTATTCAATTGGTAACCTACTTTCTCCCGTTAGATTCCTGTAGGTCGCAATTTCTTTGCCACTATCTTTACCATAACTATCAGTGATTGAAGTTACTATTTTTCCATTTTGTGGCTCAAAAATTGATGCATTCAGCTGCTATAGTATAAACAGACCAAGACCCTGGAAATGATGTTCTTCTGTTCCATTTTTCCAAAAATTCAACTTTTTTCTGAAAAGCCCATTATTTTTCTGACTTCTAGATTTTTATTGTCTAAAATAGAGAATATAAACTATTTATTCTAATTTGAACAAGGAGAACTTTATGATAAATAAGAAATCTATTACTAAGATTTCATCAGGTCTTTTAATTGGTTTAGGTCTTGTAACATTACAACAAAATCCGAGTTCTGTTTCGGCTGCCTCTTCTCCCAGAGTGCAATTAAGACACAATTCTTATGTGTACTCTTCCACCGGAAAGAGAAAGGGAAAAGCTTCGCTAAAAAGAGGAACATACCTTAAGACTTTCGGCAAAAGATCAATTAAAGGAAAAGCATTTTACAAAATTGGAAAGGGTCGCTATATCAAGAAAGTTAATACTGTGATTCCTCCTAAAGAAGATAAGGATCCAGTTTTATTTACGGTATATTTGAAAGATGACGCTGAATTTTATACAAAGCCTAATGGTAAACATTCACTTTATACACTGATGGGAAAACAAAATGTCTATCAAACTTATAAAGACAATAATGGGAATACGTGGTATCGCATTAAGTATCAAAACTGGGTAAAATCAAGTGATACACAAAAATCAAAGGTAAAAGAAGATAAAGAAGTCCCAACTTCGGCCAACTGGGACGATCCAAATGATAATACTAGTATTGAAGTTGATAATACCAGTATTAGCTCTGAAAAACAGATGAAAAGCAATCTTCCGAGCGGGACAGCTCTAGACCGAAACACTATCGAAGAAACTGCAAGGTGCTTTGAAAAACTTGTCAATGACTGGCGGGCAAGCCAAGGAGTTATCACTAAAATAACGTATATTACCAGTCGATATGATTATGATGTCTCAAGAGCTGTTCAAGATGCTCAGCATTATGATAAATATAAAGAATCTGACATGCACGCAGGTGCAAAATATGGAGAGCTAGAAACTCTTGTTACTTATAATACTCCCCAGAAAATGGCACAAGAAGCATTTCAGCAATTTGTTTACGAAGATGCTCAGGCAAATTTTGCTCACAGAGATGATCTAAAGAGTACTTCACTTAAAACCATTGGTATCGGTTTGGCAACAACCTACTACAATAGTTATGATCCTAATGGTGTTACTTTTATAGTAAGTACAAACCTTTAGTTCGACTAAATGTAAATTAAAAAGAGTCTATGCTTAAACATGTGTGAACCACAAATTTAGGTCAGTATAATAAATTTCAACTAAGGACTAACTTCCGCTATTTAGTCGGACTTAGTCCTTTTAGTTTTGCTTTGATTTTTTGCTTGTTATAGTAACTGATGTATTCGTTTAGATTCTTAAATTGGGTTTTAAAGCCGTAGAGTATTGCCCGTTTGAATACGCCAAAGATTGAAAATTTCAATTTTATCTTGCTTAGATAATTTAGCCATAATAAAAACCTCGAAGTTGTTCTAACTTCGGGGTTTTTAGTCTTCTTTATTTAATTATTATTGTTAATCTAACAAGCAATAATGAAAAAGCAATTTAGTATAAATATTTTTTTACAGCTTCTGTAGGAGCCATTCCCGCACGAATTTTTAATTCCAATTCAATTGCCACATCCGCAATAATTGACTGGGGATCAATTATATTATACGGGTGGCCTGGCGCTTTTTCTTGTGCCAAAGATAACTCGGTACAACCCAGCAAAATAACCTCGCAGCCATACTCATCATGCATTTTACGCAATATGCGGTGATACAACTCAGCATCAACAACACCTTTTTGCTTGATGTTATCGTAGATTAATTCAGTTACTAACGGCTGAATTTCTGGGCCGCCTAATTCAGCTTTTCGCCCTACCTTGGCTAATTCATCAACATAAAGATGATCATAAATTGATCCTTCAGTCGCAATTAAACCAATTTTTGTTTCGTCCGGGTAATCTTGCACAAACCGGTGAACAGCAATCCGCATCATATGCAAGAAAGGAACATCGGTCAGCGCTGCCAAGTCATCATAAAAATAGTGTGCCGTGTTACACGGCATAATAAAGAAATCTGGCTTAAGTTGCGCTTGCTGTAAAACATCTTCACGCAAATTAAGAAAGAAATTAGGTTGCGAATGATCTTTTATATATGCTGTTCTATCAGGAATTTGAGCATCATTGACCAAAACGTAATTTAAGTAGTCCTGATCCTTAGTAATCTTAATTCGGTGATTTAATTGGCGAGCTAGGCTCTCCGTCGCAATCGTTCCCATTCCGCCAAGAATGGTAAAAAAGTTTTTCATATGTTCTGCTTTTCTCACTAATTAAAGTGCTCGTCTTGTCCTTCTAACTCGTTAATTATTTGCTGAGCAACAGTAATATCTGAAGGATAAGGGGTATTAATACCACGTACTTTCTGGAAGCCATCTTCGCCCTTGCCACAGACTAAGACAACATCACCTTTTTTCGCCATGCTGATTGCATCGTGAATGGCCTTTTGCCGGTCAAGTTCAATTGTTACGTCCACTTTTGAATGATCGATACCAGCATCGATTTCCTGGCAAATTTCTAGTGGATCCTCAAAGCCGGGATCATCAGTAGTCAAGAAGGCCTTGTCGGCGTATGCATTCAAGCTCTTACTAAAGCCAGGACGGCGAGAAACGCCTTTATCTCCAGGTGCACCGACAACCACAATGATTTTTGGATTATCAAATTCACGTTGCATGAAGCCCATCAGTGCCATCATTGAGGCTTCATTGTGCGCATAATCAACTACTACTACACCATGGTCCTTAGTTACTTCTGTCTGCATTCTTCCGGGAACACTAACATCGCGAATGCCCCTAGCAGCAGCATCATGTTCCATTCCAGCTAAGCCTGCACCAATCACAGCAGCTGTTCCGTTGGACTCATTAAAATCACCCAACATCTTTAGCTCGTAATCACCCGCAATTTTTAGCTTTTTAGCTTGGTCACTGATACATGAAACTTTGAACTTAGTCCGTGCCATATCAAGTTCTTCAGAAGAATACCGGAAATCAATTATTTGCGGTAAAGCAGGATTTTCAAACTTCTCATCAGCAAATAAATAAATGCTGTCAGGATCAGTCGTAGTGGTAGCTGCCGCATAAACCTCGTTAAAGTGCGCAGTTTGTGCATTAATTATACACTTACGTGCATTAACCAATAACTGCAGCTTGCAGTGTAAGTAATCCGCAAAATTAGGATGCTCGTTTGGACCAATATGATCTGGGGAAATATTCAAGAAGAACCCGAGATCATAAGTTAGGCCAAATACCCGGTTACGTTTATAAGCTTGACTTGAAACTTCCATTACTAAATGAGTCATGCCATTATCGACTGCATTACGCATATCACGGAACAAATCAAGTGATTCTGGTGTGGTCAGGCTAGACTTGAACGTATCTTCTGGTTTTTGCCCCACAACATTATTAACGGAAGAAATTAATGCCGTTCTGCCGCCATTAACTTGGTCAAGCATCCCCTTTAAAAAGTATGCCGTCGTTGTCTTACCCTTAGTTCCAGTAATGGCAATTACGTATAAATCATCCTGTGGAAACCGGAAGAATGCTGCCGATAACAAGGCCATTGCTTTGGCAACATCACGTACAATCAAGGCGTGCATCCCTTTTCCTTCCGGATAAGGCTGTTCAGCAACATAACAATTAGCACCGTTATCTTTTGCCATTGATAAATAAGTTGGTCGAAAACCTGCTCCTTTACAGAAGAACAAGGTATTAGTTTGGATATCACGTGAATCATAGGAAACATATTCCATCCGCGTAATCACCGTATCTTGAACTGCACTAGACTTAAGCAGGTGATGTTCTTTTAAAATTAAAATACAGGTATTTAAAGAAATACTCATGCTATACCCCTCTATTAGTTATCTAGTCAAAATTATATCACAGCTAGGCGTGAGTTTTTGCATTCTTTGGATCTAATGGCAAACAAATGATAAAACGTGTCCAATTATCATCTGATTCGCAGTGAATTTTGCCATGATGCAAGTCGACAATACTCTTAGTAATCGAGAGCCCGAGCCCAGTTCCGCCAGTTTTAGTATTTCGGGAAGTCTCCATCCGGTAAAAACGCTCAAAAATCTTTTTTAATGATTCTTCGGGAATGCGTGCGCCGTTATTTTCTACCCGCAGTTCAACTTCATTGTTATTGACTAAATTAGCTATCAAGTTAATTTGCGTTGCCCCAGTACCATATTTTAAAGCATTAGAAATCAAGTTATTATAGACTCTAACAAGCTTTTCTGGGTCGGCTTGAATCGTTAGGTCCTTAGGTCTTGTTTCAATATTAAAAATAATTCCCTTTTCATCCGCTTCAAATTCAAAGCCAGCAGCAACTTGTTCTAGCATCGAAAAGATGTGTAAAGAAGACAAACTAAGCTTAGTACTAGTTGACTTAAGTGTCGTATATTCAAGCAGGTCATGAGCAAGTGATTTCATTTGCTCGGCTTTCATGTACGCAATATTGAGGTATCTTTGCTGGTCTTCAGGATCTGAGACCCCTGATTTCAATAAGCCCAAATAGCCAATAATTGAGGTTAGCGGCGTTCTAATATCATGAGAAACATTACTAATTAATTCATCTTTGGACTTTTCAATCGTTCTTTCTTCATTAATAGCAGTTACCGTACTATCAACTAGCGAATTAATCGAGTCGATAACTTTTTGCAGGTCTGTTTTCACTTTAAAAGAAATGGTGTGATCAAAATGACCCTGAGCAATATAATGCAGTTCTGAAATAACGTGACGCAGCTGCATCTGGTGATAACGCCTGATGAGTCGCCAATAAAGGACAATTAAATCCCCAATACCCATAATTACCAAAAAGGTGTTTTGCCAAGACCAGAGATGCCGTCCGCCAGCAAAAGTAATTGTTTTCTTTAAAAAATAAATACCGTTTACCAAGTTTTTATTTTGCAGAATGGTCAGATTGATTAAAATAACGATTGATAAATTGAGCAGCAATAATAATACAACCGTAATTACGCCCTCAGCGAAAAGTTCACTTTTTTCCGCGGCTGTTAACTTGACACGTTCTTTTTTCATTTAGCTAAGCCTCAACCTTATAGCCTACGCCCCAAACAGTTTGGATGACATCTTCGCCACCAGTTGCTTTTTGAATCTTGTCACGCAAGTGCGAAACGTGAACCATGACCGTTTTGGCAGAAACAATGGATTCTTGCTGCCAAACACGTTCAAATATTTCATCGGCTGAAAATACCCGGTTAGGGTGACTGGCAAGTAAATATAAAATTCCAAATTCCAGTGCCGTCAACTGAATATCTTTACCGTCAATCGTTTTTACCTCATGTGAATCACGGTTAATAATGAGCGGCCCAATTTCAAGAACATCAGGTTCATCATCTTTAACCTGCTTTTGACTACGACGTAACAGTGAACGGACACGGGCCATTACCTCTAACGGATTAAATGGCTTGGAAACATAATCATCGGCACCCGTAATTAGTCCCTGGATTTTATCCATGTCGCCGGTCTTAGCGGAAACAATAATAATCGGAATATCTGAGTCTTTCCGAACTTCCTTAATTACATCAATTCCACTCATGCTAGGCATCATTACGTCTAAAATCATTAGAGCAATATCAGGAGTAGTAGTGAGCTTAGTAATAGCTTCTTTGCCACTATAAGCTACAACAGGGGTATAACCTTCATTTTTAAGGTAAATACTTAATAATTCAACGATTTCTTTATCGTCATCAACTACTAAAATTTTCATCGGGCATATTCCCTTCTTTAATTTTCTTTTTGTTAGATTTATCTAAATTATTTTTTCGTTTTATTTTTGCTAACTATAGTGTAGCAGACTCTTTGCCATCTATTTTAGCCAATTATCTGATAATCACCTAATATTCAAGCATAACTTATCTTTTTATTAAAAAAGCTGGACAACTTGGTCCAACTTAACTAGTTAAAATCATTTATTCCACTCAAATACCTGATAATCCATTGCCGGTCAACATAGCCCAATACTTCTTGATTTGAATTTTGAACAGCAATTGTTGGATGTTCGCTTAAAAGAGCTAACAAGTTAGCTAATTTATCATCCACACTAATTACAGGCGCCGCTTTAGTACTATCTCCTTGCTCCTCTTTAAGTTCATTAAACAGGATTGCTTGACGCACAGGCGTTTCGTATAAATCATTGCCAAGACTTCCCTGGAAGAATTCGCGGACAAACTGGTTAGCAGGATGACGCAGAATTTCTTGCGGCTCAGCTACTTGTAATAAATTGCCATCTTTCATAACACCAATTCGGTCAGCCAGTTTAAGTGCTTCACTCATATCATGTGTAACAAAAACAATGGTATTATGCAGCTCCCGGTGAAGCTTAATAACAAGATCTTGGAGATTAGTCCGCGACAATGGATCAAGGGCACTAAAGGGCTCATCCATTAACACAATTGGCGGCTTAAAAGCAATTGCCCGTAAGATTCCAATCCGTTGCTGCTCACCACCAGATAGTTCTCGCGGATAGCGATCATAGTAGTTATCTGGATCGAGGTTGACTTGCTTTAATAAATTGCGTACCTTTTCGCGTTGCTCTTGTTCCTTACCCTTCACTTCGCCCTTGATTTCAGGGATTAAAGCAATATTCTTAGCAACAGTCATATTAGGAAAAAGGGCAATTTGCTGCAGCACGTACCCAATGTTCCACCGCAGTTTTTGGACATTATAATCAGTGGTGGGCCGATCATTAACTAGTACCCTACCGGAACTGGGGTCCTCCAACCGGTTAATCATTTTAATTGAAGTCGTTTTGCCACTACCAGAATTACCTACCAGAACAAATAGCTCGCCTTGCTGAATGTTTAAATTGAAATCATTAACTACCACTTGATCAGCAAAGGCTTTTTTTACGTGTTCAAATTTAATTGCTGTTGTCATGGCTAGTTCTCCTTAATTAAATGATGTCGCACTAGATATTTATGGGCTACTTGGCTTGGATCCGCATTTTTGACGTTCACTTCATAATTCATTTCCTGCATTTCTTTTTCCGTAATTCTGCCTGCCAGTTTGTTCAAACTAGCTACAATCTGTGGGTGCCGCTTAGCAAAATCAGACCGCATGAGTGGTGCCCCCTGATAGATTGGGAAGTTATGCTTATCATCTTTTAAAATATTTAAGTGATATTGCCGCAGTTCACTATCAGTGGAATATGCGTCAACAATATTAACTTTTCCCTGCTCAATTGCCTGGTAGCGCAGTGCTGGCTCCATCGATTTAACCGGGAAATTAATCCGGTAACGCTTTTTAATGCCCTTAAAGCCATCACCACGATCAATAAATTCCATGGTCATGCCACCCTTTAACTGGTTCTGAATGTTTGCTAAATCACTGATTGTCTTTAGCTGGTGTTTTTTCATAAAACTGGCTTTAACCGCGAGCGCATAAGTATTATCGTAGGCCATTGGCTTAAGCAAGGTAAGGTTATCTTGCTTAGCAAGAACTGCACGCGCTTGCTGATAAGTTTGCTTTTCGGTTAAATTAGTCGTCGTGACCGGCTTTTTGGCTAAAGTTTCCAGCACTGTTCCGGTAAATTCCGGATAAATATCAATTTTGTCATTTTTAAGTGCACTAAACAAAAAAGTTGTCTTCCCAAAATTGGGCTTAAGGGTTACTTTGACGTGCTTATCACCGTCTTCAATTAATTCTTTGTACATATTAATTAAGATTTCTGGTTCTGCACCTAATTTACCGGCAATCGTCACCGTTTCCGTCTGGCTATTGATTGTTTGATAAACACCTGAACCGACCAAAAAAAGCAGGCAGACGCCGAAAACACCGAGGGTGGTTCTAATTGAGGCATGTTCAAGCCATTTGATTAGCGCACTTAAAGTGATTGCCAATAGGCCGGAACAAACAGCACCGATAATGATTAAGGCAGTGTTATTGCGATCAATTCCAAGTAGGATAAAACTTCCTAATCCACCTGCACCAATTAACGCAGCCATCGTTGCTGTACCGATGATTAAAACTAGCGCAGTCCGAATTCCCGAAATAATTGTTGGCATCGCAAGCGGCAATTCAACCTTGGTCAGTTTTTGCAGTCTAGACATCCCAAAAGCATTGGCAGCTTCTTCAAGTGCGGGATCAATGCCGGTTAGTCCAACATAAGTATTTTGAAAAATTGGCAACAGGGCATAAACAACTAAGGCAATCACTGCCGGAACCGTGCCAATCCCAACTAACGGAATCAAAAGACCTAAAAGGGCTAAGGACGGAATTGTTTGTAAGATACTGGTTAGCTGTAATAAAAATTCAGCCGCCTTTTTATGCTTAGTTGCCCAAAAGGCAAGTGGCATTGCTATCAGCATTGCTAATAACAATGATACTAACGATATTTGTAAGTGCTGCAACAGGGCAACCCATAAATCTCCCCGGCGAACATTGAGGATTTGTATAATTTGGTTCATTGATAATTTCCTTTTTACTCAGCACTGCACTAGTTAACGGCTAAATCATTGCTAGGTAGCACTTTAACCGCAATAACACGTTCACGTAAATTTATTCTTTTATTACAATAACACAAACTGATGTTTTCATCTAAAAATGTGCTCTGATTAGATACTTTTTTAGTAGAAAGTTAATTTTACTTTGTTAACCTTAAGCTTCTTTAACCTTGCTCGCGTAAGCTTTAAATGCACTGATATCAGCAATTATCTTTAAAAATCAGCAAACAAAAAATCCTAATATCTTTGACAACTTATTGTAGATATTAGGATTCTTATTATTTTATTTTATTCAATTTCTTTCTTGCCAGTGTAGAGTTCGTAGTAGTAACCCTTCTCCTTGAGAAGCTCTTCGTGGTTACCAGCTTCAATAATATGACCGTGGTCAAGAACTAAAATCAAGTCCGAGTTAACAATTGTCGATAAACGGTGCGCAATGACAAAACTTGTTCGCCCTGCTAACAGGTTATCCATTCCGGCTTGAACCAACTTCTCCGTTTGAGTATCAATGCTTGAAGTTGCCTCATCCAAAATCATAACCGGTTCATCAGCAATCATTGCCCGTGCGATACTTAATAGCTGCATTTGTCCTTGGGATAAATCGCCGCCATTACCATCAATCACAGTCTTATAGCCCTCATCTAAATTATGAATGAACTCATCTGCGTGTGAAAGGTGTGCTGCTTGGTAGACGTCATCATCGCTGGCTTCCATGTTACCGAAGCGGATATTGTCCATAATAGTTCCGGTAAACATGTGCGTTTCCTGCAGAACAATCGATAGTGACCGTCGCAAGTCATCTTTTTTGATCCGTTTAATTGGAATGCCATCATAGGTAATTGTTCCTGAACCAATTTCATAAAAACGGTTAAGCATGTTGGAGATAGTGGTCTTACCTGCACCAGTTTCACCAACTAAAGCAACTTTCATGCCTGGCTTAGCATCAAGCGAAATGTTGTACAAAATTTGCTTATTAGGTGAGTAACCAAAGTTTACTTTGTCAAAAACAATGTGACCCTTAACGGTAACTTTCTTGACTGAACCATCTTTTTGCGGAACATTCCAGTACCATGAACCTTTGACATCTTTATTTTTCGAAATGGTGACATCGCCATCATCAATTTCAACCGGTTCATCTTCCAAGTCGAAAATTCTTTTTGCACCAGCTAACGCCATAACAATTGAGTTTAATTGCTGCGAGATTTGCGCAATTGGCATAGCAAACTGCTTAGATAGCTGCAAGAAGGCACCGATTACCCCCAAAGACAAGGGAGCAATATGGTTAAGCGCAACAGCACCACCCAAAACGGCAATTAAGACGTATAGCAAGTTACCAACATTTCCCATAATTGGGAATAAGACAGTAGCGTAAGTATTAGCTTTACCTGCTGCATCTTCTAAGGCCTTGTTATAAACGTTAAAATCCTTTTCAACTTCAGGCTCATGACTAAAGACCTTAATTACCTTTAGCCCATTAAGCATTTCTTCGTTGTAACCGTTGACTTGACCCAATTCTTTTTGCTGCATTTGGAAGTAGTGTGATGAACGCGTAGTTAAAAAGCGCACAATTCCAATTGACAATGCAAAGATAATCAAGGTAAAAATAGTCAGCTGCCAGCTCAAACTAAACATCGCTGCTAAAACAAACACAATGTTGAGCATCGAGTTCATAAATTGCGGAATTGATTGCGAAATCATCTGCATCAGGGTATCGATATCGTTGGTATAACGACTCATAATATCCCCATAATCATTCTCATCAAAATAAGAAATCGGCAATTTTTCCATATGCTCGAACATTTCGTTACGAACGCGATATTGTACTTTTTGTGCCAAAACGGCCATCAGCATTGCAAACAGGTAGTTTGAAATAAAGCCGATAGCATAAAAGCCAAACATTACCGTAATTGCCTGCCAAAGTGGACCAAAATTAGGATGAGCTTGCTTAGTCAACGGAATGATATAAACGTTAATTAAACGCTCGATAAAAAGCGAACCAATAACATTGGCACCGGCCGTCAATACAATAGCAATGATTGACGTAATTAACATCCAAGGGCTAGTATTCGCAATTAATTTGAGCAAGCGGTACAAGGTTGTGGTCCGCTGACCCTTCATACTTGTTTTTTTATTTTCTGCTGCTTTATCCAAATTTATCACCTACTTCTTTTGCTCTTCTTGGAACTTGGCAATTGAACTGTAGAGATCATTACGCTCCATTAACTCGTCATGCGTGCCAATATCCTGAATCTTACCATCATCCATGACAACGATTCGATCAGCATCCTTAATTGAAACAATTCTCTGTGAAATGATAATTTTGGTCGTTTCCGGCATATCTTTTGCCAAAGACTCACGAATTTCCCGTTCAGTATGCGTATCAACCGCAGAAGTTGAATCGTCCAGAATCAAAATCTTTGGGTTCTTTAGTAAGGCACGAGCAATCGTAATTCTTTGTTTCTGACCACCAGAAACATTGTTTCCGCCTTGCTCAACCATTGTGTCGTATTTATCAGGCATTTCACGAATAAAGTCATCGGCATGTGCAATCTTGGCAGCAGTTAGAATTTGTTCATCTGTTGCATGTTCATTTCCCCACTTCAAGTTATCCTTGATTGTACCGGAAAATAAAACATTGTTTTGCAAAACAACGGCAACATTATCACGCAAAGTCTTTAAATCATATGACTTAACGTTATGACCTGAAACGCGGACAGCACCAGAATCAGTGTCGTACAGCCGCGGAATCATTGCTACTAACGTCGACTTAGATGAACCCGTTTTACCAATAATTCCAAGTGTTTCACCTGGCTTAATATTCAAATTGATATTGTTCAAAGCAAGGTTTTTATCATCCGGATTGTACTTAAAATTAACATGGTCAAAGATAACTTCACCATTAGTAACATGCTTTAATGGTTTACGCGGATTCTCAATTGATGGCTTTTCATTAATTACGTCAGCAATTCTCCGACCACTTGCCGCAGAAACAACCAGCTGAGTAAAAATCATAGCCAAAATGTTTAAACTGTTCAAAACTGAGTTTGAATAAGAAAACATTGAAATTAATTGACCGGCTTGTAAACTGCCGCCAACAATTTCTTTAGCACCGAACCAGCAGATAGCCAAGTTGGAAATATTCAATACGGCCATGACCACCATCGCGTTGAGTGACATAATTTTTTGGGCCGTTGAGAAAAGCTTGTAAATAAAACCAGAAGATTTTTTAAACTCTACGGTTTGCGGCTCTTCCTGAACGTAAGTTTTAACTTCGCGAATTCCCCGAATATTTTCGCGCACGACTTGGTTCATTCGGTCATATCCCCGAAAGATTTTAGGGAAATATGGGTTAGCACTCTTAATAATCAGGGCCATTAAAATGACAAAGATTGGTGCAATAATAACAAAGATTAGTGACAAACGTGGACTAATGATCAAGGACATAATTATCGAAACTATCAGCATCATTGGGGCTCTAACCGCAATTCTGATTAGCATTTGGTATGACATTTGAACATTGTTAACGTCAGTCGTCATTCTAGTAACAAGACTTGAGCTTGAGAATTTATCAATATTTTCAAAAGAAAAGTCTTGGACATGGTAAAACATGTCTTTACGCAAATTAGCTGCAAAACCAGCTGCCGCATGTGCGGAAAAGTAGCTGGCTCCGGCACCTAAAATAAGCGAAACGATTGTGATTATCAGTAGTAATAGTCCAGCTCTAGTAATATAAGGCATATTACCTTTCATGATGCCGTTATCAATTAAAATTCCAACCAGATATGGAATTAACATTTCAATGATAACTTCACCAGTAACAAAGAGCGGCGACAATAAGGATTGTTTCTTATACTGCCTAATTGATTTACGCAGTGTGTTAATCATTAAATACCTCTTTCTATCTATGTGAAATGACTTTCATATGTGCCTAAATTTTAAAAGGATAAATAGATTTTAAAATCTATTTATCCCTAAAAATATATAGTTAACTTAGTATAGCGCTTTTTAAATTAAATAGCACTCTATTTATTTCTTGAAGCCGGATTGAAAACGGAACCAATAATTTGGTAGTGACGCCGGAATAACCAGCGAGCGCCATAAGTAACGGCAGCAATAATGATATCAGCAAAACCAGGTAATACTGGATTGATCGCATGCAGAGCTGGAATCGATAACAAGAAAATAAGAACGATTAAAATTAGCACGATTGCACACATACCTAAAATCAATTTTGACCATGGTATCTTCTTATTTTTACCACCTGCAGGTAAAACCCAGTCATTATATTTCGTCATGAAAATGCCCATGCCGGCACCAACAATGACCAAAGTTAAGATTCCCATTTGTGAGTTGTTCTTTGAGTTAGGTGTAAATAAAGCAATCACACCAAAAAGACCAACAAATAAGGCTACATATAGCAAGGCACTATCGGTTGCATATTGCCAAAACGGAATATCAGCCGCAGTTTTTACCTTAGGCTTTAACATGTCGGCTGCCTTTAATTTAGGTGACATGCCATAAAATGTACTGGCCGGTTGCCCATGACGTTGAGCTATTACCAAGTCAGACAGAAGACCGTCTACATGTTTAACTGCATCTTCTTCACTCATTGACCCTTGAGCTTCCAGTTCTTTTTGCAAACGGTAAACATAATCAGAGTTTTTATTGCTAAGCTGCTCACGCAATTGTGCGGGCTCTGTTTGCTTAACTTCGTCCTCCATGTTTTGGCTTGCAACTTTTTCCTTCAGCTTTTCTTGCTTAGAATTATCAATCTTTGACTGTTCTTCGTTATTTTTTTCTGCCATTATTTCTTCCTAAACATTAAATCTAAATTCAATAATGTCACCATCTTGAACTTCGTAGTCTTTACCTTCAAGACGTAATCTACCAGCTTCTTTAACTTTTTGCATTGTTTCATATTTATCTAAGTCATCATAGGAAACAACTTCAGCCCGAATGAATCCACGTTCAAAGTCTGAGTGAATAACACCAGCTACTTGTGGGGCTTTCATCCCTTCATGGAATGTCCAAGCACGTGTTTCCGGACCGCCAGCCGTAAAGAATGTTCTGAGACCTAAAATATGATAAGCTGCCCTAATTAAGCGGTCAAGACCTGATTCAGTAACGCCTTCAGCTTCTAAAAATTCAGCTTTTTCATCGTCATCAAGACCAGCAATCTCTTCTTCCGTTGCTGCAGAAATGCCAAGGCACTCAGCCTTTTCACTTTCAGCATGCTTTTTGACAATCTGGAAGTACTGATCACTTTCGGGATCAGCCATTGATTCTTCCGCAATATTAGCAACATAAATGACCGGCTTAGCCGTTAATAAAAACAAGCCCTTAACAATCTTTTGTTCATCTTCAGTAAAATCAATTGACCGAACGGCCTTGCCTTCTTCTAGGACCGGTTTGATTTTTTCTAAAACATTGTATTCAGCTTTTGCTTCTTTATCATTTTGCTGGGCAATTTTCTTTACCTTATCAATGCGGCGGTTAACAGCATCAAGGTCAGCGATTGCCAGTTCCAAATTAATGGTATTGATATCTTCTTCAGGATCAACTTTACCGGTTACTGAGGTAATATTATCGTCTTCAAAAGCACGTACCACGTGAATAATTGCGTCGGTTTGCCGAATATTTTCCAAGAACTTGTTACCAAGGCCTTCACCCTTAGAAGCTCCCTTAACTAAGCCAGCAATATCGGTAAATTCAAAAGTGGTATGGACGATTTTCTTGGCCGGAATTAATTCCTGAATCCGGGCAAGACGCTTATCAGGTACTTCAACCATTCCCACGTTTGGTTCAATCGTAGCAAACGGGTAATTGGCCATTTCAGCACCAGCTTTAGTAATCGCGTTAAACAAAGTAGACTTACCTACATTTGGCAAGCCAACAATACCTGCAGTTAATGACATTCTTATCCTCTTCTTTTTTAAAACTAGTTATTATCTTGATTTAAACCTGGTAAAGCAATATCTTCTTTAGGCACATAAAGTTCTTTTTTCGTATTTACCGGATCATTCGCCTTATGCAAAACCTTCTTTAGGTTATGCGTAAATTTTGCTCGCGGCATCATGACGATATGTCCGCACCCCATACATTTTAGCCGAATATCAGCACCTAAGCGCAAGATTTCCCAATCATTGGTCTTGCATGCATGGGGCTTTTTCATTAAAACCGTATCCGCTAAATTATAAGTGATTTCCTTATTCATCAAGATCAACACCTAAAATATCTAAAATTCGGTTTAATTCATCGACCGATGAGAAGCCAATCGACAAGCGGCCGCTTCCCTTCTTACTTTCAGAAATATTAACGTTTGAACCTAGCTTATCTGCCAACTGATGTTCACTTTCACGAATAAAAGCTGACTTTTGGACCGTCTTCTTGCGGGGCTTTTTCGCGTTCAGGTTGGCGACTAGGGCCTCAACCTTGCGAACAGGCATCCCTTCTTTAACGACCTGCTTGGCCACTTCGTCAATTTTATCCTTGTTCTTAAGTCCCAATAATGTCCGCGCCTGTCCCATTGACAGTTCGCCGTGTTGCAAGAGGTGCTTAGTTTTATTAGGTAAAGTTAGTAACCGAAGATAATTAGCAATGTACGGCCGTGATTTACCCATTCTCTTAGAAACTTCTTCTTGAGTTAAGCCCAAGTTCTTTTGCAGCATTTCGTATGCCTGAGCTTCTTCCAGCGGTGTTAAATCTTCACGTTGCAAGTTTTCTAAGACAGCAACTTCCATCATCTGACTTTCAGTAAAGTCACGAACAATTGCGGGCACGGTCTTCTTCTTAGCCATCTTTGAAGCGCGGAAACGCCGCTCACCAGCAATAATTTCGTAGCCATTAACCGATTTGCGCACGATAATTGGCTGAAAAACGCCATTTTCTTTAATTGAATCTGATAATTCCTTTAGTGTCTTATCATCAAAATTTTTCCGTGGCTGGTACGGATTCGGGCGAATAGCACTCAGGTCGATATCTTGAATTTCTTCCTCAGTTTCTTCAATCTGTGGCTCATCTTCAAATAAAGCTTCAATTCCGCGCCCAAGGCCGCCTTTTCTCTTAGTCTCTTTACTTCTTGAGTCTCTTTCCATGATTCTTTAACACCTCCTTAGCTAAATCATCGTATACTTTGGCACCCCTTGAGTTAGGAGCATATTCTGTAATTGCTTCGCCGTAGCTTGGAGCTTCAGCTAACTTAGTGATTCGTGGAATAATTGTTTTATACACTTTGTTAGTAAAGTAAGACTTCACTTCTTTAACAACTTCCGCACCCAAATTTGTCCGTGCGTCAAGCATAGTCATCAATACGCCTTCAACGCCAAGATCTTTATTAAAGTGTTTTTGAACTAAGCGAATAGTATTCAGCAATTGACTCAAACCTTCCATAGCATAGTATTCACTTTGCACCGGAATCAAGATTGAGTTGGAAGCTGTAAAGGCATTAATTGATAGCTGTCCTAAAGATGGCGGACAATCAATAAAGATAAAGTCATAGTTTTCACTAACCGTGTCAAGAGCTGACTTAAGCCGAGTTTCACGCGCCATCATGCTGATTAATTCCGTTTCTGCACCAGATAAATTAATTGTTGCAGGCACTAAGTCCAGTTTTTCAGTTGATGTGTGGAAAATCGTGTCTTTTAAAGGAACATCATTAATCAAAACACTATAGATATCTTGATCGATTTCCGACTTTTCAATTCCTAAGCCTGAAGTAGCATTACCTTGGGGATCAATATCAACAATTAAAACGTGATAGCCACGTTCAGCAATCGAAGCTGCCAAATTAATCGTTGTCGTTGTCTTACCAACGCCGCCTTTTTGGTTAGCAACCGAAATTACACTTACCATATTTTCCATGCTCAACCTACTTTCTCTTCAATTCAATCGTGATCATATAATCATCAGGATTATTATTTTCTTTAACCTTAACCTTGATACCTGATTCTTTGGCTAATTTAACGGCACGCTTAATCGTGTTGATCTGTACCCTTAAATCCTTAGGAATCCGGTTAACGGCACGCTTGGTCTTTTCCGCTTTATCCTGTTCATGCGTTTTCTTATCTTCAAAGTAGCCGTCAACGTCTTTAACGATTTTTTCTGTATCGCTGACATTGAGGTTATTTGCTAAAATTTCATCAAGCACACGACCTTGATCTTTTTGCGTTAAACCAACTAGACAACGGCCATGACGAGGAGAAATTTCTCCGCTAGCAAGGTAACTTTGCACTTTTGGCGATAATTTTAATAACCGCATTTTGTTGGCAACATATGACTGCGATTTACCAATATTTTGTGCTAATGCAGTCTGCGTTAAGTTGTTTAGCTTCATTAAGTTGTTATATGCCTGCGCTTCGTCGATTGGATTTAAATCTTCGCGTTGCAAGTTCTCAATTAACGCAAGTGAAGCTGCTTGTGCTTCATCCATATTGTTAACAATTGCTGGAATTTTCTCCCAGCCTAAGTGCTTCGCCGCACGATAGCGTCGTTCACCGGCAATAATTTCGTATTTATCGCCTTGTTCACGAACAACAATTGGTTGAAGCAAGCCTTCTTTGTCTAACGTTGAAGCTAGTTCACGAATCGATTCATCGGAAAACTCGCGCCTTGGTTGATAAGAATTCGGAATGATTTTAGTTAATTCAATATCTTGAATTTGTTTATCTTTAGGAATTTCATCACGATGTCGTAAAGAAGAAAATAATGACATATAAGAGTCCCCCTATTTATTGAATTGGTTTACGATGCGGTGTGCCCGCTTGCCGTGGATACTTTTTAGGTGTTGCTTTCACCTTTTGGACCAGAATCAGTGTCCGTTCCTCACTGCTAGTTGGCAGTTGGAGTTCCTCGGTCTGGATTACTTTGCCCCCTAAGAGACTAATTGCCTTTTGGCCATCTTGCAGTTCTTTTTCCGCTTTTGGCCCCTTAAGTGCAACAAAGTACCCACTTTTTTTAACTAGCGGCAGGCAATATTCGCTTAAAACTGCCATATTAGCCACTGCCCTAGCCGTCACAATATCGAATTGTTCGCGATAAAGTTTCTTTTGACCAACATCCTCAGCACGCCCATGAACAAGTGTCACATCTTGCAATTGCAATTTTTCAATTAAGTCCTGTAAAAAAGTTAACCTTTTCCCCAGTGAATCAACGATTGTTACCTTTAATTCTGGTTGCAAAATCTTGAGCGGAATCGACGGAAAACCCGCGCCCGCGCCGACATCACAGACCGTATCACCTGGCTTAAAGACTTCAGAAAAAGTAAATAACGGCGTAAGACTATCAAAAAAATGTTTTAGGTAAACATCATCTTCTTCGGTTATCCGAGTAAGATTGACCTTCTGATTAGCCGCAATTAAGCTGGTAAAATATTGGTTAAATTGGTTGATTTGTTTTTCATTTAATTTAAAATTACGCTTTGATAATTCTTGGACAAATTGTTCAGGATTCATTTTTCACCCGTGAAACCTTGTTTCACACCCTATAAATTTAACGCTAAAAATGGCTTATTGTAAAGCCATTACATCTCTATAATTATGAAATATTTTTCGACAGCCGTCAAAGTCTAAATGAACAAAATAAGCTATAATATCGTCAAAGGAGATAAACATGATTATTACTTTAATTGTTTTAGCCTATTTAGCCTGGAAAACATATAAAGGCTATCATACTGGTTTTACCAAATTAATTATTAATTTAATATTTGCGGCAATCGTCTTTATTGCAGCAATTTTATTTCAAAATCCTGTCGGCAATTGGCTTTATGGTCAAATTACCGGCCAAAATATTCAAACCACACTGACTCCGAGCGCTAATTTAATGATTTTTCGCTTTTTAGCCTTTTTCGTCATTCTTTTTATCGGCAAAATGGTTACTAAAGTTTTCAAAAGTTGGTTTCCAAGTAAAAATCCCCACTCAACTAGTTTTGGCTCACTGCTAGACGGTGTATTAGGCGCAATTGTTTCCTTTTTTGCCAGTTATTTCTTTGTTTACATTATCCTATCAATGCTTAATGCTCTGCAAAATCAATGGTTTATCCAGCAGACCTTAAATTCACCGTTTTTACGGTTCATCATTTACAGTACCCCAGGTCTATCTAACGGAATGTTTAACTATATCTTTAGTATTAGCCGAACAGCCGCATAAACAAACTTTAAGATGCTATTTACAAAGCCTGAATCTGACCAGATTCAGGCTTTTTTTATCTCATCAAGTTTATCAAAGCATGTTGTTAGCAAATCATATATACTTTAAAAATTTGATTAGCTATTTTATTAGTTGTTGTAGTAAACTATTTTGGTACAAAAAATTAAGTAATTGTTTATACGGAGGATAAAGTGGGAGCAAAAAATATTTTTAAAAAAGTCATGACGATTTCTGCCGCCGCTATACTGACGGCACCAATTTATTGCAATAATTTAACGACAAATGTTCGTGCCGTAATAAATACGCCAGCAAATCAAGATACTAAACCTGCTATTGGTACGGCCAAGCAGCCTGGTACAAGTAACACAGTTAATGATGCTAATCCTGCAGTTTCACAGACTAAAAAAGTTAAAACTTTTAAAGTCGCAATTGTCAAAAAGAATTACGGCATTTACCAGGGTAACTTCACTAATAAAAAGTCTAGCTCAAAGTATTTTCATCAAACCTTTAATGTTAACAAAACATTCACCCATAACGGACACCACTATTATTGGCTCAATCAAAAAGGAAAAAAAGCATTTGGTTATATTAACAAAAATGCTGTCGCTAAACCCAATCAAGCCAAAGTTGTTAAGGTTCCATATGTTAGCCAATATGTTCCGGTAAAAACGCCTTGGGGGTGTGCGGGCGCTTCAATGGCAATGCTTTTAGGTTCGCAAGGGCAAAAAATCACTGCCAGCTTTTTAACTAAAGTTCAAAACCATCTGCCAATGCAACCCACTAAAGGTGGCCAAAAAGGTAATGTTTATACTGGTGTTGGCTTTGGGTATGTAATCAGCCCGGGCGCGCTAGCAAAATATGCACGTACTTTTAAGACTGGAAAAAAGGTAGTCAACATCTCAAGCAAAAAGTTGAGCCTAAACGATATCAAGATGTATGTTCAAGGTGGCAGTCCTGTCTTGTATTACGGCTTTTCTTCTTACCAAAAACCTGGGGATAATCACCGCAATCACTGCAAGGTAATTGTCGGCTACCGCAAAGGGAAGTTTCTTGTCTACGATCCTCTGTATTATTCTGCCAATGACGGTGCTGGCACTGGCGGTAAGAACATGAACTATGACCATGGCGCAAAAGCTTGGCTAAAGAAAGCGACAATTCAACAAGAGTTTTGTCATAAAGCAATTACAATTAAATGAATTGACCAACAAAAAAAGTCGTAGCTAAATCTTACTAGTTAGCTACGGCTTTTTTAATTACTGCTTGTCACAAACGGATCAGCGCTTTTTATTGCTCAAAATTATCATACTCAACGTGCTCATCGTTATAAACGAAAATTGCACCAATGCGGTCAGGATCATCATGCCAATTTGCAATTGGGTGACCCGCAAAAAAGAGTCGCTTGCATTCAATTTCAGCTTGCACCGAATTTTTAGTAAATGTTGTCACGCCGGCCAGATCCGTTTCGACTGGATAGCCAGTTCGTGGATCAATCAAGTGATGGTATTTATGACCATCGACAATTAAATAACGTTCATAAGTCCCACTAGTAACAGCAGAACATGCGGAAACCATGACTGAAGAAATATTTTTACCTCGTGGCTTTTTAGGATCTTGAATACCAACAGTCCATTGACCACTAGCTCGCTTAGGCGAATCGCCTACTAATAAAATATTGCCACCAAGATTAATAATTCCTGCGCGTACGCCATAAGCACGCCAAAAATCACGAATCCGATCGGCAATCCAGCCTTTGGCAATTCCGCCTAGGTCAAGTTCCATTCCTTCTTTTTGTAGAAAAACAGTCTGATTTTCATCATCTAAGTCAACACTGAAAGGATCCGTTAACTTCATTTTGGCTTTAATCTGTTCGTCAGTTGGTACATGTGCGCCTTTAAAGCCAATCGCCCAAAGTTTGACTAATGGACCAATTAGGGCGTTAAAGCCAAAGTTTTCCCGACTTTGTTCTACGGCTAGCTTAACTAAATCATAAACCGCACTAGAGACCTGAACCGGCTTTTTGCCAGCAGCATGATTAATATCCATCACTTCAGAATACTCACGGTTTACCGTTAACAGGTCTTCGTAGTGATCAATTAAATCAAATGACTCGTTAATTAATGTATCATCTGTTGTACCAAAAATTTGTAGAGTAATCGCTGTTCCTAAAGCGTGATGCTGTCCAACTGCTTGTTCTAAAGCTAAATTTTCAATCATTTGTGTGTTTTTCCTATTTCTCCAAATACTTTTCTCTAATCGTTTCTTGCAGATCCTGATCAATTGCAAGTTCATTAACAATATAAGAATCAAGACTGCCATAATTTTCATTAACAGTAATTAAGCTAGTGTCAAAAAAGGCATTGGCAACTGAACCTAATACACGCATATTAGCGCGAAAGCGGTCATTTTCACCCGCTTTTTTAAATTGCCGATCACGGCTTGCCCGGTAATCATTTAGCAGATAATTTGAATACAGGTAGTCCTGCCTGATTACTTCCAGATCAACGCCCAAAATGTATAATAAGATCACGGTAACTAGGCCGGTGCGATCCTTGCCTTCGGAACAATGATAAAGCGTTGCACCATCATCTTCTTGTGCAATTAGTTCAATAATATGGTGAAAACTATGCTGTGCAGTTTCAGTCAAAATATGATTATGATAACGCCGACACATCATCCGAAAGCCCGCATACTGATCACGTCGATATTCTGCGAACTCCTTTTGCATATCAAGACCGTTTCCACCAGTATTGTCTTCAACTGAAAGTGGGCAACTATAATGTTTTACTCCAGCAATTGCTTGGTCAGGGTTTTGCTTGCATTCAGCCGGTGAACGTAAATCAATAATCTGCTTTAAACCGTAGTCCACTAAAAACTGTTCGTCACTGGGTACAATCTTACTCATATTACCAGTTCTCAGTAAGCGATGCTTTTTTACTTTACGTCCCAAAAGACCCGTATATCCACCGATATCACGTGGATTGCGCACAGATTTGATTGGTAAAACTACTGGATCAGACATAAGAATTTCCCTTCTAACCAAAAATAACCGGATAGTTAATCCTATCCGGTTATTTTACTCTCTGCTAGTCAAACTAGCAAAAGATTATTTATTAGCTTGTTCAACGAACTTAAAGAAGTTGTCCATCATGCCATCTAATTGCTTGATGGTTGCGTCGTCAGTTAATTCACCAGTTTCCTTGTCAAACTTGCTTGGGGCTTGACCAATTAAAACTTCGTTACCTGGCAAAACATTAGCACTCATATCAGGTGAAAGTAAAATTTCACGGATATCTTCTTGAGCACGACCAGTACCTTGACTACCGTAAGAAGTACCTGCTACTGCAACAGGCTTCATCTTCATTACGTTAGGACCAGCATGTGAACCCAACCATTCAAGACTACTCTTTAATGCAGCTGGAATTGTGTGATCATATTCTGGTGTAGTAATAACGATACCATCCGCACTCTTAATGTCTTCGATCCAAGCTTTAATTGAATCATCAGCCATTTCTGTTCTGCAGAAAGGTGTCAATTTATCGATTTCTTTTACTTCAATATCTGCCTTGTCACCGTAACGCTTTGCAATAAATTGTGCTAAAAAGCGATTGTATGAGAAAGCGGCATTTGTACCAACAATTGCTAAAATCTTCATTCTTGGTCCTCCTACTTAGTAACTTGTGCGTACCAATCATCAACTTCATCGAAGAAGTGACCTAAGAATTCAACAGAAGACTTATCAGTTAAGTCACCATTTTCATCAAATTGCTTCGGTGCAGTACCCATCATAAATTCATCACCATTAAAGATCTTTGCACTAAAGCCTGGTGCAGTCATAAGACTCTTTAAACGGCTTTGTGAACGAGAACCACCCTGAGGCATTGGTGAAGTTGAAACAATAGCAACTGGCTTGCCCTTAAATGGGTGTGAAGTGCATGAAAGCCATTCTAAGGCGCTACTCAAAGCACTAGTTACCGAGTGTTGTTGTTCAGGAGAACCGATTAATACTAAATCAGCATCCTCAATTTCTTTACTCAAGGTTTGGACGGACTCAGGAGCGTCTTCGCCTTCTTTAAACATTGGCAATCCCTTAACAGTTGCTAGTTTAAAGTCATATTTGTCAGCAAATTGCTTAGCAATAAACTTAAGCAATGCCTCATTAAACGAATTATTGGCATTTGAGCCAGATAATGCAAGGATTTTCATAAAAACCACCTTTCAGAAACTAATTTCTTTGACAATTATATCATATCTATATTTTTGTGGCTTAAATCATGATTTTGCTTTTTTAAATTTCAAGTAGCAAAAAAACGGCAGTTAAGCCGCTTTTCCTAATCGGGGTTTTACTTTTTACCCTTCTTTTTATTTTCCTTATTATCAGTTTCAAACAAAGAAACTGTGCTAGATTCACTCAACCAATCATTTAAAATTGCATCATTGATTTGAGCTGACAAGACATTAACTATCTGCGTTTGCGAGAAGTTGGCAATCCCGTTAACAAGTAAAGAGGCGATGCCAATGGTGGTAATCCAATTAGCAATAACGATGTTCATAATCTTCTCGTCCGGATGCTTCGTATCCTTATATTGCTCCTTAAACTTGGCAATTCCGAGATTTATTAAGGTATCAGAAATTATTTTACTGCCAAACTTGCCATCAACAAACATGGCCCGAAACAGATTTTCATGCTCTTTAGCAAAGTCGATATATGATAAATCCATGTCAATCATGGGTTTACCCGTATACTTTTTTTGCAAGATATTGCTCTTCAAGTTCTCTGCAATTTTGCGCAAAACTTCTGTTCGCAGTTCATCCATACTGTTGAATTCAAGATATAAAGGCTGCGTTGAAAAGTGTCCCGCCTTCGCAATATTTCGTGCAGTAAGACTCTCAATACCATCTTTAACAACCATTCGATAGGCAATATTTAAAATTTTATTTCTTCCAATTTCTTTTTTTCTCGCCATTTTGGTCTTCCCTTGATTAACTTCAGCATTTTACTCATCGCAATATGTGATTAGGGTAAAGCAATACTAGCTTTCAATAACTGCTAGCTTTAATTATCCAAAAACTCATCATAATATGATGAAACCATATCTTTGATTTCATCTTTACTCAATCCCTGAGATGCACAGAAAGAAAAGAAAGCAGCAGACAAAATGTAGCCCCGCTCACGATCATCCGTTAAATTCTCAGAAAAGCGCATATTAATACTTTGATTTTCATAATCTGTCGATATTTCTATCGCTTTATCTTCTGGTATTTCACTCATTTTGAAACCTCAACTATCAAATAATTCCGTGTAATTTTCATATCCAATCCTACTAGATTAACTGAAGTGTTAACCTAGTAAGCTTTTCATACCACAATACAAAAACACATCATGGTTAATAATTTTTTGTTATTTTTGATAAAAAATTATTTTTTTAGATATTTCAAACAATTTTTTTAAAAGCAAATTAGATTTTTTAGTTCGCTGCAATTTAGCGAATATATGGTTTTATAAAATAACAATTAATTATCTATTAATTAGAATAGTAAATTTAAATCAGTTTTGTCAAGAACAATGTGTTTTTTTTACACTTAAAATAGTAACTTGTATCCAGCAAAAAAATTACCCTCGTTATTAAACCCATTGCTATTCCTAGTATTCAGTAATTAGGAAGAAAAAATACGCAATTTTAGATTTTACTAAAATTGCGTATCCAATAATTATATTTCAGATTATTTGAAAGAATATATTAATTTAAGAACTATTGTTTTTTTGTCATTTCGCCATCCATCATCTCATAAATATGGTCTGCATATTTTTCCAGACGCGGATCATGGGTAACTAGGATTACTGCCTTATGATAGCTCTTAGCCAAATCCTTAAATAATTGCCCAACTTCACCAACTTTCGCGCTATCAAGTGATGCCGTTGGTTCATCTGCTAGTAAGATTTGCGGGTTAGCATACAGTGCGCGGGCAATTGCTGCTCGCTGCTGCTGACCACCCGATAATTCACCCGGATATTTACTTACTAAGCTGGTAATCCCCAGTTTATCAAGCAATTGCTGCAGTGTTTCTTTTGTAATATTGCCCTGCTTTTTAACGTGATCGACCAGTTCGAACTGTTCTTGAATGGTCAAAAAAGGAACCAAGTTATAAGCTTGCAGAACAAAGCCAATCTGGTTTAAGCGCAAAGAGTTACTCTGCTTAGTCGAAATATTAGCAATATCCTTGCCACTAATAAAAACCTTGCCAGTTGTTGGCTTTTGCAGTGAACCTGCAATAGTTAAAAAAGTACTTTTCCCAGCCCCAGAAGGTCCCATGATCAAAACAACTTCACCTTCATTGGCCTTGAAATTAATATCTTTTAGGGCCTGAACTTGTGCAGCGCCCTTACCGTAAATCTTTTGGACATTTTGTAATTCAATGACTGTCATCTTATTCACCTATTGCTTTTGCTGGATCTACTTTTAAGATTGATCTGATTGGAATTAAACTGCCAATAATGCCTGTTAAAAGCATGCCTAAAGTGCCGCTGAGCATAATAGTTGGCGTAAAACTCATTGGAACTGCCGCTGGTAAAACTTTAGCCGTTAACAGCATTGCTAGCAAGCCGATAATTACTCCGATTCCAACGAGAATAATAGCCTGACTAACCGTTGACCAAACCAGGGTTCCACTAGGAATTCCTTGTGCGCGCATAACAGCAAAATTATGCATTTTTTGCATAGTTAAGATGTATAAAAAGACCGCAATAATAATTAGTGAAATAATAAACAAAAATCCAATCATTAATTGAAAAGTCATATTTTGTGCTGTATACCCTGGCAATTTATTAATAAATTGCTTGATCGGATATGTCTTGCTATTGCCATCGTTATAGCGGTAGTTGGCATTGCGGGAAATAATTGCGGAAGCACGCATATTTGGCATCCCTTGCCGTAAGGTTTTCCAACTGGTGAGTGTTCCGTAGATAATCGGAGCAATGTTAATCTTGGCGTTTTGAACAAAGCCCACAATCTGATACTTTTGCTTCATTCCGTTGAGTTCTAATTGATCACCAATTTTGTAGCCCTTAACTTTAAAAGCCTGATCAACAACTACTTCATGAGCTTTGCTTGCTTTTCTTCCAGCAATTAATTCCTGATCATGGTAAATGAACTGGCTTTTCTTAACGCCAATGAACTGAGCGGAAACTTGGCTTCGCTGTTTGCTTTTTACCACCACGGGCGTTTGCCCAAGTAACGCCTCGTCTTTTCCAATCTTAGCCTTTTTTAAGTCATCCTTATTTAAAACAGATTGGCTCATGCTTACATTAGCATTTTTATTTAGCACTACTTGCTTAGCATTCCATGATTCAATTGCCTGTGTGTTCTCGCTTGCTAAGCCGAGAGCAAGGGACGATAGAACAAAAATCAAGTAGCTGATTAGAAAAATCATCAAAATGATTAGGCCATAACGCAATTTTTCCCTTTTGATTTCTTTAATTGCTAAAAACACTATTTAGTCTCCTTTTTTAACAGTAACAAGCCCGCTTGCAGTTGGGCAAGGATGGCACTTTTTAAAGTAGGGTTTGCCAAAATTTCCCTAATTGCCGCATGGCTAAGCATCATTGCACTCCAGTTTTGCGCGCTAAGTTTTACTAATTTCTCGCTTGCGAATGGCTGCTTAACTAAGCTTTCGTTATACAACACATGCATTTTAACCATTTTGGCATACTTACTGCACAAAGTTTGCTCAAGAAAAGTAACAACGCTTTGATAAAACATTTGCGGATCGTACTGCTCTGAAAGCTTAATCTCAGCATGAATCTGCTTTAACGCACGCTGGTAGATGTATTGGTAAGCATCAGTTAAATCAGCAAAATATTTGTAAAAAGCACCACGAGCAATGTCCGCTTCCTTCACAATTCGCGCAACCTGTGCCTTGGGAAGCGAATGATTGCTGAATTCATGAAGGAGCGCCTGCTCAATCCGCTCCTTCTTCTCTTGCGGTAAATTAATAAAAGTAGTCTTAACCATGAGCACACCTCTTTTTCGCCAAAGTGACACCGTGTCACTTTGATAACAGAATACAATTACTAAACCTAATCGTCAAGTAAATGAACTTTTGCAAAAATATGCAGCCTAATTATTGCCATAAGCAAATAAAAAAGCCGCGACTTTGCGGCTTTTAGCTGAATTATAGAACTAATACGCGATTATAATAATTAGTCCGGAAAATATTCTCACGAACTGAAATCTTGGCTAGAGCGCAGTTAGCCATTGTTTCAAAGGCATTAATATCACCATCAGTAAAGCAATGAGCGAACATCATTCTGATTAAAGTACCATGGCACACAACCAGAATCTTTTTATCCGGGTAATTTTGGTGTAAATCAGCTAAAAAATCACCACAGCGCTCGTTTAATTCAGCAAAAGTTTCGCCATTTGGTGCATATTTAACATAATTAGCAGCTGCTTTACCCCATGGGTCAATAGCATCGGGATATTTTTTACCCAATTCAGTTAAATATTGGCCATCCCATTCACCAAAATTAAACTCCATTAATCTTTTATCTAATCTGATTTCTTTTTGGCCTTTAGTAAAAATTTTTGCCGTTGTGACTGCCCTTTTCATCGGACTAGAAAAAACAAGATCGAAGCTTGAAGGATCAAAATTAGCGGCTGCCTTTTCGGCATATACGCGTCCTTCATGATCAAGATCATGATCAAAAAGTGCTCCCTGAATTTTTCTCGTTTTGTTTAAGTCGGTCTGGCCGTGACGTACAAAAACTATTTCCATGATTAACCTCATTTCTTACGTTGTCTATGCTATCCCAATAAGTAAATTACTATCGCCGTTTGAAATCAAACTCAGTTTGAAAGACATAATTATCTGTGGTGCTTTCTTGGGCAATATATTGAAAACCAAAATCATTAAATTTCTGTAATTCCTCTGGCTCAGTTAATTGGTGTTCTGCAGCAAAACGAACCATTTCTCCTCGGGCCATCTTGGCATGAACCCCAACGGTTTTCCACTTACCCTTGACGAATTCCTGAAAGTCGATAGTAATCATTCGCCGCGTTTTTGTTACATAAGGCGCGATATTTTTGGAATATTCCTTAGAGGCTAAATTAATCAAAATATGATCCTCACCAAAAAGATTATCTGCTAGTTTTTCACCCCAATAGTGGTACAAATTTGGTTCGGTAAAACCTGTCGCCTTGTTCTTCATTTCTAAGCGGTAAGGCCAAACACCGTCAAATGGTCGTAAAACACCGTATAAGCCAGATAAGATGCGCACATTTTCTTGGACATAATTAAGTGCTTGCGCTGAAAACAAGTCGGGTGCCATATACTGATACTGAATCCCAGAATAAGAAATAATTGCTGGTGTTAAGTTGTCCGTTTTAGCTAGGTTAAGCTGCTTGATTTGCTCTTGTCCTTCTTTAGTCGTCCGCTCGCTTGATTGCCAGATTGCTTGTAACTGCGTAAAACTGCATTGCTGCAAAAAAGCCGCCAGTTCTTTTGCCTGTTTAAGAAACTGAGGGTGTGAGCGAGCCGGAAATGAATCACGGTCGACTTTCATCTTCATTGCTGGTGAGATAATAATTTTCATCTTTCGTATTTACCACCTTTTGGGTTAAACTTATTTAGTAATATGTTTTGAGGAGAGAGAATTAATGAATCCTGATTTTGCAATCATCTTAAATTTTAAACTAAAAAGCACGAAAGATGTAGACACCGATTTTTTAGTTAAAACAGCGCGCGATATCGGTGCACGGGCAGTTGCCACTAATCAGCTGCAGGATGAATTTAAACTTGCTTGTGCTAAGTACACGGTTGCACTCGTTGATGGTCGTGATGGCATTGATGCAACAAGTGACGATGTCATCGACAAACTTGTTGCTAACCGCAAAATTGGGCAAAGCTCTTTTATTAATGTCGAGGTTGCTGAAAAAAATGCAATTAGTTCTGCAACAAAAGAGGTACTCACCACGGTTAATAACTGGATGCATATTTTTGGCCACGCGTTTAATGATAGCCAGCCATGCAATCTTACCGCAGATTCGGGCTTTGTTCTCCAAAATCGTCATTTACATTATCAAAAATACGTTTTTGTCAACAAGCCTTTGCCAAAACAAGTGATTGTGTCTGGTCTAACAGTGGCGCCTAACCGCGTTGAAATGATTGAAAATCGGTGTGAACCTGCATTCACGTTCCAAGATAACGCGTTGACCATTGACTTAGTAGAAATTACTAGTAGCAACTTGCCTTGGCAAATTATTCGTATTCAAGAACATCGCCCAGAAGACGATATCAAAGAAACTAAATTCTAAATGAAAAACGGCTTTATTTAAAGCCGTTTTAATTTACCTTATTTTCGTTTAGCATGCGTCTGTGATTGTGCATTGTCCTGCCCGTAATACGCATTTTTACCATGCTTGCGGTAGTAATGCTTATCTAGCAGATATTGCGGCAAGTGGCTGTTTGCCCGCGTTAACTGCAAGGTGTGGTAATCCTCCTCAGCCACCACTTCTAAGACTTTTGCATTATAAACCGCCTTAGCAGCAGTTTCACCCCAAGTAAACGGACCGTGCTGACTGACCAAACAGCCCGGCGTTGCTTCATAATTGAGGTGGCGCTCTTTGAAGGTGCGCACAATCGTCTTACCAGTGTTACCCTCATAGTCTTCTTCGATTTCGGCTTTAGTCAGAGCATCAGCGGCCGGGACATCGGTATAAAAGGTATCTGCATGCGTCGTGTTTAGTGCCGGAATGTCCATTTGTGCCGCCGCAAAGGCTACCGCCCAGGGCGAATGCGTGTGGACGATTCCGCCAATCTTAGGAAAATGATTATACAGATATGTATGCGTCGGCGTGTCGCTCGACGGGTTGCGGCTGCCTTCCACCACTTCGCCCTTTAAGTTAACCACAACCAAATCCTCAGGCGTCAGTTCTTCGTATGGCACCCCAGAAGGTTTAATAACGAATAATCCCTGCTTGTGGTCAATGCCAGAAACATTGCCCCAGGTAAAGGTGACTAGATCCAGCTTAGGTAGCTGCATGTTGGCCTCATAGACTTCTTGTTTTAATTGTTCGAGCATCTTTGGCTCCTCTCTTACTTAAATTGCTTCCTGCTCAATCCCTACTTGAGCAAAAATTTGATCGAAAAAGGCTTTGGCAGCCTTGACTTCCTCCACTGCCTGTTCATCGCCATTATCACCAGACCACATCTCAATGGTAAAACTGCCACTATAGTTTAACCGGACAAGCAGCCGCAGCAGGCCGGCAAAGTCAACACAGCCGTCACCAAAAGGCACGTTCTTGAACTGTCCCTTGGAAGTGGCCGTTACCGGTTTACTGTCCTTTAAGTGGATTGCGCAAATGGTGTCAATGTAGTTTTCTAGTTCTACCGGGACATCGTTTTCAGGCCAGGCGCTTAGATTGCCCAAGTCAGGGTAAGCCTGCAGCCACGGGCTTTTGACCAGGTCATGATAATGACTGATTTTGGCCAGGTTATTAATAAACGGGTCATCCATGGTTTCAATCGATAGCATCACGTTCTTTTTAGCTGCTAGGTGCACACACTTAGTTAGATTTTCAACGTATAATTCGCGCGATAAGGCGCTTTTGTCCTCATAATAGACGTCATAGCCGGCCATCTGAATATTGTGAATGCCTAAATCAACGCATAGGTCGACGGCTTTGGCCAGCATCTGCACAGACTTTTGCCGGACAGCAGGATCCTTTGACCCCAGTGGAAAGCGGCGGTGCCCAGACAGCATTAAGTTGTTGATCCGCATCCCTGTTTGCCACATTAAGCTGCGCATGTGGCTGCGTTCCTCGTGGCTCCAGTCAAGCCGGGCCAAGCGCTCATCACTTTCATCAACGGAAAATTCGTAAAAATTAAAGCCCAGTTCATGGGTGAGTTCAAATGTTTCTTGCCAAGTTAGATCTTGTGGCAGAGCTTTTTCATAAATACCTAGTGAATTAACGGTCATTTTCTACTCCTAAATAATTTTTAGTGACCTAACAAAAAAGAGGCGCCAATGATTATTCATTGCTCCCCTTTATCAGTTAGCCCCAGATTCGCTTAATTTCGTCCTTAAACTGCTTGCTGACAGCATGAGGATCATCAGCACCAGTAATTGCCCGGCCAGCAATAAAAGTATAAACGGGAACACCTTTAAATAGTTGCAGAATCTCAGGATGCACACCGCCAGTGACGGAGACCTTGAAGCCCATTGCAATTAAATTCTTGACGTTCTCAACGTCTTGCTCAGACCACTTTTGACCAGCAAATTTGGCGTCGCGACTTTGGTGGTAAACCACTTGGTGGATGCCGTGATCAAGCCATTCTTGCATTCTGTCCTTATTATCCCAGCCCTCATAAAGCTCAACCTGAACCTCAATTTCCTTTTGGGCATTACTCATTGTAGGGACTGTTGCGGCATTAATGCAGGTTATCCAGTCTGCCCCTGCTTCACGACAAGATACACCACATTTTGTCCCGGCATCGGCACATTTAACATCGGCTAAAACAATCTTATCTGGAGCCATTGCCCGTAAGTTCTTAACGGCACTCATTCCGTCGCGGTAAATTAAAATTGTTCCCGCCTCAACGACATCGATTTGATCTTCTACTTGGCGTAAAACATTGATTGCCTGGGCCGTATCGTTACAATCCAATGCTACTTGCATCATTGGTAAATTCATTTTTTGCTCCTAATCTTTTTTAAACTTAGCTGGAATGTCTGAAGCATTAATTTTGTCTTCTACCTCTTTAGCGGAAATAACATTTTTAATGCCAATTACTTCTCCACCGCGCTTTTTTACCTCATCAAACATCTTAATGAATGGGACGGAGGTAAAAACAACATCATAGTTGCGGGCAATTCCCTTTGCCTCTGAAATTGAAGTGTGATCAGCCTGTGTAATTTGGTAACCCAATTTTTCCATCGTCTTTTTTACTGTTCTGAGTAACATCAAACTTGTTCCAGAACCATTTGCACATGCAGTTAAAATCTTCATAACTAAATCTTTCCTTTCTAATTATTTTCTTTATCATTTAATTTTTGCCATTCTGGATAATCTTCGGTAATCAAGAAGTACCCTTCTGGATCTGCCCGGTATTGCAACTGTGGTATTGCCAAAAGCATGATAATAATGAGTGCGACACCGAAGTAGCCCAAGTATTTCATGACGACAGTGAAGAATGGCCAAACTGTTGCCCAGTCGAACATGCCAAGGTAACCACCATATTTAGCCATGCCAACCCAGGTAGCAATTAATGCCGAGCCGGCAACTTGAATCAGGCCGGAAATAAACGGCATGATCATTGCACATTTATAGCCGCCACGATTATTGGAATACAAGCCGATAGCAGCGTTGTCAAAGAACAACGGAATGAAGCCAGCAATGACTAAGGTTGGTGAGTGGAAAATTAACAACAAAATAATCATCGTAAACTGACCTAGTGCACCAAACATAAAACCAATGGTTTGTGCATTTTGGGAACCAAAACCTAGTGTTGCAGCAACATCGATACCAGGAACTGCCCCAGGTAGCCATCTGTCAGAAATACCGGTAAAGGATTCCGTTAGTTCATTAACGAAAGTTCTAACGCCGAGCTGTAAGATTGCAAGATAAACGGAAAATTGTAGAGCAGTCTGTAAGATGTAGAAAATGAAACTTTGCCCTTTTTGCATAAAGTGCGCTTTGATTAAATAATCAGGTCCTAAGACTACCAGAATTGCACCAATAAAAATCAACATTAAGATAGAAGTTGAAACCATGTTGTCATTAAAGATTGACATGAAACTTGGCAATTTAATATCTTCAAGCCGTTTATTTTTGTTTTGGTTTTTCTTTAGCGCGTGCTTTTCAATAATCTCTGATAATTTAGCGAAGAAATATATTCCGAACATTTGCTGGTGCGCAACGGCAAAACCCGCACCATCAGTTAGTTCCTGCGTAATACCAACGGTTAAATTGGAACCAACAGCCCAGTAAAGGCCAAGAATTAAACTCATAATTGCTAAAATTGAAAAGCGGTTCAGTTTTGGAAAACAGAATAAAATTAACCAAAACGCTGTTGCTGCCTGTTGAACTTGGACATTACCGGTCGTAAAAACCGCCCGTAATTTAGTGTATTTAGAAAATCGCACCAATAAAATATTGATAATGTAAGCAAATAATAATAGCAGCATTGTATCCGCAAATGACCGGCCAAAGCGCTGCATGATTCCCGCGTTAACCGCATTTTGACCAAAATAAGGGTCAATAATCATGGCGCTGAGGTGGAAACGGTCTTTTAAGCCGACTAAGATGGGACGGAAAGTATTAACTAACCCGCCTGATCCCGCAGCTAAGATGAAATACCCAACAGTTGCCTTTAAAAAGCCTGATAATACTTCGTACCACTTTTTGTGCTCTAAGATATAACCAATCAAAACGATAAAACCAATCATAAAGGCTGGTTGATTTAATACGTTCGTGGCGAAGTAACTCCAAATAGCTAGTAAGACATTCAAAATATTTTGCATTTTCTTTACCTGCTCTTTTCTTTACTTTCGTCATGCTTAGCCATGACTTGTTGGTAATCGGTAAGATTTTTGACGTGACACAGGTCTTCAATCATGCCATCTTCCATTAGTAAGTTAGATAAATTAGCAATATTTTTCATATGGGTAGCATTATCTTTGGCAGCTAGCATAAAGAACAACTGAGCGTCTTTTTCTGGATCATTTTGGTCGAAGGAAACCGGTTGTTCAAAAATCGTTAGACCAATACCAGTCCCTAAAACCCCAGAACTATCAGCTTGTGAATGGGGCATTGCAACTCCGGGTACAATTACAATATATGGCCCATATTGCTTGACATCTTCTATAACCTGATCAATATATTTATCGGTAACAAGGTTATTTGCCTTCATTACTTCCCCGGAGACTCTGATGGCTTCTTGCCAATTTTGGGGATGCTTTTGACTGATATTAATCAGATGATTTTCAAAAAAATAACGTAACATGATTCCTCCTACCAGATAATTAACCAAAAAGTGAATTATAATAACTCTGGGAATGGCAAATCAGGATCATTCTTAAAGGCATCATGGAATCCTCTATCATACATGTATTCAAACTTGTCCTTATCTTGTGGGAAGTTAAATTCACCACCGACTTGCCAAATATATGGCTTAAATTGATATTGTAAGCGGTATCTCTTCCGATCCCAAAGAGCTAAAATATCCTTTGGGTCACTGTAAAAATTACTCCAAATGTCATAGTGCATTGGAATGATAACCTTTGTATTAAGTGCTTCAGCCATTCTTAAAACTTGGGAATCATCCAACTTATCGGTAATACCGCGTGGGTTCTCACCATATGCGCATAAAGCAACATCAATTTTATTTTCATTACCATGCTTAACAAATGTGTTGGAATAGTGTGAGTCACCTGAGTGGTAGACATTGCCGCCTGAAGTTTCAACTAAATAGTTAACGGCAACTTTAGCCATTTCGATTGGTTTAGTACCGGCAAGCTTTACGTTAGGGTCATCTTCTGTTACCAGTTCAGTCCGGTCAAATGCTTCTAAAGCCTTAATTGTTACGGAACCAACCTTAACTTCATCACCGGGCTTGACGACCGTAATTTTTTCAGCGGGAACACCCCATTCTTCCCACTCATCGGCAACGCCTTGCGGGCCAATAAATTTAGCGTTCGGACAAAACTTGTTAACGCAAGCTGCAGTATAAATATCCAAATGGTCATGGTGTGTATGCGTCACGCAAAGTGCGTCTAAATCTCTAATTGCAAATGGATCAATGACATAAGGTTTATTACGAAGATTTGGTTGCATTGCCTCGCCACCAGTCATCCGCATCATTTGGTGACCCTTGCGCATTTTACCGTCACCATGAGTGTGTTTACCGGTACCGTTCCACATGTCAATCGCAATATTTGTTCCTTCGTGTGTCTTAAGCCAAGTACCCATACAGCCTAGCCACCAGATTGCAAATGATTTTGCAGGGACCTTTTTAGCTGCAATTTGTTCATTTAAAAAAGTGCCCCATTCTGGAAAATTATTTTCCGCAAAGACTTCTGGTGTAACTTGATTGATATTCGTTGGATTTGTCATGTTTTCCTCCTAAAATTTTTCCTTTAAGCTTGTTTTCATGGTAATTATATTTTAATCTGATAACGCTTTCAACCATATTAAATGATAAATAATGTTTTATATGGTGTTTTAGCAAAAAACATCAATATTTATTGATAATTAATTGGTTTTATGATATTTTTCATAATCAACAAGTGTTATTCAAGAGGTTATAGGTAGCTCAAAATGAAAAATTCATATCAAGTAATCAAAAATCGGCGCAAAAAAATAATTGACTTGCTCAATCATCAAAAAAACATCTCCTTAGATGAACTTTGTCAAAAACTGGGCGTATCAATCATGACTGTGCGGCGAGATTGTAGTAATTTAGCTAATCAAGGCAAAATCATTCAGGATAAAGGGACGGTTTCGCTGGTCAAACCTGAAGAAGTGCCTTTTACCGATTCTGTCAGTTACATCAAAAAACGACTCGGTGAAGAAGCAGCGGGTCACATCGAAAAACATAACTGGGTTTTCATTAATTCAAGTACAACTGCTTTCGAAGCAATTCCTTATTTATTGCAAAAAGACGTCAATATTCTGACCAACAATGGCTATGCTGGCAATCTCGATATGCGTAACAGCAACAGCAAAATTATCCTTAGTGGCGGCAACATCAGTCGCAAAATGATTATGAGCGGTGATCTAGCAGTTGATCCGTTCCTAAAAATTTACGCCGACTGGGCAATTATTGGTTGCGCCGGATTAAGTCTCGAGCATGGCATCTCAACTCCCTTCATCGAAGAAGCCAAAGTTAACCAGGCAATTATTAAGCATTCACGCAAGCTAATTGTGGTTGCAGACTACAGCAAATTTGGTCAGTTTTCGAACTTCACCATTGGTCACGCAGAAGACATTGATTTACTAATTACCGACTCTTTTACACCGAGTCAAACAATTACGGAGTTCATCAAAGCTGGTGTTCAGGTAGTCCAAGTTCAGTTATAAACAAAAAAGAATCTGAGCAAAAACTTTTCTAAGCCAAAAAATCCTATTAAATTTCGGTATTGCTAAACCTTGATTTAATAGGATTTCTGCTTTTAGTTAAAAGATATTTCGGTAGTAAATCTCAGATTCTTTTTTATTTATCTCCTACTGGTTATGGGTCACCGCCATATTTTTTCCGTAGTTTCAAATCATGATGGATTGCTAAAACCATAATTAGTGTCCAAATTATGCAGAGTATGATTAATGGCCAAACATCTAGTACATGCTTGACGTAAACAGAAAAATCAGCTTTTAGTGGAAAAATAAAGTAACCAATTAACGCAGCCCATGGAACTAAAAAAGGTATACAAGATAAGAATAGTTCAACCTTTTTAGGATAGAGCCTTGGCCTACTATAGATTTCTCGCTCATGTGTTTTAACGTAAAAAGCTGCAATTACTACGCCAATTATTAAAACTAATTGGCCAGCTTGAAAAATGTTTATGAATAGTTGTTGCCCGGCTTGCATTAGCTTTCACCCCACTTTGGTTTAAAAATCAGCATTGAACTAAATTGCTATATTTCATTTACCAACAATTTTTGTGCTATGAATAGTTAACTTTTACTAAAAACATAAGGCTTTATGCTTAATAAAGCAAGCTTAAAAAGATAATCAAGCTAAAAATATGGCTCAAGCGTTTTTGGCTAATTATTTATCCAAAAGCAAAATACTTACTATTAAAAAATTCACCTAGTTATACGAACTAAGTGAATTTTTACTTTATCTAGTGTTTTAAATATTCCAACACCTTTGTAATATCACGTTTCTTCTTATCTTGCGGAATATCTTCGTTCTTCAAAATCTCAATCGCATGTTGAACCATTGAATAAACCTGCTTATCATCGTCACTATCGATAATTAAATAACCAATTTTAAAGTAAGATTCCAAGTTAGAGGTATCATGTTCATCCAAGGCTTTTTTGATTAAATAACCAAAAATCGCCTTCATATTACGTGTTCTCTTATTTTTTTCTTTCTTCTTATCATAAACTGGTAAAAAAAGTGCTACACAGACAGCAGCAATCTCTGCTACTGCAGTTACCCACTCTGATATTGGCCCTAACTCCATAAAATCACCCCATACCATTATTATAGTTGCTAGATACAGATATTTTCATCAGTATCAATGCAATACAATAATACAATAAAATAGTTTTTGCAAGATGATTTTTTATTAACTGTATTCATTAATATAGGTGATAAAACTTAAGCATTGCAATTATTTGGTCATCAACTTGGGGAGTAGTTTCCGTTACCGGTTTTCGGGCAGGACCAACCTCCGCAATTTGGGCTAGTTCTAGTGCTCTTTTCAAAACAGCCGGTACCGTCCCCAATTTAAGTGCCGCACGCAAAACAGAAATACTCTCTTGCAATTCCTGCGCTTTTTCTTGCCTTTGCTCATTTAAGGCGTGGTCCAAAGCAACTAAAGTCTGCGGAAGTAGGTTGCTTGTGCCTGCAATTGCAGCTCGCACGCCGTAATGATAAGCATCTGAAATTTTTGAATCAGAACCAATTAATACTTGAAAATCCGCTGCGCAGGCAATACTTTGGTATTGTTTAAGCAGCTCTAAATCACCGCTACTGTCTTTAATACCAACGATATTCTCACTTTTCGCCAATTCTTTAACTACACTAACTGGAAGATTGTACCCAGTGTTTTGCGGTATATTGTACAAAATAATTGGCAGATCAACACTTGCTGCAATCTCTTGATAATAACCTATTAATTCCTTAGCACTTGGCCTGATAAAATACGGACTAATTACAGATAAAGCGTCAACGCCAATTTGCGCCATTTCTGTTGCAAGCCTAATGGCTTCATGCGTTGAACAAGCACCTGCTCCTGCAAAAACAGGAACACGATGATTAACAAATTGAACAATTTTACTTGTAAATGCAATTTTTTCTTGCCGTGACAAAACATGAAATTCACCGTTTGTTCCTAATGCGAAAATCCCGCTAACACCAGCCTTTATTAGGTAATCGGTTAGCTTTTGGGCCGCTGGATAATTAAGCGACTGTTCTTGATCACGGTTAAACGGCGTGACAATTGGTGTGATAATTCCTTTAAACATTATTACCTCCTGCTTTACTTAATTACGCCTTCTTGAACCAATCGCTTACCTAAACTGCCACCAGGGTGCAACATCCCAAAATCCTTTTCGGAAAAGCCTTTAGCCTTGGCAACTGTTAACGCAATAGCATCGCCTACGGCTAAAGCGGCTGTTGAGCTATTGGTTGGCGCCAAATTGTACTGATCTGCCTCTCGCGCAACATGAACTAATATTAAATAGTCGCATTCCCGTGCCAGTAACGAGTTTTTATTACCAGTTAAAGCGGCCACCTTTGCACCTATTCTGTGAATTGGCGCAATGACAGTGGTTGTTTCTTTTGTTTCACCAGAATTTGAAATAGCAATTACTAGGTCATTAGGGGTAATCATGCCTAAATCACCGTGCATTGCCTCAGTGGCATGAACAAAAAATGCTGGTGTTCCCATGCTCGCAAATGTTGCCGCTAATTTTCGTCCAATATGACCAGACTTACCCACACCGGTAAATATCAGTCGCCCGTTTAAGGCAATAATTTGCTTAACTAGTTCTAGATAATCTTCATTATTATGCCTGATGCTTGCTTCAACTTGCTTTAAAGCTGTTGCTTCATCATTAACCACAGCACAAATATTAGTAATAATATCCATTTTTACCTCTTGTCTATTCGAAAATTGCTCAATGTCTTATTTAGCAACAGTGCATTTTTGGTTATTTTTTCAGAGTCACCTGTTAAAGCTGAGCCAAAACTTACACAGTCAGCTCCAGCAAGCAAGAAGTCCCGATAATTAGCTAGTGTGGCTCCCCCAGAAACAAGAAGCGGCATAAACGGAATCGGTGTTTTAATTGTCGTTATTTCTTTAGTCCCACCTAGAGCCGAACCGGGGAATACTTTGATAAAAGAAGCACCGGCACGTAAAGCTGTGGTAATTTCAGTCATGCTGTTGCATCCCGGAGCATAAGGAACTTGGTACAAATTGCACACTTCAGCTACTTCCTGACTAAAAGCCGGAGACAGAATTAGTTTTGCCCCACTAAGAATAGCTAAACGGGCGGTTGCCGCATCTAATACCGTGCCGGCACAAGCAACCATTTCCGGCAATTCATCACTGATTTTTGTCAAAGACCGTAAAGCAGTTGACACCGTAAAACTGACTTCAATTGCTTTTACGCCTCCTTTTAAACAAGCTTGCGCAATTCTTAATGTTTCTTCAGGGGTGTCTCTTACTACGGCCATAATATTTAAGTCGCTAATTTGCTGAACATAACTATTTTTTTGTAACATTTAAGCACCTCTAATGAACTAACTGTAAAATGCCGTGGAGCAGCGAGCCGACGATATTATAGTCGATGTTTGGAAATGTTGAGCTATTAATTCCCATCTGCTGAAAGACGGGAACTAAAATTAACGGCAGAAAAGCTAATAGCAGCCCAACTACGAACGAACCTGCAATGGCGCCACGCCAGCCACCAGTTGAATTGCCAAAGATAGCAGCAGTTCCGCCAGAGAAAAAGCAAATATGTGCTGCCGGAATAATAATAATCGGACTGTGCAAAAGAACCATAATTCCGATTGCAACTAATCCAGCTGCATATGAGCTAACAAAGCCAATCAAAACAGCGGTTGGGACAAATGGGAAAACAGTTGGGACATCAAGCGCTGGCCGCGAGCCGGGGATAAATTTAGTTGAAATCGCTACGAACGCATTGGTGATTTCCTCTAAGAACATGCCGACACCATACATTAATACGCCCATTCCTGCCGTGAAGGTCATCGCCTGAATAAACGGATAAACAAGCCAATCAACAGGTCCTGCCAATTTTCCAGTTACTACCGGGCCAGCAACTAAAGCCGAAAAATAAAATAGGATAAGCATTACGATTGCCAGCCCCATCAAAAAGTCTTTAAAAATTGATAATGACTTCGGTAACTTAAAGTTTTCAGTAGTTTCATCTTGATGTTTTTTAAATAATAAGCCAATTGCTCCTGACAAGGCGTAACCAAACATGTTGTAATGACCAATCGCTTGATTATCATTACCCGTTATTTTTCGCATAAACGGCTGGCAAAGCTCTGGTAAGGCACTGGCACAAAGTCCTAAGATAATGCCTCCAATAATGATTGCCCAAGTGTTGCTGAGTCCGCTAAACTTCAAAACCAGTCCTAAAACACAAGCAAAATATAAGCTGTGCTGGCCCGTGAAGAAAATGTTTTTAAACGGCGTAATTCGGGCAAACACGATATTCATTGCAAAGCCCAAAATTAAAATTAAGGCAACTACAAAGCCGTACTTAGTCTGCGCCGCCGCAGTTGCGGCTTCAGGTGATGCAATCAAGCCGTGGATATGAAACGCTGATTGAAAGAGAACATTAAAATTCTGCAGAACGCCAGTTAATGTACTTGAACCAATACCAAAGATTAAAAAACCAATTACGGTTTTAGCTGTTCCTTTAGTTACATCTGTCCAATCCTTGTCTTTTTGTGCAACTAGACCGATAAACGCCACACAACCTAGTAATACGGCCGGTTGACTCAGAAAACTAATAATAAAATTTAACATTCAATACCACCTCTCTAACTTTCCATTAACGGTGCCAATTTTTGGGTGATTTCATCTTGATCCATCATGTTTTTAATCCCCACAATTGGAATATCTTTTCTTTTGGCCCGGAGATCATCCGCGACATCGCTCAAGGCAATAATAAAGTCGCCATTAAAGCTGCCAACGCCATCAAGACTGGTGTGATTAACTTCCAGCTCCCAATTATTTTTCTTAGCAACGTTTTTTACCTGAACCGTTAGCATTGTACTTGTACCCATGCCTGCACGACACGTAATAATTGCTTTTTTCATCTTATTTTTCTCCTTCAATATCATCTATAACTTTAATAATTTCTTGCACAGTAGTTGCTTGTGCTACTCTTTGAAAAAAGTCCTTCTTGGATAGCAGATTAACTAACCGAGCCATTTGCTCTAGGTGGCCATCAGGCTTAAGCGAACTTAAAGTAAAAATATATTTAACTGGATCGTTGCTTTTATTACCAAACAGGACGGGATTTCTCAAAACCGTTAACCCAATGCCATCTCCCAGTGCGCCATCTTCCGTTTTGGCATGTGACAACGCCACATGAGGCATAAAAACAATATATGGTCCGGTTTCTTCGGCAATTTTAATGACACTATCCAAATAATTTTTAGTAATCAAGTGCTTTTTAACAAGTGGGGCACCCGATTGGTAAATAGCATCCCGCCAGTCTTTGGCATCAACATTCAGTTGAACTAGCTCCGGCATTATTAGCGGCGTCACTTACTTTCTCATCTCCTTTCATAACTGTACTGAACAAGCGCTCTAACTCGGCTGCTGTTCTTGAATTTCTAAATTGCTCTAATAATTTTTGCTTAGAAAAAATTTCCGTCAATTGCGTTAATGCCTTTAAGTGCGATTGGCCCGCCGGTGCATATAAACTAAACACATATTTGGCTTTAACTTGTTGGCCAAAATCAACCGGGTACTTAAAGCAAACTAAGCTCATCCCCGGGCGCGAATACTTACATGGTTGATCCGGTTTGGCGTGAAGCAGCATTACGTCATCCATAATTCGCATATAGGGTCCATACCGATCGATTTGCTGCCGCATTTTAGTCACATATTGTCCGTCTATAACTTGATCGCGCTGCAATAATTTACCAGCAAGTTCAACGGCTTCTGGCCACGTGCACCGCTTAGTCGTGAAAACAATTCGGTTTGATGGCAACAGTTCACTAAGACTAGGTAAAAAAGGCTGCTTTTTCTTAACCGGTTTACCGCGTTTAGCAAAATAGCTCTGTAACGCAGTTGTAAGGCCGGGAAAATCCTTAACTTGGGCAAACTCGCTCACAATATCCAACACTTGCGTTGTCTTTACTGCTGGCGAATTATGCAAAGTAGCAGAATCAACAGGCTGTGCCAGCAAAGATTGCTTTATCGTCTGTAAATCATAATCCGTTAAAATGCGATTAATATTAATAATTGGTGGTCCCTTGCTGGTTACAGGCAAGGTCGCAATTACTACATCTGCATTAAGACTGGCAAGTTCCTCGTAATCTTGTTTGGTAACAACGCTAATCTGCAGCTGCTTTGGAAATAACTGTTCCAACTGAATTTTCAACAAACGCGATGTGCCAACTCCACTACCACAGACAAGCACTACTTTTTTACGCGCTTCTTGATCGGCTAGATGATTGCGCAACTCAATTTCACCGCCAAAATAGATGGCAATCAGTTCAATTTCATCTGTAGTCAGTGACTGATTTAGATATTGTTCAAAAGGATAAACAGCTTTTTTAGTTAAAAAATAAATCTCCGGATACTTGCTTTTAACGTTAATCAGACTCGAATTTAAAAATTGCACATTATCTTCGACCCGTCTTTTGGCTGCAATCAAATGCGTTGTCAGTGCTTTTTGTAAATTCGAACTATTAACTAAATCAATTCCGGAAATAACCGAGAAGTTTCTAATAATCTCTGTTGCTATCTGTGATATTTTTTGTGAACTAATTTTTTTACTGGTCTTGCTAATCTGCCTAGAATCAATAATTTTCAACAGTAGTTGACTTTCAGCCTGTAAATGTTGGTCTGAAACGCCCAAGTGCGACAACAGACTTCTAACAGCAGTACTGGTTTCACTAGATTCATCCGCCAGCTGCCGTTTTGTTTGGCCAATTGGTGTTAAATAGTGTCCCTGCCGGTACCTAGTTATGGCAAAGCAAATATATTCTTTTACTTGAAAAATTGATTCATCCGTTAAATAGCAGCCCGAATTTTGTTCCAAACTTAAGAGCATTTGCTCAATTTGCAGCTTATCCTTAGTATCCAAGTCAAGATACCCCGCGATTTTGTCATAAACGATTGTGTCCTGAATATTGGCTAGCTTTTGGACAGCGAATTTTCTGCTTTCCTCTTCTAAGCCAGTTATTTGGTAGCCATGCTCATGCAGGCTTAGGGTTAAGTTTCTTTTTTCAATTTCTGCTTTAACTTGTGCAAGATCACTACGAGTTGTTCTAGTTGTTACCCCATTTAAATCATTTAAGTATTGCAACGTGACCGGATTTTTTTTGCATAGCAAAGTGAATTCAATTACCGCAATTCGCGCAGGTGGTGGCAACTTAATCTTGCCATTTTCCAAATCCCAACTAAGCCACGATTTAACCTTTTTAATTTCAGCTGGCTGAATATAATAGCCATGAGTACGCACAACCATTAACGGATCAAGGCCATGTGTTTCAAGCCAAACATTTACGCCATTAATTACCGAATAAGCTGTTCTTTTAGTAGTTTCAAGCTGGGCAACAATCTGATCGATTCCCAACAGTGAGTTTGAATTTAACAATATTTTTAATAGCAAATATTCGTGATATAACAAGGTTTTCTCACCTGCTTTCCTCTTTTCAATTAGATAATAACTGCAATCCAATGTAAGTGACTGCACTAAGCAAACTGCAGCTTTTTACAATTTCTTGCACCAAAAGACCAATTACCCGTTTATTTTGGATAATTGGTCTAAGTAATTATTTTATGAGTGAATTTTCACAACATTATTTTCTATATCTGGTTTGATTATTTAAAATGGTTTCAGTTATCTAAAAGGGGAGTAAATTATGCAAACTAACAAACCATTTTATAAGAAGTGGTGGTTCTGGATATTAACAGTCATCGTAATCTTGACGGCTAATATTTTCAGGAGCAGTTCTGAATCTGCTGCTAGCCACCCAGCCGAGCCACGATCTGCTCAAGTCAAACAAAAAAGTACGGCTGCTTCCAAAACCAAAAGTAAGCAACTAGCTGCTAAGAAAAAAGAGCAAACAAAAAGGCTAAAGCAATTAGCCGCAAAAAAGCAACGTGAACGCAAGAAGCAGCAACGGTTAGATGCTCAAAAGCGGCAAAGAAAACAACGACAAAAAGCTGAGCAAAAGCGTCTAGCCGCTATCAGACAGCAAAAGCAAAAACAACTTAAATTACAAAAAAAGCAGCGCAGACAACAGCAACGCAAGCAGCAAAAAGCTCAAAAAGAGCAAGCTGCCGCAAGTGACCATCACAGTCGAACCGTATATGTTGCTCCTACATCTGGAAGAAGGTATCACTTTAGTCCTAATTGCCGTGGCCTGCGGCCAGCTAACGGCAACATTACGAAAATGACGCTGCAACAGGCAATTAATCAGGGATATACTTTATGCAAGTGGGAAGACTAGTAAACATCTTGCTATATAAAGGCTAAAGTACCCTTCCGACTTGATAAAACTGCTAAAGTGAAAGCTGTAAGAAATAAGAGGTAAAGGGACGTCACCTTCTTTAGTATTGCAAGTTCATGTTTTTACAGGTTCGACGTGTTTATCACGGTTTGCGGTTATCTAAACATACTGCATTGCCTTTTTATTTAGTTAATATTCAATTAGTCCTAGGACAAATCATTAATCTAAGTAAATTAAATAGTAAAGACTAAAAAGCTCCGAGAGTAAATTACTCATCGGAGTTTTTATTTGCCAAATTTATCACCTCTTTTGTAATGAACGCCAGAAAAAAGGCGCTACTCACAGTTTAGTTAGGTAAAAAACTGTAAGTAACGCCTTCCTAAAAGTAACGTCCTTATTTAGTACAAATATACCATTTAAATCTTTTATTGTAAACACTTTCAAAGATTTCAGGTAGTACTTATTGCCATTGACTTTTATTAAAGAATCTTGCAATACGTTAGTCCAACAACAATAATCATCATCAAAATAATAAGTAAAGCCGCATGCTTGCCGTTGGTCTTTTTTAGCAAATAATAAACTGCCACTGTCACTAGCAAGCTTAGCAAACCCGGCATAATTTTATCAAACATCGATTGCAAACTAATTACATTGCCACCGACTTTACTTGAAACATTAGAGTGCACCACAATTTTTAATGGCGTCTTGACTTTAATAACCGTTGAAATTAATGCTCCAACGACCATCAACCCGACTACATTTGCCATCGTTGAAATGCGCTGAATAACGTCACTTTGCTGGTTATTATTTAAAAAGTCAATTCCCTTTTTATAACCAAACGATACAGCATAATAACGCGCGCCCATGTTAATCACGTTATAAAGAATAAACATTAAGATTGGGCCAAAAATGCTGCCACCAAAAGCAATCGAAGCACCGATACTTCCAACAATTGGTAGCCACGTGAATTTAATTAGGCTGTCGCCTAAACCAGCCAACGGACCCATCAACCCTGTTTTTAAGGGGTTAATGCCATCCTTTTCGTCAGGTGGCGTTGTTTCTTCCATGGCCGCAGATAATCCCAAAATGACTGCATCAAAATTGACATGAGAATTATAGAAAACCAGGTGCCGCTTCATCGCCTCGGACAAATCTTTTTTATCAGGATAAATTTTAGCCAAAGCAGGAGCAATGGCACGCATAAAGCCTACTCCTTGCAGCGTTTCATAGTTAAGCGTGATGCGCATTGTATTCAACCGCATAAACATCCGCCAAATGTCACGGTTGTTTAATTTATGCTCCGGTGCAGTCAGCTTTTCTTCCGTCATAAGTCGTAATCCTCCTCATCTTCATCGCTGTCACTAGTAATTGTGCCAGTTGTTTGCACCGCCTGACTTGCTGCCGGTTTAGCGGCTGGCTCACGGGTTGCCCGTTCGTACAAGAATGCGAATACGAGTGCAATAAGCGTAATCGGTAAAATATCTAACTTGAGATATGAAGACAACACAAAGCCTAAAATAACGAACATCCATAGTTCACCCTTTTTTAGCATTGTCATCATTAACAAAGCGATTCCGACCGCAGGAATAATCGAGCCCGCAGTGCTCAAGCCATTAATAATGAATTTAGGTAAATCATTAATCGCTTGTTGAATTGCACCGGCACCAAATTGCAAAGCTAAAAAGGTTGGAAAAGATCTTGTGAACCCATATAACAGTGCTGGTGGCCAAGTAAGCCAATAAGTCCCCTTAACATCAGCATTATCAGCAAGCCGTTTAGCCCAACCATTCAAAGAACAGTTAATCGTTTCAATCAAAATGAGAAGTTGCTGGGCCAAAATTGAGGTCGGGACGGCTAAAGTAATTGCGGTTGCCACCATTGTTGAAATTGAGCCATTACTATTGCCCATGATGGCAAGCGAAGTACTAATCATGGTTCCCGTAATTATGTCTGGTGCCATATATGCACCGACATCACCAATGCCCATCCACATAATTTCAAGCGTAGCGCCAATGACTAATCCAGCCTGCAAGTTACCTAAAATAAGACCAACAATTGGTGCAATTAATAGCGGCCTGCGAAACATCTTGGTACTAACATCATCAATTCCCAAAAGAAAAGCTAAAGCCGTTAAGATAAAGACTTTCATTTTTGCAAGACCTCACTTAGTTTTACTGCTCCATCACTTGGAACCATTTGGATTTCAATATCAACGCCCTGAGACAGCAATTTTTCTAGTGCCTGCTTTTCTTCGTCAGTCAAAAAGACGGCTTTAGTATATTGCTTACGCTCATCGTTACCACGAATACCGCCAATATTTAATTTAGGTATTTGGTAGCCGCTTGCCACAATATCTTCCACGGTAAACGGTGAAGCAAAAAGCAGCATTGTTCTACGTGTTACTGGATTATTAGGGACAATTTTTAAGAATTTAGCTGTACTAAAAATGTGCAGTTTAACATTGCGCGGCACACTCATTTTTAAAACATTTGATTGAATCTTATCCTTAGCTACCGCATCATCAACAATTATTACTTGCTCAATTTCCTTAACGTTGAGCCAGGTAGTTACAACTTGACCATGGATCAAGCGGTCATCAATTCTACAAAATTCCACTGCCATTTTCTTCTTGCTCCTCTTCTTTAAATCTTGCTGAAATATTTTGAAAGCCCATCTCATATGATTTTTCAAGGGACTCGGCTAGTTCAGCTAGACTGCGCTGCCGGTTGGTAAATAAATCAAGCAGCATCGGTAAATTTAAACCACTTAAAACTAGGGTATTCTCTTTTTCAAGACAAAAAGTGCCGCTAACATTCGAAGGCGTTCCGCCTAAAATATCGCATAAAATCACCGTGCCATTACTTGTATCAAGTTGGGTAAACATTTCTTCCATTTGCTCTTTTGCCTGCTGAAGATTTAAGTCCTCGGTAACCGCTAAATAGGCGCAATTATCCTGTTTACCAACTATCATTTCTGCACTATGCAGTGCTTCTTTAGCAAAATAACCGTGACTTGCTAAAATTACTGCTACTTTTGCAGTTTTATCTATCATAATGAATCCCCTCTTCCAAATAAAAATCTCGTGCGGCGGTAATTTCCGCCATTGTTAAACCAAAATGTTGTTGAAAATAGTTTTCAGGAGTACCAAATAAAGCAAAGATCTTCGCAATTGCCGCTTTAATGTAAGATTCTCGTGTATCAATCATAGCCATCAGGTAATCCAGGTATGATTTCTTTTGAACTAATTCACGGTAAAGATCATATTTCAGCTGATTACGTTCTTTTCTGATCGTCTTAGTCAGCATATAATCTTTGACGATCTCATCTTCTTTTATACCCAATAAGAGCAAAATAAGCATGGAGCCAAATCCAGTTCGGTCTTTTCCCCCGCGGCAATGATGGAACAAAGGTAAACATTCCCTTCGCACAACCGCTTTAAGCATTCGACCATAAGCTTCTTGCGCAACTGGAGAGGTCACTAGGTCTTGATAGCTTGCAATAACGTTTTCGCCGCGATCATTGATATATTTTTCCGGAACCTCACCATTTTTAAGTGACTGCACCAGCTTTTCATTTTCGCCCTGCAGGTCAACTACATTAGCCGCCGCTTCGGAAAAACTCGACTGCGGATCACAATTTAATACTTGCAAAATACTTGGTAAAAAATGGTTGGGATGATACTGCCGCTCGTGCGGGGAACGATAATCAACAATCGTTTGCAGATGATAATTGGTCAATATTTTCTGATCTTGTTCATCTAGTTTTGACAGTTGATCACCACGAAATAATTGACCCCACTTTAAAAAGCGACCATCGTTTGCTTCGTAACCACCCATGTCGCGAACATTAATCGCATTTTTTAACGGTAAAACCCGTTCCGCAAATAAATTAGTGCCACAACTTTCATCAGAAGCCTTAATAATAAAATACTTTGGTAATTGTTCACGTGGGACTTCCACCTTAAACTCGCCATTAGCACTAACTGCTAGTAATGTAGAAATGGCGGTCTTATTTGGCGTATCACCGATAAACAATTGGTATTCTTTTTTCGGACAATTTAATATTTTAATTGTTAATTGATCGTCATCACGTTTCATCCAAATTCGTGGTAATATATATGGCTGTTTTTTCATTTTGCTGTTTGATACCCCTTTCATTTTTGATAATACTACAAGAAAATAATTTACGCAATATTACATTTTAGAAAATAATTTTCATTTTAGCCTAAAATATGCCATGTTTTGGGAAGATAAAATTGGCTGTAATTATGGCGCTATGCCCTAGAAAAGTCCAAAAATCATTTTAACCTGGTCAAAATTGCCCACTTATCATACAGCAAACTTTTTTATTAAATTTTTCCTGCTTAACTTGCCAATGTGACTTACGGGTTTACACTAAATAAAAAATTTAACGATATCTTCGAATTGAAGAAAATAATTTTCACCCATTTCAGTAGTTAGTATAATAAATGGTAAGTAAAATTAATATTATATAGCTGGTTTAACAAAGCCACGGGAGGAAATCACTTTGAATCCACTTGTTGCAATCCAAAAAAATTATTTGAGTTTTTCTAAAAATGAAAAAACAATTGCGGATTATATTTTGCAGAACAGTCCTAAAATCAATAATATGAAAATTACGGAATTAGCTCAGCAAACTTCAACGTCTAGCGCAACGATTACGCGATTTGTGAAAAAAATTGGCTGTAAGAGCTATTCCGATATGAAGGTTAATATTGGACACCACTTAATCACCAATATTGCCAAAAACGATGATGACATTGTAAGTGAAGTTTTTACTTTCTACCAGACCGTGATTAAGAATACGCAACAGATGATTGATCACAATATGATTAAGCAGTTTATTGCCTTATTAAAAAAGCAGGAACACATTATTGTCATCGGTTCCAGTAGTTCTGGTGTTTCGGCTGATACTTTCGGGCTTAGATTAATGCGCATGGGGCTTGATGCACAAAGCTTTATTGATCCCAACTGGATGAAAATGCGCGCTAGTATCGCCAGCAAGCAGGACTTATTCTTAGCAATCTCCAATAGCGGTGTCACCAAGTGTATTGTCGATACGCTCACTTTAGCTAAGAAAAATGACGCTAAGATTGTTTCAATCACCAGTTACATGGACAATCCGGTTGCACAACTAAGTGACTTAATATTTCACGTGTACAACCCCCGCTTTGCCAATAACGAAAAATTTATTAACTCGCAGTTTTCCAACATGTATCTAATCGATATCTTAACTTCTTGTTTGCAGGAAGAAGATTGTTTTAAAAACTCAATGACTACAACAAGAATTGCCGTTGATGATCGCTAAGTTGCATACAAAAAAGCCATGGTCAAAATTATGACCATGGCTTATTGTTTTAGCTTATTTTCCGCTTTCTGCTCTTGACTTATAAGCACCTTCGGCTGTGTTGATTACCAGCTCTTCGCCTTCTTTAATGAAGTCGGGAACTTGAACCACTAAACCTGTTTCCATTGTGGCAGGCTTACCGGAACCAGTGACAGTTGCACCCTTAATTCCAGGCTCAGTATGAGCGACTTTCATTGTAACGGTTGAAGGCAGCTCAACACCAAGCAGCTTAGTGCCATCCGCAAATTCAAGTTGAACTTCAATATTAGGCATTAAGTATAGCTTATCGTCACCAAGTTGTTCGCCTGAAACCTCATATTGCTCATAAGTTTCAGTATCCATGAAGGTGTAAACATCACCTTCATTGTAAAGAAACTGCGCATTTTTCTTTGTAATATCAACTAATTCGACTTTTTCAGTCGGACGCATTGTCTTATGAACCACTGCACCACTTTCAATATTGCGCAAGTCCATTTGCATAACGGTATTACCCTTTCCGGGCTTGTGGTGATTGGCCTTGAGGACCTTAATCATTTTGCCGTCTTGACTGAAAACCATACCTTTTTTTAAGTTAATTGCCTGTACCATTTTTGTCTCCTTTAAAACTCACTTTAATTATTATTCATCAAGAAAGTTGACGCCGGAGGCAAGGCAAATTTTTTTATTAATAGTAAATAAATCGTATTCATAGTGTTTAGTATAACAAAGTTGCGCACATCTAGGTACCAAAAAATTAGCGTTTTTAGTGATTATAACAACCGCCTTAACTCACCTAATTGTTAGCTACCGCAGCTTTAGCGTAAATTGCTTTGGCGGTCATCAGGTCTTGTGCCGCAATGCCAACTGTTTTAAAGAAGATGGTCTCTTCGTCATTTTCACGCCCAACTAGTTCACCACTGATTACCTTACCAATTTCACCTTGCAAATGACTTTCGTCAATCAATCCTTGCTGTAGTGGAATAATAATATCACCGGCTTCTGCTAGAACCGCTTTTTTCGCATCAAAATAAATTTTATCAGCATGTGCCACCAGCTCTGCTGGGGTTTCCTCCATTTGTGGTTGATACGAACCAACGCCGCAAATTGTTGCCCCTTTTTTAACATTGCTAAAATCATAAACGGGTTTATGCGATGGGGTAACTGAAATGATGATATCTGCATCCCGAACGGCCTCATTACCTGTTTTTACGGCTTTAATCTTAGTCTGATATTTGGCTAGCTTAGTTTGCATTTTGCTAGCGAATTCCTGTGCACGCTCAAAGTTAAGGTCACTCACCAAAACTTCAGCCAAATCGCGAACAAGTAGCATTGCCTCTAGTTGTGTCGCCGCTTGTGCGCCCGTACCAATTAGTGCACCCTTAGTACAATTTTTTCTTGCTAAATATTTAAGTGCAACACCTGAAGCCGCCCCAGTGCGTAATTGCGTCAGGTAATTACCATCAATAATGGCATTTACGACACCGGTATTTGCATCAATATTTAACACCTGCGCGTTAATTGAGGGTAGGCCATGCTCAATGTTATTCGGAAACATGTTCAAAATCTTCACACAAGCAGCATCTTTTTCTTCACAAAAAGCCGGCATACATAAGAAAGTATCGCGCCCATTCTTTTTCACAATCTGCGTTCGCAAGGGAACGTCAACTTTGCCTGCTGAAAAGTATTTGAATGCTTCTGCTACTGCATCGATACACTCTTTAAGTGAATAACACTTTTCAATGTCCTTTTTTGTTACTACTAACATTGTTTTTCTCCCGCACGGCTTTCGCCATCTTTTTAACTAAACAGATTACTAAAATTGCCTTAAATAAATCTCATCAATTCGGTGACCTCTCGTTTTATGCAAAACTAGGCTAGCACGTTGTCTCGTTGGTGCAATATACTCCCGCAGGTTAACCAAGTTAACCATTTGCCAAGTGTCCTGAGCCAGTTGTAAAGCATCTTCTCGTGGCCCGTTAGCCATCTCGTAATAAAAGTTAGTGGGATTATTCTTATTAAGTTCCAAGACACGTACAAACCGCTGCATAAACCACTTTTCAATTAAATCTTCGTCCGCATCAATATAAATTGAAAAATCAAAGAAATCACTCGTGACAATTTGCCCATTTGTCGGCAACTGTAAGGTGTTAATTCCTTCAATAATCAAAATATCTGGCCGTTGAACATGACCGTACTTACCGGGAACAATATCGCTTAATTCCTGGGAATAAAGTGGGTACGCAATATTATCTTTACCACTAAGGACATCACGCAAAAAGTTCCTGAGCAAATTCATGTTGTAACTTTCAGGAAAGCCTTTGCGGTCAAATAAGCCACGTCTTTTTAGCTCATCATTGGGATAAATAAAACCATCAGTGGTCATCAAGTGGACCTTTAAATTAGCAAATGTTCTACTCAATAAAACCTGTAACAAACGGGCTGTTGTCGATTTGCCGACCGCAACTGAACCGGAAATTCCAATGATAAAAGGGGCTGCCGTCACTTTTTGCCGTAAAAACTCGCTTTGTTTTTGCTGCAGCCGACACTTTTCCTGGTAAACCAAATAGAGGTAATTGATTAAACTACCATAAATTTCTTGGACATCAGTAAGATTAATAACATCCCCTAATGACTTAATATTAGCCAACTCTTCTTTAGTAATTTTAACCGCAGCCTCAGATGAAAATGAGGCCCATTCATCGCGATTAAAACGCAAATAATTCTTCATCAGTAATAGTTCCTTAATCTTTTTTTATTCATTATAAAATAAATCTCTGCCTTGCACCAAAAACTGCCAGAGCAGGCATTTTCTAACTAAAAAACTCGCGTACATTAACGCGAGTTTGTAATTTTTATAAATCATAAGCCATCATTACATGCTTGATGCCAGCTTCAGTAAAAACATCTCCCTGAACCTGGTAGCCAAGGTAATCATAAAATGGTTTGGCTTGCATCTGCGCATGGCAATATAACCGCTTCGCCCCAAGCTTTTGCAAATATTCATGAACTTGCGCCATCATCTTAGTTCCAAGATTTTGACCACGCGCAGCTTTTGCAACCGCGACCCGACCAAGCATCCATTTACCATCATTCACAAATAACCGGCAAACAGCTAAGGCATTGGTCTGATTTTCATTAAGTAAGAAGACTTGAATTGCGGTTAGATCTTGGTCATCAAGCTCTGGGTCAGTTATCTTTTGTTCCGTCACAAAAGTATCAATTCTGAGCCGGGCAACGCAATAGACCTCTCGCCCTGTCATTTCAGCAATCTTTTTAAAAGTAAACTTCTCATTTTCCATTTTGCGTGCCACCTATTTTTCAATAAAAGTCTGCGGGTCAACATCAAGCAGCGGACTTCTTTGACCAACATAGACAACATCTAGTTTATACATTGCCCGAGAAGTAATCGTATAGACTAATTGGGTTTCATCAGTTCGATGATAATTTTCGCGGGAAGCTCCCCACATGATAACGGCATCAAACTCAAGCCCCTTAGCAAGATATGACGGAATGATCAGTGTTCCCTCGACTAAGCGCTGATTGGCAGTTGCAATCAGGGTAGCCTTAACGCCAGCTTGTTTTAGCTTGTCAGCAACAAATTTTGCTTGTTCAAGGTCTTTGGTAATAACGGCGGTGGTCAATTGCTCTTGATCATTATCTGCCAAAATCTTTTGGAGTAGTGCAATTGCCTGTTGATCATTCTCCCGGCCCCAGAGCACTGGTTTTGGCCCCTGCCGGTTGAAAGACTCAATTTTTTCACCTTGACGTAAAATCTGCTTGGTGAAATCAGTAAGCTGCTTAGTTGAACGGTAAGACTTTGTCAGCTGAACAACATCAGTTTTTTCAGGATCAAACAAGCCACTGATTTGTTTTAGCAGACTCTTACTTTCGTCTTTAGTAAAAATCGCTTGGTTCAAATCACCGAGCATTGTAAATTTCGCCCGGGGGAAGTTGTATTTAAGGTAGCAAAGCTGAAATGGTGTATAGTCCTGAATTTCATCAATAAAGGCATAGCGCATTTCATAATCGACGTGCCGCCCCGTAATCAGGTCATAAAGGTAAAGGTAGGCTGAAACATCGTTCATATGCATGTAATGCTTTTTAAAGCTTTCCTTGACCTGATTAACGTGATCACGCCAGTCGTTTTCCGTAATTTCCCATTTAGCCAAATCCGTCATTTTTGGCACTGCACGTAAGAAGCTCAGGTACTGTGCCCGCATGTTGATAAAGTTGTTGCGTCGAATTTGCTGGAACACCTTATCTAAAGCCTTCACAACAATTTTGCGGCTCAAGAATTTCTCTTCTTTTTCTTCAGATTCAAACTCCTGATCCGGGCGGTCATACAACTGGTTAAGCTGCTCTTGGCTCAAACTTTGAATTGCATCTGACACCCACGCCTTTTTGCTCTCAGAGCTTATTTTACGGTTCAACATCTTGATTAAATCTTCACGCGTTGCATCAATCCGGTTATTCAAGTTGTAATTGGAATTAAATGAATAATAGATTTCACCAATTTTTTCTTTAGTAAAAAATGGCCGCTTCTTGTCCCGAAAGTAAATGTTTTTAAAAACCATACCCCGACGATTGAGGTGTTTAGCATAGCGCGTTAAGAGGTCAAAGAAATTAGTTGAATCTTTAAAACGACTAATCGCAGAATCAGCAGCCGCATCTTCGAATTGGTCAAAGAGGTTTTCAACGCTCATTCCCGGTAAACGCCGGGCAACAAACTGCCAATAAGTCATTTGGACCATATTTTGTTCACCCATTTCTGGCAGAACATTTTTGATATAGTCATTAAATAATTGATTCGGACTAAACATAATGACGTTGCTACTAGTCAAGTTGCCCCGATAGCGATAAAGCAGAAAGGCAATTCGCTGCAAGATGGCGGAAGTCTTTCCCGATCCGGCTGCGCCTTGAACAAATAACAAGTCAGCGTCAGTATTTCTAATAATCTTATTTTGCTCACGCTGAATGGTAGTTACGATTGACTTCATCTGCGTACTGGATTTTTCGCCCAGCACTTCTAAAAGCATTTGATCACCAATTGATTCATTAGTGTCAAACATGTTAACTATTTGACCATCATCAATCATGAATTGCCGCTTTTTGGTCATTTCAACCGTAATCTCACCTTCTGGTGAATGGTATGAAACATCTCCCAGTTTTCCATCATAGTAAATAGAGGAAATTGGTGCCCGCCAATCATAAATCAAAAAGTGATTATTTTTATCAGCAAATGAACCTAAGCCAATATAAATAGTCTCAGGTTTTTGCCCATTTTCTTTGAAATCTACCCGGGCAAAATAGGGCTTTTTTTCAAGTTTTTGAATCGTACTCAGTTGTCTAGCGGCATGCTGCCATGCATTCTCACGTTCATCGAGCAGTTGCTGCTGTTGATGAATGGATAATGCGGTTTCCATTGAAGTCGAGTAGCCATCATAATCCAATTTCACATCGTCAAAAAAATGCGAATTAATATCTTTGGCTTCGCCTTCTGCCGACTTAATTGACGAGGATAATTCCGCCTTCTTTGCTCGAACCATTTTTAAGATTTGATCGAGATGTTTTTGTTCAAATTTTTTATCATCTGTCGCGTTTAACATAACGTCACCTATACGTTTTAAAAAAATACCAGCTTTTTAACATAACGTTATCTTTAGTTTTTTTAAAAAGCTGTCTACTATTTTACCATGATATCGATTTCAGGGATATTCACGGAGCTCATTTTAAAAAATTTTTGTTATTAGAAGATTATCCATGAAATTAAGGGGAAATATGTCTATAATAATGTTAACGAGACATTTAATAATATTACAATTATCCTCTAGAAATATAAAGTAACGGAGCTGATAAATTATGAGGAACTTTCACCATTTTTTAAATAAACTAGCTTGTGCTTTAATTGCCGTTATCGCTATCAGCGGATGTTTTGAACCACTTGACAACAATATCTTATCCAGTAATCCAAATCAGGTCGTTTATGCGAAAAAAGCCAAAAAAGTCAAAAAGGCTAAGCGAGCAAAAAAGCATGCTAAGAAGTCTGCTAAGAAAACTAAAAAGGTTAATGCTTCTACTGATTGGAGATGGCCAAAGCCAAAAGCCACTGTTTATCTTGACTTAGACGGTAACAAAAACTTGCTTTCTGCTTCCGATGAAGCAATCAAGACTTGGAATGACACCGGAGCCTTTACCTTTGTTAAAACTAAGAACAAGAAAAACGCAGATATCACAGTCGAGCAAGTTTATAGTCCAAACACCAATTATGCTGGCTACACAACTTTTCATTACTATGTAAAAAGCGGCTTATTATTCTCAGCTGATACTAAATTAAACACTTACTACCTTGATAATTTCTCCTCATACAATTATAGTTATGAACGGGTAGTCAATACCGTTGAACATGAATTAGGACATGCAATCGGCCTTAAACATAATAATGGTCAATCTGTCATGTACCCAACTGGTTCAATTTACCCAATTCAAGATATTGACATTCAAAACGTCAAAAAGCTATATGCAAATTAGTAAAAAGAAATTTGAGTAGGTAAATGAAGAGAATATATATTGTTCGTCATGGTCAGACATACATCAACCGGTACAATAAGATGCAAGGTTGGTGTGATACTCCTTTAACTGAAACAGGAATTAAGGGTGCTGATGAAGCAGGTGAAGCACTAAAAGACGTACCTTTTGATATTGCCTTATCTAGCGATTTGAAACGTGCTAGTGACACGTGCGACATCATTATTAATCATAACGTTAATCGCGATGAAATACAGCACATTGCCACCCCATTTTTCCGGGAACACTTCTATGGCTATTTTGAAGGCATGGATACTGACATGGCTTGGCAAATGATCGGTGGACCTCATGGTTATAAAAATCACTATGATTTATTTAAGAATGAGCCCATTGATAAAGTCAAAGACTGGATTAAGGAAGCTGATCCATTTCACGAAGCCGAAAATGCCCAAGAATATTGGGACAGGATCGGAAAAGGATTCAACTTAATTAGTCAGCTTGATGGTGCAGAAAACATCTTACTTGTAACTCACGGATTTACCATTCGCAGCATTGCTGCTAAATTTGGTGACGTTGATATTAGTGAAGGGCCTCGTAATTCTTCAATCACAATTATGAATATGACTGAACATTCTAAAAAAATTGTCTCATATAATAAAATGAAACTCTAAGTTGTCAAAAGCTCTTATTACTTTGAGGTTCATTTACCAGCAGCAATCAATACTTTTTGCTTACAGCCTCATTTACCAAAAATGGTAAGTGAGGTTGTTTTGTCCTTAAAATTAACCAAAAATTATTTTGGTTAATCATCAAGGTATTTATCTTGGTGCCAAAAAGCTGTTCTTCTAGCTAACCTAATTCCAAATTGGTTTCTAGCCTATTTAAAAAGTAGCTCATATATAGCAGGTAAAAACCCGATATATATGTGTTCTTATTTTAGCATTTTGAGGTTATAATGTATATTATTTGCTTTACAGCTAGAATTGTTGCAATTAATTTTTTAAAAAGATAGAAAGTTAAAAAATGAATAGGACATATCATTTTATAAATAAATTTATTAGTACAATATTGGTTTCAGCAGCTATCGGAAGCTGCTTTACTGTTAACAATCCTGTGATACCGACCCAAAACGCTGCGGCTAAAGCAACCACTTACCGGCGTTGGGATAAAGCTAAGGCAACTGTTTACTTACAACTAGGTAAAAACAAGGATTTAATTGCCGCTTCAAACGACGCAATTAAGGCATGGAACAAAACCAAGGCGTTTACGTTTGTTAAGACCAAGAAGCCTAATAAGGCTAAGATTGTCATTATGCCTTGGTACAATACCACCACCGACTTTGCTGGGTATACTTCATGGCATTACAAGCTTAAGAATAAGCGAATGCATGATGCCACCATCTTGTTAAATCAATTTTACTTGCAAAACCATTCAAAAATCATTTTGACTCATGAAGACATTGTCAAAGTGGTTGAACATGAATTGGGTCACGCTATTGGCCTTAGTCATTATAAAAAAGCGCCATCAGTTATGGATCCTGAGTGCAAATATACCATTCAGCCACTTGATATTAAAAAAGTTAAAAAAATCTACCGTAAATAAGCTGGCAATAAAACATTTATAGTCAACGTAAAATGCTCTTAAGGACTTAGATTGAATATCTAATTTGTCCTTAAGAGCATTTTTTACTACTTACCAGCTAACTTTACTAAGTAACTCAATTATTCAATTTTAAATGAATTGCTTACCTGTCCATTAGTCAGTTCTTCTGTCGCAATTGGCTTTTCCGGGTTGTGCTTTTGGTCAACCGTTATTTTGCCAGCAACTCCGGTAAAGTCTTTAATCTTGGCTAAATTGGTTGCAATCTTAGCTGAATCATCCGATTTACCCGTTTCAATTGCTTCTTTAATCATATAAACCGCATCATAGGCAAGGGCTGAAAAAGTCGGTGCTTGTTCGTGATAACGCGCCTTATAAGCCTTCATAAACTTAGCAGCAACTGGATCCTTGGCAGCTGCCCGAACAGAAAATGGTGTCGTGTAGTAGATCTTAGTTGCATTCTTATTACCAGCAATTTGGGCTAATTTAGGATCGGCCATGCCATCACTACCAACGATTGGAACTTTAATCCCCATTTGCCGCGCTTGCTTGATGATTAAACCAGCTTCTGTGTAATATCCAGGAACATATATTGCATCAACTTTTTTGGATTTAAATGAAGTTAAAATGGCATTGAAGTCTTTGTCACCTGCTGAAAATGTTTGACTATCAACGATTTTGCCTTGATATGCCTTTTTAAAGGCCTTAGCCAAACCAGTGCCATAATCACTTGAATTATCAGCTAAAATTGCAACTCTCTTTGCCTTTAACTGATTAAAGACAAATTTCGCTGCGCTGCCACCCTGGAAGTTATTTTGATAGCAGGCACGAAAGACGTATGGTTGAACCTTACCATCTTTTTGTAAAGTAAATTTGGGATCCGTGGCTGATGGACTAACACTAGGAACGGCTGCCTTAGTTATATTAGGTATCTGAGCAGTTCCGGCATTAGTCGTAGCTGGACCAACAATGGCCGCTACTTTATCCTTTGTTGTCAATTGCGCCGCTACTGAAGCCGAAGTGGCAATAGCCGTTTTATTATCACGAATTATTAGTTTAATTTTCTTTTTATGACCATTAACGTCGATTCCACCCGCTTTGTTTATTTCACTGGCAGCTAGTTGAATACCCTGTTTTTCGGCTTCGCCATAACCGGAGGCTGCGCCTGACAGTTCCATGTTAACTCCAATTTTTACTACCGCATGATCTTGCTTTGTTCCCGCATTACTGCTATTCTTCGCGACACTACATCCTGACATCATTATCACGGCAGCTGAGGCAGTCATTACTCCCAGCATTTTTTTAGTAAACTTATTCATTATTTTCTCCTTTAAACTACTAGTGGCAATAAAAAAGCCTCGTTCATTTAATGAACGAGGCTCATTGTTACTAAGTAGTTAAGCCCCATTCATTAAGACGCAAACAAGGGCTTAACCATCAATAAATTACTAAAAGCAATTCATTTCGTTAAGTCCTTCGCGACAACAACAAGGCTGCTAAATTCTGAGTATAAGTCATTTTAATAGCAATCGAATTATGATCATTAGTTTCCATTGAAATTTCCTCCTCAGAATTTAGTTTGATGTTTAAAATTATAGCGATTGGCTTTAAGAAAGTCAATTAAAAATGGTAATTAAATTAAAATAAAATGATGCATATTAATACAAAATTATTTTAACCTAGCTAACCACCAAAATATACTTTCTGAACTTCAGGGTTGGCTAGCAATTCATGGCCTGAACCTGTTAACTGAACCTGACCTGTTGCTAAAACATAACCCCGATTGGCAATTGACAACGCTTGTTTAGCATTTTGCTCAATCAAAAGAATCGTAGTTCCTTTTTCATTTAACTCTTTAATAATCGTAAAAATTTGCTGGATAAACAGAGGTGACAGACCCATTGACGGTTCATCAAGCAGCAATAATTTGGGTTTAGCCATCAGTGCACGACCAATAGCCAACATTTGTTGCTCCCCACCAGATAAAGTTGCCGCATCCTGATTCTTGCGTTTAGCAAGAATTGGAAACCGGTCAAACACTTCTTGGTAGCTCTTGGCGGCTTCACTACTATTTTTTTGTAAAAAAGCCCCCATTTGCAGGTTTTCCATTACCGTTAAGCCTGAAAAAATATGCCGTCCTTCCGGAACCTGCGAAATCCCATCTAGCACAATTTGTGGTGCTTTTTGATGCACAATGTCTTTACCCTGGTAGATAATTTGTCCCTCTTTAGGTTTGAGCAGACCAGAAATCGTCTTTACGATAGTTGATTTTCCAGCACCATTAGCGCCGATAAGGGTGACGATTTCACCTTCATTGATTTCAAAATTGACCCCTTTTACCGCTTGAATGACCCCGTAATTAACGGAAAGATCACTTACTTTTAGCATTGCCATCTAGTCTTCACCTTCTCCTAAGTATGCTTCGATTACCTTCGGATTTGACCTAATTTCTTCTGGAGTACCAGTGGCAAGCATTTGACCTTGATCAAGGACGTAAATCCGCTCCGCTAAATTCATGACTAAGGACATATCATGCTCAATCAACAAGACGGTAATTTGAAATTCTTGTTGAATATGCTTAATCAAATTAGTTAAATCTGCTGTTTCCTCTGGGTTCATCCCTGCAGCCGGCTCATCCAAAAAGAGAATTTGGGGCTCTGTTGCAAGTGCCCGAACAATCTCCAGGCGGCGCTGCGTTCCATATGGTAAATTTTTGGCCAAAGTCTGCTTGTTGGCGGTCAAGTCAAAAATGTCTAAAAGTTTTTCAGCCGCAACTCGCATTTCTTTTTCTGTGCGATAAAAACTAGGTAAACGGAAAACCGTCGTTAAAAAGCCCTCTTTGTACTCATTGGTCATGGCCGTTAATACATTATCCATAACCGTCAGATTTTTAAATAACCGAATATTTTGGAAAGTACGCGATAGCCCCAAATCAGCTATCTGAACAGCACTTTTTCGCGTCAAGTCATAGTTTTGCTGGTCAACATGCAAATCAATCTTACCGCTTGTTACCTGAACCATACCGGTCAGCAGGTTAAACAAGGTAGTTTTGCCTGCGCCATTGGGACCAATTAAAGCAACTAATTCATGCTTGTCTAAGTGAAGGGAGACGTCATTAACGGCTGTCAGTCCGCCAAATTTGCGCACCACATGCTCAACTTGCAATAAATGTTCCATTCTTTAGCCCCTCTCTTTTTTACCAAAACGACGCGTTAAGTTCTTCAGGGAGAATTCCCAGTTACCCAGCAGTCCTGATGGTTTGAAAATCATAATCAGAATCAGTGCAATTGCGTATATCACCATCCGCAACGAGCCAAAGTTCTGCAAAACCGTATCAAGTATGCCTAACACGGTAGCTGCCACAAAGGTTCCGGTCATACTGCCAACACCACCTAAAACAACGATTACCAGAATTGAGATAGATTCCATAATGCCATAATTAGAAGGTGAAATCGTCTGGACGTATGAAGCCTGTAAACTACCGGCAATTGCGGCAGTTGCCCCGCCTAAAACGAAGGCAGCCAATTTCCACTTAGTCGTATTGATACCCATTGCTTCAGCAGCAATTTCATCTTCACGAACAGCCTTAATCGCTCTACCATCACGTGAGCGAATGAAATTCATCAAAACAATGGTCGTCAAGCAGACCAAGATATAAACAGTTGGCCACGAACAAAACTGCGGAATATTAAACATTCCAGCGGAACCGCCCGTAATTTTCAAATTATTAATAATGTTTCTGATAATTTCGGCAGCACCTAAAGTGGCAATTGCCAAATAATCACCTTTTAGTCTGATAAAGGTTGCAGTACCGATGACGGCAGCAATAATAATCGCTAGCGCCATTCCAATCAGTACAGAAGCAATAAAGCCTAATTCACTATTGATATGTTGCGTAATGATCGCGGTCGTATACGCACCAATTGCCATAAAGCCAGCATGACCTAGCGAAAATTGGCCACTGAATCCGATAATTAAGTTTAATCCCGAAGCCAAAATAATGTTAATTCCAATTGTAACTAACATATTTTCGATGAAGTCGTCAATGACACCTACCATAATCAGCGTATTGATTAGATAAAAGCCGGCAACCATGATTGCAAGCCACGACAAAATATATTTCCAATTTGCTTTCATTTTGCCACCTAAACCTTTTCCTTAGTATTTTTGCCAAAAATACCTGCTGGTAAAAAGAGCAAAATAACAATTAACACGAAGTAAACCACGGCATCCTTGTACGCAGAAAGACCAATTGATTGGAAAAATGTTTCCAATATCCCAATTAGGAAACCACCAAGAGATGCTCCAGGTACTGAGCCAATTCCACCTAAAACAGCTGCTACGAATGCTTTAATTCCTGGCGTCATCCCCATTAATGGGTCAATTTGGTTATAGTACATCCCAATCAGGACACCGGCTGCACCTGCAAGTGCTGAGCCCAAGGCAAAAGTAAATGAAATAGTGTGGTTAACATTAACGCCAACTAATTCCGCTGCATCGGGGTCAACCGAAACGGCACGCATTGCGCGCCCCATCTTGGTTTTTTTAATGATAACTTGTAATAAAAGCATTAAAACTAAAGCCGTTGCCAAGATTAAGACCTGGACATTGGAAATGATCACGCCGCCGATATTGTAATTAACTTGTTCCATGACCTGGGGAAAGCTGCGAGCATTTGAACCAACTAGGTAGGACATGCCGTTTTCGAGTAAAAATGACACACCAATTGCGGTAATCAAAACAGCTATCCGCGGTGATTTACGTAGTGGCCGATATGCGAAATATTCGATTACAACACCCGCAATCGCACCAACAATCATTGCTGAAAGCAAGGCAGTAATAAAGTTAAAATGCCACAGGCTAATTGCATAGTATGCAAAAAATGCACCGAGCATGTAAATATCGCCATGAGCAAAGTTGATCAATTTAATAATGCCGTAAACCATGCTGTAGCCTAAAGCCAGTAAGGCGTAAATTGAACCTAGCGACAAAGCATTAATGATTTGCTGTAAAACTATTTGCAAATTTAATCGCTCCTTTAATTTAGTAAATCTGCTGACAAAAAGTTACCCTACTCAATCTTGAATGAATTATTAATTTTGCCATTGGTAATTTCTTCAATAACAATTGGCTCGTCTGGATTATGGTATTTGTCGATTGTCATTTTGCCCGTAACTCCCTTAAAGTCCTTGAGCTTAGCTAACCCAGCTGCAATCTTAGTAGAATCATCAGATTTCTCGTCTTCGATTGCTTGTTTAACCATGTAAACCGAGTCATACGCTAGAGCTGAGAATGCAGGTGCATCTGCATGATAGCGGTCTTTAAAAGCTTTTAAAAATTTGGAAGCAACCGGATCTTGAGCAGCAACGCGAGTTGAAAATGGTGTGGTGTAGAAAATCTTAGTGGCATTTTTGGCACCAGCAATCTGAACCAGTTTTGAGTCACACATCCCGTCACCACCAACGATTGGAACCTTAATGCCCATTTGACGAGCTTGCTTGATGATTAAGCCGATTTCCGTATAGTAGCCAGGAACATAAATTACGTCAGCGTTTTTAGCTTTAAACGAAGTCAAAACTGCATTGAAGTCCTTATCTCCGGCCGAGTAAGTCTGATTATCAACAATCTTGCCTTTAAAGGTCTTCTTAAACGCCTTAGCTAAGCCCGTACCGTAGTCACTAGAATTGTCAGCATAAATTGCTACGCGCTTTGCCTTCAGTTTATCCATGACAAATTTGGCTGCACTCTCACCTTGAATATTGTTTTGGAAACATGCCCGGAATACGTATTGCTGTACCTTACCATCTTTTTGCAAGGTGAATTTTGGATCAGTTGCAGACGGGCTGACAAATGGTACGGCAGCCTTGGTAATGTTTGGAATTTGTGCTGTTCCCGCATTAGTCGTAGCAGGTCCCACCACTGCCGCAACCTTGTCCTTAGTCGTCAATTGCGCTGCTACAGAAGCCGATGTAGCGATTGACGATTTATTATCGCGCATGATTAACTTGATCTTTTTCTTATGACCATTGACGTTAATTCCACCTGCTTTATTAATTTCACTGACGGCTAACTGGATTCCTTGCTTTTCGGCGTTACCGTAACCTGCAACGGTGCCGGAAAGCTCCATGTTGACACCAATTTTAACTGTATCCTTGTCTTGCTTGGTGCCGGCACCACTACCACCATTTTTGGCAACTGAACATCCCGCTAGCATCAATACTGCTGTGCCCGCTGTCAGGACACCCAATACCTTTTTAGTAAACCTTTTCATCATCTTCTCCTTTTATCCCATGCCTACAAAAAGCCTCATTCAAGTTAATGAATGAGGCTTCAGGCTAATGTTAGTTAAGCCTCATTCATCAAGACGTAAACAAGGGCTTAACTTGGGTGAATTACCATTAGTAATTCTCGTTTGCTAAGTCCTTCTCGACAACAAGGCAATAATAATTTCTTGAGCAGCAGCTATTTTAATGTGCAATTGCGCGTTAATTTGTTCGTTGTTCATTAAAATAGCCTCCTCAAAATTTAATTTAATACTTAGAATTATAGGCACAGTAAATTAAGATGTCAATAAAAAATATTAAAATTATTTTATAAATATTTAAATAGTTTTTATTAATTCGTTTAATATTTATTGCAAGGCGCTTTTCTTGCAACCAAATTTTACCGTAAAAAAAAGCTGTGAACTAATAATTCACAGCTAAATACGAGCTACTACTTAAACTTTAAGACGATTTTTTCATATAACTTAACCGTCAATAAATAATAAAAGAGGTAAAGAATGATAAAAATGGTAAACGGTAATATTAGACCACTGTAAGGATTTTCTAGCAGTGTCCTAAATAGCTTAAGCCCAAAGAGAACATCAATTATGCCTAAAATGCCGGGCAGTGCGAACAATGCACCAATTTCCATCATGATTGAGCGTCTGAGTAATTTGATTCTCACCCCCATTTTGGCCAGCATTTGGTAGCGCAAGCGATCATTGTAAGCACCGCTAAGTACCTTAAACATTAAGGTTGAAGCAAGCATGGTTAAGAAGGCTAGCCCGAGAAAGAAACCCATGAATTCAAAGCCGCTGACATAGCCGACTACCATTTGATAGGCATTAGCTTTACTAGTATTGGTTACATTAGCTGCAGCTGCGTTTTCTTTTACCTCCATGTGCTCTATTTTTAAAATGCGCGGGTAGTCGTGAACGAAGTCTTTCGTCCTAATCAAGGTAATTGCTTTCGGCTTCTGCTTCAATTGCCGGTACTTTTCTTTTGTTACCAGTTGCACTACCTTACCGGTATTGGGAAAGAAATTGCTAAGAATTGGCGCAAGACTATCCTTAGACACGGTTACAACGCGCATTTTTATCATGCCGGTTGAAGTACTTGAGTCAACTAATTCTTTATTTTTAAGTGGTTTATTGGTCAGTTCGGCACTTTGAAAATAGGCTTTTTGACGATCTTCTTTATAATGGTATGTCTGCTGGCTTTTTAATGTCAGCTTTGCCAGTTCTTTTTTGACAGGCTTAGAATCGCTACAAATACTTGCATCATAGTAATATCCTTGGGCAACTGTCTCTTTAAGAGAATTAAAATTAAGGCCAACTGTGATTGCACCTAATGCCAAGGCAAAAAGAAGTGAAATCATGGTTAAAATGCGAGTATAGCTATGCAAGCGAAACTTCAGCTGCCCCAAAGTAAACATGCGAATACCACGGTAGGAAATTTTTTTATTCTTTAAAAGCAAGTTAATAATCGACGTGAAGACCGCATTGAAAACAAAGTAGGAACCAACAACAATTGTTATCAGAGCTGTGGGAATAATCTTGAAGATATTATTGGGGTTCAGGGTCATCACATAATAGCCGCAAGCAAGCAGGCCAATTCCGGCTATTCCCTCAACTAGCAGTAATAGTGGATGCCGCTTCAGCTTAACGGGTGTTTGATCTTCGTGCAGCAGGCTGATTACTTGGGTTTTTGTTAACTTGCGCGCATTAAAAAGCGCACCGAAGAAAAAGATAACAATAAAGAAAAGAATCGTGCCTAAAATAGCCCGAGGTAAAATTACCTGAAAGTGGTTAATTGCTAGACCCAACTTGCTGACTAGCAGCCGAGAAACAAGTGCGGTTAAGCCTAAGCCTAAAATAATCCCCACAATTACCGCAATTAGCCCCGTCAATAAGGTTTCGCAGAAAATTAGAAGACTGATCCGCATGCTTTTTGCCCCGAGCATCATATACATCCCATAATCGTGTTTACGCATGCTTAACAAGAAGGTATTGGCATAGAGCAGGTAAAAGAATGTAATAATCATCAACAACACGATGCCAAAAGTAAAAATATAGTTGACGTAATTCAAGTGGTTAACCTGAAGATCCTTGGCAAGAAAAGCGGGGTTAATGGCAATCGTCAAGAACATGTAAAAGATCATGCTGGCAACAATTAAGCCAGAAAAAAGCACGACATAATCTTTCATTCTGTTTTTGATTCCGGTTAACGATAATTTCCAAATCATAATTTTTCTCCTAGCGCAAAAGTATTAAAAAATCTAAGCGAGAGATTAGTTTTTTCATTTGCTTATTTTTCCTGTGGTAAGACGACTTTCTGGTAGAGCTTGACCGTGATTGCATAGTAGATAAAGTACAAAACAATAAAAATTGTAAACGGGATCCATAAGTGATGGTACGGATTAGGCAAAAGAATCCTAAATAGTTTCAATCCAAATAAAACATCTAGTATTCCTAGTACCGCAGGCAGCAAGAATAATGTACCCAGTTCACTTTTAACTGCTGAACTTAAAACTCTTCTTCGCGCACCAATTTGATAAAGCATCTGGTAACGAATACGGTCCCTAGCTGCCCCGCTTAGTACCTTAAACATCAAGGTAGAAGCCAGCATGGTCAGGAAAGCGAGTCCCAAGAAAAAGCCCATAAATTCAAACCCGCCACTGAAATTGCTAATTAATTGATAGAAAACCGGTTTGCTCTCATTAAATTGGTTAAGGTAATGCGGATTTTCTTTTAGTTGCAATTGCTGAATCTTTAATAAAATTGGGTAATCCTGTTCGAAATTTTTAACTAACATTAGCGACAAGAAATGAGGCTTACCGGGTAAGTTCTGCCAGTCAGAATGGGATACTAGTTTAATTTTCTTAGTCGTCCCTAGTAGTGAACTAAAGGCATTGTTTGCATGTGTATCACTTTTAGCAAGGTCACTAAGTGCTAAATTGACAGTTTTATATGTTGGTTCATGACCTGCTAAATAGGCCTCTTTGTCTTTAACCGGCTGCTTTTTTAGCTCATCACGCATTAAAAATAAATTCTTGCGATTTTCTTTATAATGGTAGGTTTGCTCAGTAGAAATATGTAATTTGGCAACTTCGGTTTTAACTGCGGGCGATGCGCTGACAACAATATTGTCGTAATAGATGCTTTCTTTACCCAAATCTTTAAGAGTAGTGAAGTTAAGTCCCACAGTGATTGCACCCAATGCCAAAGCAAATAGCAGTGAAATAATAGTTAAGATTTTAGTTAAGTCATGCAGGCGAAACTTCAATTGGCCCAAGATGAAAACGCGCAATCCGCGATAAGAAAGAGATCTTTTTTTAATTAGGAAATTAATGACGCCAACACACGCGGCATCAAAAATAAAGTACGTTCCTGCAACAATTGTTATAAGTGCACCTGGAATAATTAGTAAAAACATGTTTAAAGGCAGACCCAAGATATGGTAACCAGCCGCTAATAGTAGCAGACCCAAAACAGCTTCAACTGCAAGCTTAATCGGATGATTACCTAGTTTAGCAGGTTTTTGATCCTCCTTGAGTAAGCTAATAATTGGCGTGTGGGTTAATTTTCGCACATTATGAATAGCGCCCCAAAAGAACATGAAAATGAAGAAAATGAGTGTCCAGCCAATTGCTGGCGGATAAATCACAGCAAAGTGAGTAATCTGTAAATTTAATTTTGTAATGAGTAATTGTGACACAATAGCAGTTAAGCCAAAGCCCAAGACAATACCTGCAATTGTAGCCAATATCCCAGTAATTAAGGTTTCGATAAAAATCAATAGCCCGATGCGGCTGCTTTTGGCTCCTAGCGACATAAACATACCGTAATCATGCTTGCGCATACTGAGCAAAAGCGAATTGGCATTAATTAAGTAAACAAAAGTAATCAGGACTAATAAAACGATCCCAAAGGCAAAAGTAAAATTTAGATAATCCGTTGAGGCATTGACATCATGACTAATAAAAGAAGGATTAATAGCAATCGTTAAAAACATGTAAAAGATCATGCTAGCAACTATTAAGCCTGAAAAAAGAACGAGATAGTTTTTAAGTCGGCTTTTGATGCCCGTTAAAGAAAGTTTCCAAATCATGATTTTCACCCTATTCTTCAGTACCTAAGTGTTCAAGCAATTGGTGATAAAACTTTTGTCTCGGTAAATCTTGCTTGAGTAGTTGCTCACCAATTTTTCCGTCTTTAATAAACAAAATACGGCTAGCAAAACTAGCGGCAAGTGGATCATGCGTAACCATTAGGGTTGTAATACCATCGTTTGTATTTAAGTCACTCATTGTATCTAACAGTTCACGGGCACTCTTTGAATCAAGAGCTCCAGTGGGTTCATCAGCTAATAAAATTGCTGGTTCATGTACTAAAGCCCTAGCTGCGGCAACTCTTTGCTTCTGCCCGCCGGAAACTTCAGCCGGATATTTATTAATAATCTGACTAATACTTAACCTAGCAGCAATACGGTCAACTAACGGATCAATTCGACTAGACTTTACCCCTTGAAGTGTCAACGGTAAGGCAATATTTTCGCGGTTAGTCAAATTTTCCAGTAAATTAAAATCTTGAAAAATAAAACCAATTTGCTTACTCCTGAAGTCTGCTAGCTGGTTGGCATTAAGCGTGCTGTTGTCTTGGTGATTAATAAAAACGTGGCCCGTTGTCGGTTTATCAAGTGTAGAAAGAATATTAAGCAAAGTAGTTTTACCTGAACCAGAAGCACCCATGATGGCAACGAATTCACCTGAATTAACGGCGAAATTAATCCCCTTAAGTGCCTGATATTGCTTTTCTCCTCGTTTACCGTAGGTTTTAGTAACTTGATCTACTCGTAAAATTTCAGTCATAATTCAACCTCACTGTCATTTCTCTGTATTATTTAACTAATACACTATTCCATTATTTTGAACTTGTCAAACAAAAAAAAGCCATTTGCAAAGCAAATGACTTTTAAATTTAATTATTTATCTAAAAACGGACTATCTAGCTCTACTCATCACGGTTTTTAACGGGGTAACAATAATTGGCGTAACGATAGCAGTAAAGATTGCTTCAATCAGTCCATTCATGCCAAGCGCAATAATCAGTGCTTGGATCAAAGGTGTTCCCGTGGCAAAATTGCCCATATACCCCATTAGCCTGGAGGAATTTCCCATAAAAATGAGACTAGTCAAAAGAATGACTAAAACCGTATTTGTTAATGACGTAACTGCACCAGCAACGATATAGCTGCCTTCTTTAACGCCTCTACTCTTATTTTGACTGGCCTTACCAATTAGCCCTGGGAAAAGTCCCGCACAAATACTTGGGATAAATGAAATAAAAATATTCTGGAATAGGATTAAGCTGACCATATCTCCAGGCTGGGTATATGCTAGGATCACCCGTAGCAGTCCCCAGAAAATGCCAAAACAAGTTCCGGCAACCGGTCCCATTAACAGTGAATAAACAGCAACAGTCAACGGCGCTGTAGTAATTGCAGGCAAGCCAGGCAAAATACGGATATAACCAATATTAGGGACGAAAGTCTGCAGTAAAAAAATTGCAATAAATAAGGCAGTAATTGCCAAGTTTCTAGTTTGTTCTCTACGCATCTGATTTCTCCTTAAATAACACGTTGTCATTATATTGCTAAACCAAATAAGCCGCAAATAATCGTGCTTAAGATTATTAAAAATTATAATAATGGCATAAAGAAAAACTATCAATACTATCTACGGCAAGTTTAATTATTTATTAGCGGTGATAGCAAAAAACTGCCGTAATTTTTGGGCCTCGTCCTGTAATTTCTCTTCGTTATCTACTTGGGATAGTTTGTAGCCAACAAAATATGGTGGCGCAGCAAAACGCGCAATCAGCTTAGCACAAATCACATTATTTTTTCGCGGATAAAAAAAGAGGTTATACGAATCACACCGGCCATTCGAAAGAACCGTCAGCATATATTTTGCCCCGCATTGAATCCAATCTGCCCACAAGTCTATACCGGCGCTATTAAGCAAATTGATATTAATTTCAATATAGCCTTGAACCGGAAAACGAGCAATATTGACTTCTACGTTTTCCTGGTTAAACAAAGTAACCCCATTAAAATTCTTTTCTGACAAATAATGGTAGCCGTCTTGCTTTTTCAGGCCAACAATCTGCATATGAGGATGAATGAGTGATCCACCCGATTGCGGGCCAAAATTTTTATACCACAAGGTTGACCGAAACTCTTCTTGCTTTCGCATTTTATTAAAGCATGCTAAAGAAAAACGCATTAACGCCCGGTTTTGTTTAGTAGAATAGGTGGTAATATCGCCTTGATGATCGCTCGACTCAATTAGAACAGTTTGAACCGTATCACGCAACGTAGGATATTTGTTGCGCAGCCAGATCATATCGCCGTTACGGTCATAAATATTGCTCAATTCATCTGGTGCACAAAAGGGACAGCCTGACTTATTCTTGGTTTTCCGGTATGAATTGGGCTTTTCTTTGGCAATATTAACATCAAAAATTAACGGATCATTTTCCATGCGAACCTCCTAAACAAGTTTTTTAACTATTGTATTTTACTAGAGCCACAATAGATGATAAACTGGAACCGCAATTATTTTTAAAAAATTATTTACAGTGGGTAAAAATTATGGAATCGAGAAAAAACTTAAAAAAATACAATAATCGCAACAATCTTTACCTAATCATTATTGGAATTGTTTTAATTTTAGCGGTTGTTTTCGGCGTAGTTTTATATAACCACCATGTCGAGTCACAAAGACAGGCAAGAGAATTTGCCACCAACCATTTTAACCCTAATGTAAGTATTTATGGTGTTAAAGTGGGCAATTTAACTGTTGCCAAGGCAACGGCCAAAATTAACCGCCAGGCCAACAATATTGTGACCCTTGAAAAAGGTAAAGTCGCAATCGAGCGTGATCCCAGCATTAACACAATTGATCGGCAAACTGTGCGTGATTATTTTGCTAAACAACACACAACCATGCCCAACAAGAAAAATTACGAGTACTACTATACTGATTTAGAAAGTGCCAACAGCAAATTAACGTCAGTTAGCCGTGCCAGCGTGACCTACAAAGTTGCCGGTAAGTCCTATAAATTAAAGGCAAATGAGCTCCTTAACAAGGTCATTTTTAAACAAGGTACATTCTCGTTTATTAATTCGGAGAATCTAACAGCGAAATTAAATAAGATCGACCAAGAAGTTTCGACAATTCATAAAAGCTACCAGTTTAAAGTACCGGTTAAAAATAAGCTTAATAGTAAAGCAATTACCGTCAAAAATGAGAGCTACGGCTGGGGCGTTAACGTCAAAAAAGCGCAAAAAGCAGTTGAAGAGGCCTTTTTAAAAGGTACAACCAGCTTAAATGGCGAAGATTACATCTATGGTTTAGGCTACAGTACTTATGGTCTAGGCTATAACAAGTCCAATCATGGAATCGGAAATGATTATGTTGTTGTTTCTCTCAAGAAACAAGAATTATGGATTGTCAGAAAAGGCAAATTAGCCGTTCACTTAAACGATGTTGTTACTGGAACTGAAAATGGCGGCAAAGGAAACCGTACCCCTACTGGCGTATGGTATATTCAGTATAAAGAGTCGCCTGCTGTTTTACGTGGCCGCAACAATGACGGTTCAAAGTATGCCTCTCCGGTAAAATACTGGATGCCGTTTACTCTTAGCGGTTGCGGATTGCATGATGCCAGTTGGCGCGGCGATTGGAGTAAAAAAGCATACTTGCGGGGCGGTTCTCACGGTTGCGTCAATATTAAGCCAGGTGAAATCAAGCATGTTTGGCATAATGTTGTTAAGCATGAAGCAGTCATCGTCTATGACTAACTCGTGAATACTCTAAGTTAATAATAATTAAAAAGGCATGTTGCAATTTACAGCAGCATGCCTTTTTAATTTACTCGCGCATTTGTTAATAAGGGAAAAAAGGTAAAATACCAGTTTTCCCCATCTGAAATTCTATAATTAATTTAAGGTTGAAAAGATTTGGTATAAGATTGATTGATGCATTGAATTGTATAGTATCGAAAAGAAAATAATGACTGCTATTAGTAATATCAAGACTGCTACTAGTATTATTAGATGAGAAATAATGTAACCATACATTTTATCTCGAATAGGTTGTCTATTTTCACCAAGTGCAGTTAGCTGGAAGCCCATATAAAAGAGCGAAAAGATGATAAATAATACTACAGAAACAAATGTGCCATTGCCTGGCCCCAATACTAAAACAATAAAAACAAGCGATGATAATATCAAATTAAAATTGCTGGCATGAACGCCCCGATTAACGAAAGCAATTAAGCCGTCAGTTTTACCATAAATAAAATAGTGTCCTGCATAATAGCCACCAATGATAGTTGCTTCAAACAAAAGTGCAAATAGCAGTACCCTAATCACGCCAATAAGGGAAAAACCAGAAACTATTCGACCTACACCATAACCATTAGCCACAGACTTCAAGCAAAAATAAAAACCTAAAATAATTAGCAAGTTGTCTAATAGAATTGTAGCCCAGCCATACCAGCTTTCACCAATCACCGCTGAAAATGGGCGTTTCCACGAATCAACGCACCATTGCAAGTAATTTTGAATGACGACATATAGTCTTCCTGAATTGGTTTCTTGCGTATTAACTGAAGTCGGTGCTTGCTGGAACTGACTTTCTTGCGCTTGTTCATTATTAGCAGCATTTGGCTTTGCCTGATTTTGCTCAAAGTTTTCTCCACTATTTGATTGACCTTTTATTTGGTGTGAATCCTCTGACTTAGCAGTAGCCTCTTGGGAACTATTATCTATCTGCCGCAGATCGGCCCCACATTTAGTACAAAAATTGACATTTGATTTCATCAATGCACCACAATTTGGACATTTTTTCATTTGTTAACCCCCTTATTATTCCCTTAATTATTTTACTAAATAACTATCAAATAGCAATTCACTAAAAATTTAAATCTTAATTTAGCTGATACGATAAAAGTGCCTATTCTGCTATGCCATTCACTATTACCATTAATAAATTACAATTAATTGCTCAAAGTCTTATTTTGCACCAATAAAAAAACACCAAGCTAAATGTTTAGCTTGGCGTTTTAAGTCTATCAATATTAACTTAACGATACGAATTTGATAAGTGTTAGATTTCTACTTATCCTGCGACAAAATTGCCTTGATTGCTTCATTAACTTGAGCTTTTTCATTTGCAACTAAAGCAGCTTTTGTTGCAATCACGCGTGTATCCATCTTTATTTCACGACCAAGTCCTGGTTGATCGATTTTTGGCTCAAAGAATTCTTTGAATTCAGTTAATCTCTGCGCGGTATCGAAAACTTTCGCAGTTACAGTGATATAACTCGTGAATTCCATATCGCCACCGATTGTCTTTTCAAGCCATGACCAGTCTTGACGTAACCAATCCCATGCTAATTGTTGACCATTCTGGTTAAGTAAAATGGAGCGGTACCAAGCACGAAGATCTTGGGGTTTGATAATATCAGCATTTTCAAAATTATCCACAATCTTCTCTAATTCATTCTTGTCAGTGGTCATAGTAATAGCTGCTAACAAGTCTTGTTTAAAGTATGGGTCCACTGCTTCTTGGTACTGCTTAATTAAGTCGGCAACAAGACCAGGTTGATGATAATTTCTAACCTCATTTACCAAAACATGAGGTCGTACTGATGCCTCAATGGCTGCCAAATTATCTTTATTCTCTGTAAAAATTTGGTGACCTGCTGCATAAATAGAAGAATTTTCTGCATATAACGCAGCCATTAAGACGATTGGTCGAATCAGTTTATCATCTGAAGTATCAGTCTCTTTGGCTTGCCAGCCTAAGTGGGTTACATTTTCGGCAGATAATTTATTGCAAAATGCCTTCAGCGCTTTTTCGTCAGCCGATCCAGGAGTGACAAATTTCCGCAATTGATCAACAATATTGAATAAAATATTAATGACAATATTAGATCTAGATGCAGCAAACTTCGGTAATAGCGGAATGATTTGCGCATAAGAAATTTGGTTACCCGCAGCAAGCAAGGACAAGTCTTGCAAGAGTTGTAATTGATCAACTGGCTGTAATTGATCAACTTCGGTCATAATATCATTCATCAATGTTTCGTCATAGTTAACAATAAAGTGCGAACTATTACCAACATTAATGCGTAATGCATGACCAGCTTTTGCACGCAGGTCTTGATAATCACCAAGATCAAGTTCACGCTCTGACATAATTTGTGGCGCAGCGAAATTGGCGTTAAGTGGAATTGCCCATTTACGGTTAGCATCTTTGCCTTCACCAATAAAGAATTGCTTTTGGCTCAAAACCAAATGATTTTCTGCATTAACTTTAGCCGTGACAACCGGATAACCAGGTTGATCGAGCCAAGTGTGCATAATTTTACCAATATCTAAGTCAGTTGCAGTAGACAATGCATTCCACAGATCGTCACCGGTTGCATTGCCAAACTGATGTTGGTCAAAGTAATACTTCAGCCCTTTGCGCAATGCTTCGTCGCCCAATAAAGCGCGAACCATTACTAACATTCTTGAGCCCTTAGCGTAAACTATCGCGCTATCAAAAATTGCATCAATGTCGGCAGGATGTTCAACTTCAACGTGAACTGGTTGGACACCATCAGTAGCATCACGATTTAAAGCAGCAGGAACTTCTGATATTTGGTAAACGTTATCCCAAACATGCCATTCAGGCTCTAAAGCGTCAATTGAGACATATTCCATCATGTTGGCAAAACTTTCGTTTAACCATAAATCGTCCCACCACTTCATCGTTACCAAATCACCAAACCATTGGTGAGCAAGTTCATGGGCAATAACTGTTGCCACATAAGCTTTTTGCTCAGGAGTAGCATTGTCTGGATCCAATAAAATTGCGGCTTCACGGTAAGTAACCAAGCCCCAGTTTTCCATTGCCCCAGCAGAAAAGTCAGGTAGCGCTAATTGCCAAGAATGTGGTAATGGGTACTTAGTTTGATAGAATTCCTCATAAAATTCAATTGCCCGCTTGGCGATATCAAGCGCAAAGTTTAGTTCCTTAGCTTGATGCGCTTTAGTCGCAAACACGCCTACTTTGACGCCGTCTTTGGTTTCTGTCATCTTAGATTGCAATTCACCGAACGCAAACGCAATCAAGTAACTGGACATTCTAACTGTTTTTTCAAAATAGTGAACGCCATTTTCAACCTTAATTTCCGGCATATTAGCAATTGTCGTTTCGCCTTCGTGCTCGTCATATTTAAGGGCTAACGAAAAAGTGGCCTTTGCTTCAGGTTCATCAACGCATGGGAAAGCCTGACGAGCTGAGGTAGTTTCAAATTGTGTTCCAATAATCTGTTTTTTAACGCCATTCACTTTGTAATATGAAGGATAAATTCCCATCATAGTATCAGTTAGTGGTGCAGAATAAGTAATCTCAACTGTAACTTTGCCAGTTTTGCCTACCGCAATTTTTATTGCTTCTTCCTCATCATCAACGGTGAAAGGAACCTCAGTACCATCACACATGACTTTTGTAATAGTCATATATTTTTGGTTAATTAAAATTGTATCTTCGATTGCCTCACCGGTAATTGTTGAAGTACCGGTAATTGTTTTCTGTTCACGGTTAACATCAATAAACAAGTCATAATGATCAGGATGAAAAGTTTCATAAAAATGTTTTGCAGTCATAATCTACCTCCTAGAATAGTTTCCTCTAAATTCTACCAAAACTATGCAGAAATAACATTAAAACTTGATTGTAAGAGTCGCGTGTTAATTCTGTAACAACAATGAAATATTGCATGTGTATGATTATCCATAGTAAATAAGTGATCTTTTTTATAGGGAATGAAGAAATTGAAGAAAAATAAAAGTCTGTTAACTAAGTTAATTGCAGCTTTAGCACTATCTTTTGGTTTTACTGTTGTTGCGCAAACAACTAACACCAGTTCAAATGTTCAAACTGTTCAAGCTGCTAGAAAATTATCTAAGCGTGAACGTGCTGCCAAGAACTGGATTGCAATGAGAGAATCCGGTGGTAACTACTATGCTAGAAATGGTGTGTGTTACGGCAAGTACCAATTAAACATTAATTACCTTCATGGTAATTATTCCCCTAAGAACCAGGAACGAGTTGCCGATAATTACGTTTACGGCCGCTACGGTTCATGGGTTAATGCCAAGAGCTTTTGGTTAAGTCATCATTGGTATTAAAAAGAGTAATAGATTTCAGTTTTCCTAATAATAAAAACAGTTTAGTAATTGACTAAGCTGTTTTTTATTTTGTCTTATTTTCAATTGTCATTAATCAAAACCAAATAAAAAAACTGCGCTTTTGTGTCTTACCAAAAGTGCAGTTTTTTCTTAATTAAGCATGGTGTCTTAACAAATGAGCCTTCGCAGGTTCACTTCTCAGCCAACTGGCAAAGAAGGCAAATCCAAAAATGATTACGGCAATTATTGCTGTAAAGATGAATAAACCATTCCCACTATTAAGGGCAATTGTTTGCTCATCATCTAAAAGGCGACTTGACTCATTAACTTGATTACACAATCCAAAGAATAACATGATTAGACTGCTTAAAGTTAGTACGCCGTTAATTGCTGTTAAAATTTTTATTTTCGTTAACTTCAAAAAATCATGTCCTTTCTTTTGATTCAAATATGTGCAATTATATACCTTTTAGAAATAAATGCAATACTTTTGTTTAAAAAAATTCGCACTTTTTAATTTTTATATTAATATTCTTTCTAGTAAGTCTTAATGCTGGCAAATAGCCCACAAAAAAGCAGCTACACTGCCTGTTTATGACCATTCGCTGGCCAACCACTCTTGAGCTAACTTAAACCAGTGGGCCGCATGCGGATTTTCCTGCCACTCGCGCCCTTTTATCACCATATCCTTACGGGCTAGTGAAAAGCCGTGACCACCACGATTGAAAATATGAACCTCACATGGCACATTTTTGGCATGTAAAGCAGCAATATATTCCATGGTATTTGTCACTAATACAACTGGATCATCCCACGCATGAAAAATAAAAGTTGCAGGCGTTTTGGCAGTTACACCTAATGCACTATTTTTAACAAACTCATCTGTCGGTACCTTGCCCTCCTCTTCAGCGGGGACATCAAAGCCAATTTTAGCTAAGTTAATTAACGGGTACCCTAAAATAGTCTTAGATGGTAAGACGGCACTGCTGGTAAAAGAAAATTCTTTTTGGTATTTAGGAGAGTTAGCCATGCTATTGGCAAAGCTGGCCACGTGACCGCCAGCTGAAAAACCAACAGTAACAATTTTTGCAGGATCAATATTGTATTCACGCGCGTGATCACGAAAGTACTTAACCGTAGTCAATACATCTAGCCCCGCATCCGGATAGATATCACCTTCATCTTGAACCAGGTTATATTCCATTACAACGCTGTTGAAGCCGCAGTTATTAAAGGCAAGTGCTACCGGCTCGCCTTCTCGTAAAGACAAGTGGTCAAAACTGCCACCTGGAATAATAATGGCAAGCGGATGCTTAGGAGTCACTAAGTCACCAATTGAATCCAGAGTATAAGTATGAACTTTAAACTCCCGCTTGTTAAAGTTAGTTAACGTTAAATCATTTACTTTCATTTTTTCACCTCACGTTTAGCCATCTTTTTTGCTAAAAAAGCAGTCGATAATGGCACAGTTAGTAATACACCAATCAATGAATACATAATAATAAGCGTTTCATTGACAAATAATTTTTCATTTAAAATTTCACCTAATGTGTAATTGAGCCTAATATACCACAAAAATAGGGAAAGAAAGCTACCAAACATGCCAAATAAAATGGTATTCATCGCTGTTCCTAAAACATCGTTGCCGATTTTTGCCCCACTATTCAGTAGTTCTTCATGGGTAATCTCGGGATTGTGCTTCTTAATTTCTAATAATCCAGAACTCATTGCAACCGCCGCTTCCGCAACCGCTCCAAGCGTTGAAAAAATCGCAACAGCTACGGCAATTAACGGATAGCTAAGCCCCGGCATTTGTGATAAACCAACGAGAATCTCTCCTGCTTCTGGGCCTAGACCAGCAGCTTGTGCCAGCCATTCGAATCCTAAAATCAAACAACTGACAACTAAACACACAATTAGAGCAGAATAAAATGAGTTTTTCGCTACTTGATAGTCATGCGTTCCCAAAAAGATTATTGTCACTAACTTGAGTGGAATAAAAATCAAAATTAACACGGGAATGCTGATGCCCCATGAAATCAGAATTGCCAGCAAAATTAACAATAAGGTGTTAATCAGCACACTGAAAAAACTACGAATGCCAGTTTCACCGCCAATGACCGTCATTAATATTGCCAAAACGATTATCAGTGCCATTAATGTGTTCACTTTTTATTCCACTCCTTCCATTTTTGACCTTCTAAAAAGAACAAACTGCAGCCAGTCGCGAAAACGACCGTTAAAACAATTCCGATTGCGGAGATAACGCTTTGCGTTACTCCTAAAGATAAGGTGAAGCCAAAGGTGGAACTTAAAGTGTTGTTGTCACGTAAATAAATAATTGTTAGCGGCAACGCTTCAGACATGAAAATCAGCACTAACACATTAATCAGTGGTCCCATAATCTCTTGGCCCATTGTTCGGCCACTTTCAATCAGCTGTTTGGCAGTCAGATCTTTTTTAGTCTGAATTAATTCATATAAGCTTGAGATAATATCCGTTGCTTCATCCATCACTGCTCCTAAAATGCCAAGCAAGGTCTGCGCTAGAAAAATGCCGCGGGGATCTTGGGTAGCGTAATCGCCAGTTTCATATTTGATTTCAGACTCTCCCGTAAGGCGCATAATTAAGTAGCACAAAGCAAACGAAACAAAGACTCCTAACAGCGTCGCGGCCCAGGTCGCCAGCATTTTTTTATTAAGTCCTTGAACAAGCAATAAGCTGAAAAAGGAAAAGACGATGTCAGCAAAGCCAAAGAGCAGCACAATATACGAGCCGTTCAGTTTAATATCGGTCATAATTACGAGGTAAAACAAGAGCCAGCTCAAAGCCATGGACGCAATCAGTCCCAGCGTGTTTTTACCAGAAACGGCTACCATTAGTGTCGCCATGACTGTCAGTGCTAAAACCAACACCCAATCGCGTTTAGGCGTTTGAATAGCCGGATCATTATGTTTAATATTGACAAAAATCCGCTGACCAGCCCGGTATTTTTGCGTAATCAATTGCGATGGATAATAATAATTGACCGTTCGGTAAGTTTGGTTCTTATGCTTGCCAGATAAAACTTTGAGGTGAAGCACCTGTTTTCTGGTTTCGTCCTTGTTGTTATACACATCCGTACTTTTTTCAACTAAAGTGTCCTTAATCGTGCGGTCCGTAATTACTGCTACATCATGCTTAGTGTAGATGTCAGTGGCAAAATAAGTACACGCCGTCAAGGCCAGTCCAATAATAGCTACAACTAGCGCCAACACGTAGCGCTGCTTAGTTTTTTTCAATGTAATCATCCTTAATCTATACTTGTCTACTGTACCTCAAAAGCGGATATCATAATTAAAAGTTTAACTTAAGTTTGCTAAATTTGGCATTAATAAAAACGGCTTTTTTTAAAAGTCGTTTTTACTTAATCTACATATCAATAAATTTTTGCCACCAGTGCTTTTTTTCCGGTTCTACTTGCATATCTGACAATGTCCGGTGCGCATTAACCGTACTTTTTTGGGCGTTTTCTTGTGCTTTTGACAAAATTTCATCATGCACTTGTTTGCTTGATTTTTGTTCATCATTAGCAACCTGCGCCCGCTTTTCAGCAGGTGTCAGTGGTTTATTTTCTTCAGCAAAAATTGGTGCAGTTGCCAGATCATCGGTTACAATTCCTGAAATATCAGGTAAGCTAGCAAAATCGGCTTCTTTGGCAGATGAATTTTCTAACTCCTTCTGTCTTGTTAGTAGATCTTTATTCTGCTTTTCAATTCGATTTAACTGCTTTTGTAATTTCGCAAGCGCTGAATTCTGTTGTCCGATAGTCTGTTGCAAGGCATTAAGAAGTTTCATTACCTGCGGTGTGCTCATCACTTCATTGTTAGGTTCGTCCACGGCATTTGATTCTTTTGCGCTTTTATCACTCACAGCAAAAATCTGCTGTGCCGCTTCTTGCAAAGTAAGGCCATTTTCCTGTGCCAACTTATGAAAATCCTTTAAATCTTGAACATCCTTTTTACTATATAACCGGGCATTTTGTTTGGTTCTAGCGTAATAATCAGGCTTACCGGCAACTTTTTCAACTATTAAGGAATATTTGCGCAAAGTGGCAACACTAATCTGCAATTCCTTAGCTGTTGCTGCAGGGGCGGTCAATTCTTCAAAATCATGCTTATCTTTAGTCATAAAATATTACTCCCAGCACAATCTAATTAACCGATTTTATGTAGCAACGTCTTTTTATGCTCATAACGTTCTTGGCCGATTTCAATTAACCGTGTGATTAATTCAGAATAAGGAATACCAGCTTCTTCGAACAGTTTTGGATACATACTAATGTTAGTAAAACCTGGTAATGCATTGACTTCAGTCAAAACAATCTTCTGGTCACTTTCACGTAAAGTAGAGTCAACCCGAGCCAAACCACTACATTCAGTTGCCTGGTAAACTTTTAAAGCATTAGCCCGAATTTTTTCAACAATTTCTGCTGGTAATTCGGCTGGAATCTGCAGTGTTGTGGTGGAATCATCATCATATTTATTTTCATAACTATAGAAGGTTCCCGCAGCGTTAATAATTTGGCCTACCCCAGAAACAAGCGGCTTGTCATTGCCTAAAACAGCAACTTCAACTTCAGTACCATGAATCGTTTCTTCTACTAAAACTTTATCATCATACCTAAAGGCATCGGCTAAAGCTTCACGGTATTCTTTCTCGCTTGTAACATGGTGAACCCCAACAGATGAGCCTTGATTAGATGGCTTAACAAACAAGTCGCCACCCAATTTTTCGCTTACTTTTGCGTAATCACATTTAGCATTATTTTCTTCGTCATATTCAAAGCGTTTAATTGCAATCCAGTCGGCAACTGGAACACCAGCTCGTTGCGCCAAAATCTTGGTAAATTCCTTATCCATTGTTACTGCAGCGGATAGAACATCGTCACCTACAAATGGCTTATCCAAAATTCTAAATAAACCTTGCAGGCTGCCATCCTCGCCTAAGTTACCGTGGACAATTGGGAAGAAAACATCGATTTCAGGTAAATTAGCTAACTCAATTAGATTAGAAATATTAGCGACTTTGTACGGATTTTGCACCGTATAGTGTGGATCTTTAAGTACCTTAAAAGAATCTGCTTCACTAGCCAAGTACCCGTCATTGGTAATCCAAATCGGGTGAACATCAAACTTATCTTGATCAATTGCATTATAAATATTGTGGCCTGACATAATTGAGACTTCATATTCGGATGAATTGCCACCAAAAATTAGGCCAACCTGTGTTTTCCTAGTCATTTTATTTTTACCTCTTAATTAATGTTTCTAACTTTTTAATTATACGGCAATGTAAGCCTAAAAAAGCACAAATTAGCCGAATTTTAGAAATATTTTTTTAATCCGAACCTAAATCTTAAAAAACATGAGTAATTTTTCAATTAGTTAATAGTCCGCTTTTTTTCATTGTGAAAATTCGCTTTGCTCTTAATCATTTTGACTTTTAATCCAATATTTTTTCCGAACATTATTGTTGGCTATAAAAGTCCCCAAGTTACTTGGTAAATTTTATTAATTTTAGTGGGATGCTTAGTTGGATTAGCAAAATCGTGCAGTTGGTGGTAGGCAACCGTCACCAAAACATTGTTATTACTTACAACCTGAATGCCTTCAACTTCCGTATAATAGCCTGGAATTGCCAGTTCTGTTGCAGTTGTCAAATCAACTAATTCCCAACCGGCAGCGTTAACTTCGCCCCACGGAATTTTGACAATTTTACGGTCAAAGCCAGCTATATCAGTAGATGGCTGGCTAGAAAGATAAAGATTAAACTGGTCGTTGTGATTAACAACATAATGATCAAGGGCAAATCCTTGCAAAGACCCTACCTGTCCTTGATTGCCAGATAAAGTTGGAATTTTAAAAGCGGCAAGGCATTGTACAGTTGTTATATCAACATATTTGCTGGCAGTTGTGGCATGATCCAAGGCATCATTAATTGCACTCAGGCGGTATAGTGCAAAGTAACCATTATGATCGTTATCACCGTAAGCAATCATAAAATATTGACCATCAGGTGAAACGGCCGCCTCGACGCGGGCAAATTGGTCACCTGCACAACCAACACCAAAGTCGCTACCTGCATGATTTAAGTTTGCCAGCCGAGGTTGCACGCTTGTATTAGAACGATATTTTTGTGCGTGCCACAGGGAAACCCGGGCAATCTGCTTTGACCAACTCGACCACGTACTGCTCATATTAAGGTCATTTGGCTTAGTTCCCACAAAATATTGACCAAATTTATTCGCATATTCAAATGTTTGGGTATGCCCTGCAGCAGTTCCCGTCATGAACAACACCGGCTTATTTTTATTAAAGTTAACATTTTGACCATTGTGGCTGCGATAAACAAAAGTATCACCAGCAACGTGTTGCAAGGCATAAGTATAATTCTTGCCGATTGTTGCTTTTTGAACAACGACTTGACGCAAATCACGGTCAACCGGACCAGTAACGCCGTCCCAATCATCAAGATTACTAACCAATTTCAGTTCAACATTTCTTGCTTGTGGTATGTTTGGGTTAATCATATTTAATAAACGCTCTTTTCTACCAGCTTTTCTTAATTTTTTGTTTTGTAGCTATCTAAAGGGCTTTTTTGCCTTATAATATTTCATAGTTAGGAGGCGTCTTGAAAAATGTTACGCAAATTATCTATTATACTTACCAGCCTACTTTTCATTTTTCCATTTAGCGCTACAACTACTCACGCGGCTAATTTCACGCCAAGTGAAGCAAACCAAGTAAAGCAATTGCAACAAGAGTATGCTGCTTTAGATAAAACTCCTTTTAATGAAGATAACCTCTATGTAACTAAGCCGCAGCTCAACCGCAAATTTAAAGAAGGCGTGCTAACCCCGACTTATCTTAGTGATCAACTCGCTTACATTAATTATTATCGCGGACTTTTCGGCTTAACACCAATAGCTGAGGCCAAACAAGACAGTATTGATGCACAAAAAACGGCCGCCGTCTTGGCAACCTTAAATGCCAATCCGTTAATTAACCAGCACAACCTTCCTTATGAAAAAAGGCCGCGCAACGTTAGCAAAGCGATTTGGCAAATCGCCCGCTCCACTTCCAATTCTGCTAATCTTAACTTTAATACTCATGACCAAACTGCAGGCGATGTAATTACTGATTTAATTACTGATCGCTATAATTTATCCGGGCCAGACACAGGACACCGTGCCTGGTTACTCTCAACTAGACTGACTACAACCGGAATCGGAGCCGCTTACGGAAAAAACGGTTATCGCTATTCTGTTCAAAAAGTTCTTAATTCAGCTGACGTCTTTCGCAAGCCAAGTCAACAGCAAGTTACTTATCCTAGTTCAGGCGTTTTTCCGCTCGAATTAGTCCAAGGACAAAACATTGCTTGGTCTTTTTATAGCTCCGATCAGGTAATTAAAGAAATTCCGCAAATTACTATTACCGATGAGGATACGCAAACAACTTATCAAGCTCAGGAAGTTCACAATTATCATAATTCCGGCTATGGCAATTTTACAACCATTATTACTTATTCTCCGGGAGCTACTCCCTTAGTTAATGGGCATGAATACCGGGTTGATATTGCGGGAGTTCTTTCTTATCATTTCAAGCTTTTTCGACTAGGCAGCAACTAATTTATGACAGAAAAAAGCCACGGAAATTTTACTTCCGTGGCTTTATTTTGCTATTTTAAATACTTTGCAACTGCCTGTAATAAATCAGGTTCATTATTAACAATTGTCCCATTTAGCTTAATTAGTCCCGTTGTATAAAGGTTTACGTAGTGAAATTGATTTTCAGCGATTTCACTTAGTGCAGCTAATTTTTGCTTATTATTACTGCCCTTTTGTCGTGTATCCGTGTACAGACCAATAATCGGAATTTCTTTAGCGTAGGCAATACCGATTTCGCTTGCTACCCCATTATCAATACTGAGACCATCAAGAACGGCAACCATTAAATCACTTTGAAGGAGCTTATCAGTATCGGCCTGAGCAATCATTTTTGAATCGGCATACGCTTCTTTATCATTAATTGCAGCATTTTCCTGCGGCAAATATAGATCAATTGCAGGATCTAGTTGACGAATTTTAGCTGCTAATTGGGCATTATAATTGATTTCTGCCTGAGAAAACAGAGCATTTGCAAAGTAAATTTTCATTATTAACTCCTTAGTTCGTAATTGCCTATTTAAAAAAGACAGGGTCACCTGAACAATTCACTTATTAATTAGTCAGGAGCTTTTAGAAGGTCAAGGAGTAAGTTAAGCAGCTAATTTTCTTGCGCTGTAAATTCCCATAAAATGGCACTTAAAATGTAGAGGACAACCCCCACAATTACAAAATCCAAGAATATACTGCTGCTAATTTCCAAAATATAGCCAAAAACAGCAATTTCCCTGACATTAAAAACTATTGGAATAAGCGCAATTATTCCCGCAATCAGCATTAGCCAAAAACTTGCCCACATGGCCGCACCCGTAATAGTATGGGTTAACTTTTTCGAAGTCATCTCTGTGCGCAAGTCACTAATAAGCGAGCGCAAGCTGATAGCAGCCATTACTAACACAATAATATTAAGCAGCAGTAATGCCGTTGCAACATTGCTGCCCACCATCATTGTATTTAAACTGAACGCATCAACTACTTCATAAGGTGCATTACTGCCCTGCTTTTTTAATTTTTGCTGAACCAACTGAGCATCGCTTGATGCCCCTTGGTCAATATTTAAATCAATGTCGTATAAAATTTGGTTAGCTAAATTAAGATTATTAAACTTAAAAAAAGCACCCAAAGTATAATCAATAATATGATCGGCAATCGGTTGCGTTTGCTTAGTAGTCAAAAGATTGGCATTGCCATTCTTATTGGCCCCAATCTCGCTAGCAAGTGTATCAAAGTGCTTGTTGACCTGCCTAACAATGATGGCTTCATTATTGTCAGTTCTAATCTGATTCTTCATGAAAAAAGGATTGAGAAAAGTAACCGTAACCATAATAAGCGTCACAATTAGATAAATAATAAAGGACAGTACCTTTTGATATTGGTCATTCTGTTCCTGAGTTACTCTGCGCAGATCATCTCGCGCGCCATTTGCCATATTTTTCCTTCCTAACAGACGATCTCTTTTTCTTCATCAAACATCGTATCAATTGCGTGATGAATTGCTTCGATATCAGTTGATTTAATGATCTCATGACCAGCTTCAAGAGCGTGGTTAACCTGTTCTGGGGTGCAATGCAGGAAACTATACATTAATGAACTAGTAGCGTAATCTGCCAGCTGCTCGGCAGATAGACTAAATCTTTTACTGTCATGGTATAGCCGGCCAACCCCAGTTACTACAAATGCAATGCCATACTCTACTTCATTTAAATCAAAAGCATCTTCATCAAAAATTTGGTTATCTTTTACCCAGCTATTAAGCATTTGGCTCCAATTATCAAGGGTCTCGTTACTACTGAAAACTTCAGAAATAATTCGCTTGAGTCCCTTGTCATAGATTCCCAGCATCGCAATCGTATAAATAAAAGCCTTAGTTCGGGCACAAATATTGCCCTCCTTGGCATGGTTGGATTTTCTTACCTGCTCATCCAAGGTATTAAGAATATTACGAACCACGTCATCCGTTAACTTTGCTTTATGGGGATAATATGATTGAAGAAGAGATTTGGAAATCCCTGATTTTTCTGCAATCATCTGAAATGACACATTGTCCATGCCATTTTCCCTAATTAAATGAAAGGTATTACTTAAAATAATTCGTCTTCTCTTATAATTTTTCCTTCGTGCCATAATGGATTCTCCGTTCCTACGCATTTTGTTTTTTATTATACCAATGTTATAAAATAAATAAACAAAAATACATCATAGCACTAAAAAATATTGAAGCAACAACGTTTATAAGTATTTAAAAATAAAAGCCAATTATTAAATTATTTTAAGTCACTTTCACTTAACAAATGCATTGAGCGATCATTATACACATAATTAATTCCACGAGCCAAAAGCAAATCGACGGAAATCCGAACCATTCTGTCTGGATAGTGGCTGTGCTTAATTGTGTCAGTTACCACTATTTGTTCAATTGGCAATTCATTAAGCGTTTCCAGTGCATTTTGTGAAAGAAGTGCATGCGTAGCTGCAACATAAACTTTTTTAGCGCCAGCTGCTAAAACTGATTTAGTTGAAGAAGAAATGCGTGAACCTGTGTCAATCAAATCATCGACAATAATACATTTCTTGTCCTTAACGTCACCAATCATGTCATGCACATCAGTGTCATAACGTTCACGACGCTGGTCAACAATTGCGATTGGCGCATCAAAGAACTGCCCAAAGTTCCGCGCTAATTTTGCTCCTGAATGATCAGGTGAAACAACAACAATATCGTCTTCTTCTTTAGTCGCAATTCCATTATCAAGGAAGTATTGCGCTAACAGCGGCATTGCGTGCAGATGGTCAACCGGAACATTATAAAAGCCTTGAATTTGCGAAGCATGTAAATCTAAAGCAATTAAATGGTCTAAGCCGGTAATCTGCAATAAATTAGCAACCAGTTTAGCTGTAATTGGTTCACGGGAACGTGTCTTAGTATCAGAACGCGAATATGCCAAGTAAGGCACAACAACGTTAATTCGGTGCGCAGAAGCGCGGTGCAATGCATCCAAGACAATTTCTAATTCCATAAAGTTTTCGTTGACTGGATCTTGAATTGACTGGATAACAAAAACGTCACATCCTCTGACGCTTTCACCAATATTAACCTGAATTTCGCCATCGCTAAAATGCTGCACAGCAGTTTCAATTAGCGGTTTTTTCAAAATCGTGGCGATCTTTTCGTTTAAAGCAGGATTACCACTTAACCCAATTAACTTCATTGGATGCATTAACTGAAGAAGTTCTTCTTTGTTCATAGCTACCTCTTTATTTAAAATACTATCTTTGCAAGTCTATTATAACCAAAAAAAGTCCCTAGTGCCTAGAAAAGGTAAAAATCAAAACAAAACGCCGAAAACTTTTTCGACGTTTTGTTAAAAAATATTTATTTAAAAAAATCTTCCATTAAATTAAGAAGTTTAAAACTTTTCACAGCATAACTTTCATGTTTCTGTCTCGGCATTACAAGAAGCTGGCCCTGCGGAATAATCTGACTGTACCAGCGAACATGTTCTACCTTGACCCAGTCTTTTTCACCAACAACACAATACGTTGGAATTGAGATTGCCTTTAAGCTATCAACGGACATAAAGCTTTCGGTCAATTCTACTTCACTGTCACGATTACGCCTCAAAAAGCGCAAAATCCCCTCAGTTAAGTAATGATATGGTCTAATGCCATTGCCATTGACAAATACGCCGGCAACCATCAACTTTTTAAAGGCCTTTTGGTCTTGGCTTGCAAGCATCATTGCAACTAAGCCACCAGCATCAAAGCCAAAACAATAACAGCCCCGAATGCCAACCTGATCAATAAAATCAGCGACATCTTTAACTTCAGTCTGATAATGTTGCGCTATTTCGCCTTCACTTAAGCCGTGTCCGCGCATATCAAGGACATAAACTGTGTAATAAAGTCCAAGCGGGGCAATAATCTGGTCAAACATCCCGCCATCTAAGTGATGACCGTGCAATAAAAGAAGTGGTTCTCCCTTACCCAGTTTGCTGTAATATAATTCGTTACCGTTAACTTTTTCTCTCATCGCTGATCCCTTTCACTAGCCTCAAGCAGCTCTTGCTCAGAACCTTTTTCCTTTTTGTGCTCTTGCCACAAACTACGTATCATCGTTTTAAGGATAATATAATTTGCCCGAAAGTTATCAGGAATCATCTTTAAATTGAAGTTATGGACCATACTGTCTTTGCGCTGCCAATAATGGTATAGCGGCGTGCTGTCACAATAAAAGCCATCTGTTTTAGCTAAATACTGCACATTGAAAATCTGGTCTTCCATAAATGCCAAGTTGCCCATAAAACGCAAGTGATTTTGCCGAACAACGGAAAGCTTATAGCCCTTATTCCATGTGTAGCCTTTAACTGGTGTTGCTAAGAAGTGATTGTCAAATAATGATCCTAGTGGATTGCAGATAAGCTGATAACTGCGCAATTTTTCTTTCATCCCGTTTACTTTCTTCTTAGTTGCTGGCACGGAACCTTTCTTATTTTCGTAATCAAGCCAAAAGCCGCAAGAAACCATTGCTGCTTCGGGATGCTCATGAAAAGCTCGGACAAAAAAGTCGGTATAACCAGAATCTACCCAATCATCACCATCGTGAAAGGTAAAATACGGCGTATCAACGTTGTCGATTCCAACATTGCGGGCATCAGACAAACCGCCATTAGGTTTATTTATAATTTTTAAGTCGTGAAAATCATTCCGGTAACTTTCCGCAATTTTTCTCGTATTATCAGTTGAACCATCATTGACAATCAACAATTTGAAATTCGGGTTGCTCTGTTTAGCCAAGTGTTCTAGTGCTCGCGGCAAATATTTTTCAACATTGTAGACCGGCATTATGACAGTTAATTCAGGTTGCTGAATCATCGCTACCTCCCTCATTGTTTTTTATTATACCATCTAAAATATTAAAAATATCGTAAACCGGATGGTCTAAAAAGCGATTTTAAACTTTTGTAATCAGCATTTAGTATAATTAATAGCAATAAACAAGGAGTTGATTATTTTATGAAAAAAGCAACAACTATTATTACTACTATTTTAACGTTATTAATCGGAACGTTGGGACTATCTCTGCCCCAACAAACAGTCAAGGCAGATGATCTTCCCGTCGTTTGCCTAGGAACTTCTTTATCGGATGGTCAGCGCAGCGGAACAGTTAAAACGCTTAGTGAGCCGTTAAACGGCAATAGTTACCAAACTATTACCATCACAGGAAGCGATTTAGTTAAATATCTTAATCCTTCGGGGGCTAACTTCACCACTAATTCTGGCGTTTGGTCCAGTGCAATGATTCAAAAGACTGCTCAAGGCAGCGGTATTAATGTCAAAATCTTGGATTATCAAGGTAAAAACAATATCACGACTATTACCGCCGATCAGTATAAAAATGCCGCACTAACGGCCGGAATTGCTGATGCAAATATCTATGTGACTAGTGCCGTGCCAATCGATGGCTCTGGTGCTTTAGCTGGTGTCTATGCTGCTTACCACAAAACCGGTGAAAGCCTCAATCAAAGTCAGGTTAACGCCGCCCAAGACGAAATGGGAACTTTAAGTAAAATTACCAAGGAAAACAAGAGTAAAGATGGTTACAGTGACGCTCAATTAAACAACGCCGTTGCCGGTGCCAAACAAGAAATGGGTAAAATTGGCAACAACATTTCTGACAGCCAAATTCGTGACATCGTTAACAACCAAATTAATATTAACCACTTAGGTGATGTTATTAACAATAACCAAAAACAGCAGATTATTAATGTTTTAATTGAAATCCGCAATTCTGGAGCCTTAAAAGACAACAAGTTTAAAGATCAAGCTGGAGCTTTATCCGATAACATCAAAAAAGATGCTAAGGGCATTTTTGACAAAGTCAATACCCCTGAAAACCGCAACTGGCTAGAACAAGCTTGGCAAAATGTAACTAATTTCTTTAGTCACTTATTTGGCGGTACAATCGTCGTCTTTAACTAATCACATTTGGTCCATAAACTTATTTAACGTATGGTCGACAAATTCATTGCCGCGGTTATTATTATGGCCCTTAGTCCATTCGAATTGGGCGCTAGGAAATTGCTCTAGCAACCGGTCCATTTCCTGCCAGCATTCTAAATTGGCAATTGCACCCGGTGTGCTCTTTTTCCAGCCCCGTTTTTTCCAACCCTTGAGCCAGCCTTTAGTGATCGGATTTAACACGTACTGAGAATCGAGGACAAACAATAATGGCTGCTGATTAAAGCCCAGTTGCAGCAACTTTTTCAAAGCTTCAATTAAGGCGGTTAGCTCCATCTTATTATTAGTGGCACCAAATTCACCATTCGAGTCATATGCCGTTTGTTTTTGGTTATGGTCATACCACTCAATTAAATAAGCCCAGGCCGCCTTGTCGGTTGCCTTCACGTGGCCGCCTTTGAAGTTGCCTGTATTGCGGGTTCCACCGTCAGTATAAATCGTGGCAAAATAGTCGCCACTAGTCTCATTTTCTGTTGCAGCATGTGTCTTTTTCTGTTTAGGCACTTGCTGCTTTTTATTAACTGTCTGACTAGCCCGCTGTATTTTGGCAATTGCTTGCTCTAAGGAGTCTTTGTCTTTTTGAAAAACCTGCTTAATTGTTGGCTGATCCCAATCCAAGTAGTCCGTTGCATCCGTAACTTTGCTAAAGGACTTATATTCGGCGTTAGGAAAACCATCAACTTGTTTTTTGGCTGCATCCCATGTGCGATAAACACCCGGTGTACGGCCTTTTTTTACGGCGTAAAATTTCATATGTACCTCTGTCACTATATTTTCGTAGTCAATGTTAAAATGTAGGTAGCTCTATTTTTAAGGTGGTATTATGTTCTTCAATACAAAAAAATATAAAGAAGAAGCTGAGAAGAACCGTAAGCACAATTTATCAAAAGAACCTAGTCGGTTCAACATGATTTCCTTAGCTATTTTAGCAACAATTGCACCAATGCGCATTTTTTTACGCCTACATAAAAGACGGATTGAAGATAATGCTACTGTTGAAAGCAAAACCGGTGACTTTGAGCAAATACCGATTATTTATTTTCACGGCTTCCGTGGCGGTGACTACACCACCAATATTATGGTTAAGCAAGCCTTAAAAGATAAAAATAATGCTAAATTTCTCAAGGTAACCGCTGATTTGCTTGGTAACTTTAAGCTTGAAGGAACATGGACGGGGGATCAAAATCCTATTGTGCAGGTAGTTTTTCGGCAGAGAATTGTCGGTGTCTACGCAATTGATTATTATCTAAGATTAATCCTGCCATTTTTGGCTAACAGGTATCATTTTAAGCATTACCGTGCTGTGGCTCATTCCTTAGCTTGTCCTTGTATTGTGCGAACCGAAATGCGGACATACCACAGGAAAAATTTCCCGCGGTTAACAATGTGCGCATTCATTGCCGGTCCATTTGACGGTGTTACCTATATGGGCGATATTCCCAACGTTAACGGCCTCAATCGCAACGGTCGACCAGCGGTAATTAATTTGCACTATCTTTATTTATTATTTAGGCGTAAAAGGTTCAATCCCGATATTTCGGTTTTAAATATTTATGGTAATGTACTTGATAACACAAATAGCGATAAATTTATTTCTGTTATCTCGGCTAAAAGCATTCGCTATATTCTGGCACCACATGCCAAATCCTATCATGAGGTCGAAATTCGGGGTAAAAAATACGCCGAGCACAGCTGGATGCATGATAATCCGCTGGTAATCAGTATTATTGATAAATTTATTGGACTTAAAAAATAATCTTTTGTTTTTGGAGGAACTACGTGATTCTACTCCGCGATATTATTCGCATTATCATTATTACTAACACAATTTTAGCTTTCTACATCGTCTTTCACCGCCGGCGCTCGGTCTCAACAACTTGGGCTTGGCTAATTATCTTACTAGTTTTCCCTGTTATTGGCATTATCTTGTACGGCTTTTTTGGACGAGGTATTTCGCAGGAAAATATTTTTGCCATTAATAAGCAGCACCATATCGGACTGCGCAATGTGCAAAAGTCAATTACCAAGGCGCCGAGAAAGACCAGTCCTTCAGACACCTCAGGAAAAGCGAGCATGGTTGTCCGCTTTTTTGACCGTAACAGCGAATCGCCGCTCAGCAAAAACAATCACGTTCAGCTCTATACTGATGGTGTACCAATGTTTCGCGACATGATGCGTGACATTGAAAATGCTAAACAGACTGTCAATATTGAATTCTACACTTTTTATAATGATCAAATCGGTAACGAAATTCTTGATTTACTAATTAAAAAAGCTAAACAGGGTGTTCGGGTGCGATTACTCTATGATGCTTGGGGTTCAATGGGTGCAACCAAAACTTGGTTTGACCAGCTGCGTAAGGCCGGAGGCGAGGTTCTACCTTTCATTACTTCACGCAATATGATTACCCGTTACCGCATCAACTACCATCTCCACCGCAAAATTGTTGTCGTTGACGGAAAAACTTCTTGGACTGGCGGGTTCAACATCGGTGATCAGTATTTGAGTCGCAAGAAAAAGTTCGGCTACTGGCGCGACAGTCAGGTGCGAATTGTCGGATCCGCGTCATTGCTTTTGCAAGAACGTTTCGTCATGGACTGGAATGCCTCAATTCAGCAAGAGGATCAGATTATTACTTTTAACACGATGCTCTTCCCTAACTTGGATGAAAATGAAATTCATCCCGGTGATGTAGCCACCCAAATTATTTCTGACGGGCCTGACCGTTACAACGCAAATATGCGTAATGGTATTATCCGGCTCATGTTTCAAGCTGAAAAACGCTTGTGGATTCAAACACCTTACCTAATTCCAGATGACGCGATGTTTGCCACCCTGCAAACAATTGCCATGTCTGGTGTTGATTTGCGCATCATGATTCCGTGCAAGCCGGATCATCCCTTCATTTACCGGGCAACGCAGTGGTATGCGAACGAATTATCTCGCTACGGCATTAAGGTTTATATTTACAATAACGGGTTTATCCATGCCAAAACCATTGTCGTTGATGACGATTTCGCAACCGTGGGCTCAATGAACCAAGATTATCGTTCTTATGACCTAAACTTTGAGGACGTGGCCGTTTTCTATGATAAAAACTTCACTAAGGAAGTTGCCAAATCATTTGAGGACGACATGCAAGTTTCTACTTTACTGACACCAGAGATGATTGAGCAGCAAGGTCGCTGGTTACGAACTCTTCAAAGTTTTTCACGGATGTTGTCACCAATTTTATAAACAAGATTAGCTGTTAATAATACTAAAGATAAAAAGGTAGCCAATTGGCTGCCTTTTTATCTCTTTAACTTGAACAAGGCCTCATTTAGGCAATTTTTATTATGCTCACTAATCCGCAAAGTGATAGACGTCTTCAACTGGATAGCGAATGGTTTTAATTTGCTCTTTCTCAGATTCATTACTTTTACCGATAGCAATCGCCATCACTGGCAGATAGATTTTCGGGTCAAGGTTAAAAGTTCTGGCAATCTTGGATTCATCGTAACCAGCAATCGGGTTAGTGTCGTAACCATGGTGGCGTGCCACGAGCATAAACTGCATTGCAGCAAGTGAGCAGGACCTAATTGCGTCTGTTGCACACATATCATAGGTGCCATTTTCGTATAAGGGAAGAAAAGTCCGCAAAACTTCGTCTAACTTCTCTTTGGTTATGTGTCCCTCTTCATAAGTTTTGTTCCACATTTCCCGGTATTTCTTGTAAGCATCAACACGAGCAAACATTTGAACAATCGCAGAGCAGGTATTCAGTTGTGGATCGTTAAACTTCATCATGTACTTCTTTACTTTAGCGAGACTCTCAGGTGTATCAGCAACTTCAAAGTACCAACCCTGCAGATTGCAGCCCGAAGGAGCGGTAATAGTTTCTTCGAACATTTGCTTGAATTCCTCGCGCGGAATTTTAACGTTCTTATCAAAATTTCGAACAGAATGGCGGTTTTGAACAACATCATTAAAATCATTATTAAGCATCAGTTTCACGCTTTCTAATTTAAAAACACCAATTATAGTATAGTTTACAACATTTTGTGATATTTTTCACTTTTATTGGTAATAAAAAAGACTAGTCCTGCTTATCAGCTAAAACTGGTCTCTTGCTTGCTAAATTATTTTTATAATAAATCCTGAATTTCAATTCTAATACTGCGGTGCGCGTAGCTCTTAATCGTCTCGACGATCTGAGCAACTCCCGTTGAAAATTGGAGATAATATTGCCGATTTTTCTGCGTTGTTAAAATACAAATCACAGCTTTCTTTTTCGGATTAGGCACTCTGATTAGTGTTACCAACGCAATTTCTGAATACGGTACAGTTCGGCGAAAGTAGCCCGACACAACTGCTTTTTTAGGTGCAAACCCGGTAAAGCCGTCAATAATGCTCATCACTAACAGGATCGCTAAAAAAACAGACAGGCCAGGATCACTTTTTTCAATCAGTTGCCAAGCAAAGCCAATCCAAATAAAAATTATCGCCCAAATAATTGATGAGGACCGATAATGTCCCTTTAAGTTGATGTTGGCCTGCCAGTACCAGCTATAGCAAGTATAGCCAAGCAGCAAGGCATCCAAAATAAGATAAAAACTTGCCATAAAATTTCCTCTCAATAAATATTCCTATCCATTATAACAGAACAAGGCTTTTTAGATTGCCAAACCGTTTTTTATTATTTTATATTAATTTTTACTTGCATTTTAATTAAAATAGTTGTTAAATTACTATTAACTTAAATGCAGTGATGAAGACGAGTAAATAATCTATCTCTTAAAGTGAACCGGTGATAGTGGAAAATCGGCAGACCCTGGATTATCGAAAAACACTTCTAGCAGCACACTGAACTAGTAATTAAAGTAGGTGGTGCCGTCTCCAGTACGTTATCAAACTGGTGAAGCATGATTGTGTTTCATGAGTGGCCCAAAGTTTGGGCAATCTAGGTGGTACCGCGGAAAAAGCCTTTCGTCCTTATTTTTATTATTACGGGACAAAGGGCTTTTTCTTTGGCTCAAAAATTTGGAGGTAACTACCATGTCTTTAATTTTGCCAGAAGATTATCAACCAACTTTAACAATTCGTGACACTGAAGCCGCAATTGTCTTTATTAGAGAAAGATTCCAAGAAATATTGGGTCAAAAGCTAAACTTGCAAAGAATGTCAGCACCGCTTTTTGTCGAAAAAAGCACTGGGTTAAACGACAATTTAAATGGGGTTGAACGTCCAGTCGCTTTTGATGCTAAGGATTTGCCTGAAGACGACACAATTGAAATCGTTCATTCACTTGCGAAATGGAAACGACTGGCCCTGAAAAAATATGGTTTTGGCATGCACGAAGGTTTGTATACTAACATGAACGCTATCCGCCGCGACGAAGATCTCGATAATTTCCACTCAATTTACGTTGACCAGTGGGATTGGGAAAAGATTATTGCTAAAAAAGAGCGGACAGAAGATACTCTAAAAGAAACGGTAACTAAGATTTTTGCGGCAATTAAACAAATCGAAGCAGAATGTGCGGCTCGCTACCCTGCTTCAACTTACCGTTTACCCGAAAAGGTGCACTTCGTTACGACCCAAGAACTAGAAGACACGTGGCCAGATTTAAGTCCCGAAGAACGTGAGGATAAAATTGCCCAAAAAGAAAAAGCCGTCTTTATTATGAAAATCGGTGACAAACTAAAACGCAGCGGTGAGCCTCATGATGGCCGGGCCCCTGACTATGATGATTGGCAATTAAACGGTGACTTGATTTTCTGGTATGAACCGCTCGACCAAAAGATCGAAATCTCCTCAATGGGTATTCGTGTCAGTCCTGAAAGTTTGCACGAACAACTGAAAAAGGCTGACTGCCTAGACCGGGAAAAATTGGCATTTCACAAGATGCTTTTAGATGGCAAACTTCCTTACACTATTGGCGGCGGCATTGGTCAATCTCGTCTATGCATGCTTTTACTTGCTAAGGCACACATTGGCGAAGTGCAAGCAAGTGTTTGGCCCCAAGAAATGATTGAGCAATGTCAAAAGCATCAGATGCAAATTTTGTAATTATGTTTAAATTCACACGTTAAGTTACTATCGTGTGAATTTTTATTTACTAAATAAACCTGGTTTAAAGTAAAAATCTTGTAGTAAACTATCACATAGTAATAATTTTGAGAAAGGTCGAAACATTTTATGATTGATTCACAGCAACTTACTGAACTCAAGGCAGATATTAACGCGGCCAAGCATATCACTTTTTTGACTGGTGCAGGCGTATCAACTCATTCTGGTATTCCGGATTACCGCTCCAAAAACGGTATCTACGACGGCGTGAGTGAGAGCCCCGAGACAATTTTAAGTGCAGACACGCTCTACAATCGACCTGAATTTTTTTATCGGTTCGTTATGGACAACATGTATTTTCCAGAAGCTAAGCCTAATAAAATCCACCAAAAAATTGCCGAAATCTGTAATCAAAAAGGTGAATTAATTACCCAAAATGTTGATGGTTTAGATAAAAAGGCTGGCAATAAGCACGTAACCGAATTTCACGGTAGCTTATACGAAATTTATTGCACCAAATGCCACAAATCAGTTACTTATGCGGAATATGCCGACTCTTTTCGTCACAAAGAGTGTGGCGGCATTATTCGCCCCGGAATCGTTTTATACGGAGAAGCAATTAATGGCGATCGGTTAGCTCAGGCAGTTAATGCCATGCAGAATTCTGATCTTGTTATTATTTCGGGTACTAGCTTTGTCGTTTATCCATTCGCTCAACTACTAACATACCGCCAAGCAGGCGCAAAAGTTTGGGCAATTAATAAAACCGCTATCCCGGCAAATGATATATCCGCAATTATTGGCGATGCTCTTGATGTTTTTAGCGCCTTATAAGGTTTTAGCCTGACTGGCTTAGGCTCTTGCAATCAGTAAAACAGTTTACTTATGCTAAAATAGCAAAGCAACGTGACTATCACTTGATTAAACTAGAAAAGAGAACTTTTAAATGGCAATTTTAAAATTGTATGCCCCATTCTTTAGCGCTAATAACTGGCTGCATGTTTTAACTAGCGGTAAAGACTGGCTAATTATTTTAACCTTAATTCTCATGGAATGTCTTCTTTCCGTTGATAATGCCGTTGTTTTGGCAGCACAAACTAAGGTTTTGCCAGATAAGAAGCAACAAGAAAAATCATTATTTTACGGCATGTGGGGTGCCTACATTTTCCGCTTCATTGTAATTGGAATTGGTACATACTTAATTAATTTTTGGGAAATTAAATTGGCTGGTAGTCTCTATCTTTTCTACCTCGCCATTAAGTATTTTTATGATCAGCACCATCCACAAAAAGCTGCAGCCGAAGAAAAGGCTGAAGAAGCCAAAATTGCTAGTCACCGCCCAAAAAAAGGCAAACATTTCCTATCCCTATTTTGGCGGACAGTTATTTCAATTGAAGCGATGGATATCGTCTTTTCAATTGATTCGGTTCTAGCAGCCTTAGCCGTCTCCAGTAATCCGGTCGTCGTTTTAATTGGTGGCATGATTGGGATCTTATGCATGCGAGGTGTAGCTGAGATTATCATCAAATTAATGGATATTATCCCAGAATTGCAACCAATGGCCTATGTTCTTATTGGGATTATTGCTCTAAAACTGCTGATTTCATTGCCACCTCTGCACTATGAATTACCTAATACCGTCTTTGCAATAATCGTTTTTGGCGTCTTGCTGTTAACAATTGCGTTTCACTTTATCCGGATTAAAAAGCACGGCCGCAAGCTATAAATTTTGCTAAGGGCAAAACTACAAGATAAAAAAAGTTAAGCTGCTTTAATGGGCTTAACTTTTTTATTGGCTTTTTTAAGTAAAACAAGGCTGTTATTACTTCACTGTCTACTAGTGCAAATTAACTATTTGCCCTTCAACGTATTCTTTTAAAATCACAGCTTGATTATGCAGTGGGTCCTTTGCTCCGTATAAAAATAAAACATCCTGTTCTTGCAGCTTGTTTTCGACAGTTTTGACAAACTCGGCCCCTGCCGGATTTTCCGCCAATTCTATCAGGTACTTTTGCCTAAACTCAGAAAATTTATTATCATCATGATTGAACCATTTACGTAAAGCGGTTGTCGGTCCAATTTCTTTTGCCCAACAATCAAGGTGCAACACACTTTTACTCTTGCCTCTTGGCCACAAACGGTCTACCAAAATGCGGTAGCCCTCCGGCTGATCTTGAGCATATACACGGACTAGCTTTATTTTTGTCATTACATTCACCTCAATTATTATTAGTGTACTACTTTAGGAAAAAATGAATTACACAACTTATTTTACTAATCAATCAACCGAAACCATCAGTGCTGACTTAATCGGCCGGCCATTAACTTACCGCAGCAATAACCAGGTACTTGGCGGCTATATTGTCGAAACCGAAGCTTATTTGGGTGTTAAAGATCGTGCGGCACATTCATATGGCGGTCATCGCAGTCCGGCAAATGAAGGACTATATGGCCCCGGTGGAACAATCTATATTTATGCTCAAAGGCAATATTTCTTTTTTGACGTAGCAACCAGACAAAAAGATGAACCACAGGGAGTTTTAATTAGAGCAATTGAACCCATCTGGGGAATTGAACAAATGTGTTTAAACCGCTCAGGTAAAAGTGGCATTGCTTTAACCAGCGGACCGGCAAAAATGATGCAGGCATTTGGTATTCATGATAAAAAATGGGATTTACATTTTCTTAGTGATTCCCCTTTTACTATTGACTTAAACGATCGTCACCGCAAAAATGCCCAGAAAATCGCAACTAGTCCACGCATTGGTGTCAACCAGTCGGAACGCGAATGGGCTAACAAAAAATTGCGCTTTTATGTGGCTGGAAATCCATATGTTTCCCGCATGAAAAAGCGTGACTATCGCTCAGATCATGGTTGGAAATGAGATAATGATAAAATAATCTTTAAATGAAAAGATTGACAAGCCTTTGTTTTTAGCCTATTATTTTTCATAAGTTAAATAATTTCCAATGCAATAGAGGTCGCGACCATTACAAAATTATCTTGAGTGAACGAACACAAAGAAAGATAACGTAAGAATTGTCGCCGAAACAAAAAGATTTTCGTTTTGATGTTTTTGTTGGGCTGCAAAGAGAATATCTTGCAGACTGTCCTGGTTAATTCCCAGGGAGCGCTATATGATTTGTCTAAAGATGATTAATTATAACCTCGTTGTTTTGAAGAGCAACGAGGTTTTTGTTTACGCTTTTTATTGTATTGGCTTTATTTGAAACAAGATTTTCGGAGGTTTTCAAAATGAAGTCAAGAAATAAGTGGATTACCGTTCTGCTTTCTGTGCTGCTCAGTTTCATTATCGGCAGCAACTTCGACTTTTCTCAAGTTGAAGCAAAAAGTAATAGCGGTGAACTCAAAGTAGCTATGGAGGCCAATTACCAACCATACAATTGGACCCAAACTACTAACGCTAATGGTGCTGTTCCGATCGAGGGGTCAAACGAGTATGCCAATGGCTACGATGTGAAGATTGCCAAAATTATTGGTAAACAGCTGCACCGCAAAGTCGTAGTTGTCAAAACTGAGTGGGATGGACTGCTGCCAGCTTTAACTAGTGGCAAGGCCGACCTAATTATTGCTGGGATGAGCCCAACGGCTGAGCGGGCCAAGGCAATTAATTTTTCCAATGCATACAGAAACAGCACTTTTGTTGTTATCACCAAGATTAATAGCAAATACGCTAATGCTAAAACATTAAATGATTTTAAGGGTGCGAAATTAACCGCCCAACAAGGTACTTCGCATTATGCTTTGATTAAGCAATTAAAGGGCGCTAAAAGACAGCCAGCAATGCGCGACTTTGCGGCAATGCGCCAAAGTTTAATTTCAGGAACGATTGATGGCTATGTTGCCGAAGATACCGAATCAACTTCCTTTAAGATGGTTGATCCTGACATTAAGGCGATTCCAATTAGCGAAATGGCCGGGTTCAAAGTTTCCAAGGAAGATTCAACTACTGCTATCGGAATTGCTAAGCCAAACAAGCAACTGCTAAAAGAGGTCAACCACGTTTTAGGTACAATTCCAAATTCCCAGCGAACAAAGTTAATGACCACGGCCATTAAGCAGCAGCCAAAAACTGATGATAAGAAAAAGGGTAAAAACGGGAAGTCCGAGCCGTGGCTAGTTTCAATGTGGAAGCAATACGGCGGCATGATTTTAAATGGGATTGGCATGACCCTGCTCTTAGCCTTAGTGGGTACCATCGCCGGCTTCTTTATCGGCCTGTTTGTCGGTATCATCAGAACTATCCCAACTCCAACCAGCCAGGGTAAAAAATGGCTCTTAAAAATTGTCAATTGGCTCTTAGCCGTTTACATTGAGATCTTCCGGGGCACGCCAATGATGGTACAGGCCGCTGTAATTTACTATGGCATAGCCCAATTCTGGCACATTAATATTGACCGAACAATTGCTGCGTTAGTCATTGTTTCGATTAATACTGGTGCCTATTTAGCCGAAATTATTCGAGGTGGGATTATTTCAACACCCGAAGGTCAGTTTGAAGCAGCTAGTGCTTTGGGAATGACACATAATCAAAGAATGTGGCACATTATTTTGCCACAAGCAATCAAGAACTGTTTGCCATCAATTACTAACGAATTTATCGTCAATATTAAGGATACTTCCGTTTTGAGCATCATTTCTGTTTCTGAATTATTCTTTGTCGGAACAACGGTTGCCAGTCAAACCTTCAAGTTCTTCCCGACTTACTTAACCATTTCCGCAATTTACCTGTTGTTAACGTTCACGACTACCAGAATCTTCAATTTAATTGAAAAGCACCTGCAGGGTAGCAAAAACTACAACTTAATGGCAAACCAGGTTCAAGTAGGAGCAACAAAAGACACGGAGGCTAATAAATAATGACTGAAACAAATGAAACTATTTTAAGCTTAAAGCACATTCAAAAAGCTTTTGGTGAACATCAAGTTCTGCGTGACATCTCTCTTGATATTAATAAAGGCGAAATTGCTACGATTATTGGACCTTCTGGTGGTGGTAAATCGACTACTTTACGGTGTATCAATTTACTAGAAGAACCAACCGCTGGCGAAGTTATTTTTCACGGTGAAAATGTCTTAGAGCCAAACTATAATCGGAATATTTACCGGGCCAAGGTCGGCATGGTCTTTCAACAATTCGATTTATTCGAAAATAAAAATGTGCTGGCTAACTGCATGGTCGGCCAAGAACTTGTTTTGAAGCATTCAAAAGAAGAGGCTCGCCAAGTTGCCCTCGCAAACCTTAAAAAAGTTGGCATGGAGCAGTACATTAATGCCCGCCCTAGCCAACTCTCAGGCGGTCAGCAGCAGCGGGTTGCAATTGCACGGGCGATTAGCATGGACCCAGAGATTTTGCTATTTGACGAACCAACTAGTGCACTTGACCCAGAAATGGTCGGCGAAGTTTTGAGCGTTATGCAAAACTTGGCCACTACTGGTTTAACGATGATTATCGTTACCCATGAAATGGCTTTTGCCCGTGATATTTCCGATCAGATTTTCTTTATCAGTGATGGTGTAATTGCTGAACAAGGCAATCCTGACCAATTGTTTAATCATCCGCAAAATGAAAAAACAGCGAAGTTCTTAAGTAACTTCCAGAATAATTAGCTTAAATAAAAAAATGTTTCCTTTCGAAACATTTTTTTATTATATATAATTTGTTTAAGAAAAATTCACTATAACTTATTTTTAGAAGACAACAATGACGAAAGATTACACTAATGAGAGATAAATATTAAATGCTTCTAACTTTGTTACTTATTTCCTTAAAGTGAGATATTTTTGCACAGACCAAAGCTAATTAAATATAGACGAAAAAATATTACAGCTAAAAAATTTGGAGAAAAAGCCACCTACAGCTTATGGTGGCTTTGCCAATCATGGCATTCATACAAGTTCGGTCAATCCTCATATTACGATATCTTTAGGAACCAACGGCAAATATCGGCTTTTCAAAAATGGCAGAGAATTTGATAGTGGTACTTATGAAAATCCAAATGATAACGCCTGCGTTTTGAAACCAAGTAATAAAACTGACGGCGTGATAGTCTTAAGCAATCAAAAATCATATTTATACTATCCTGCCATTAAGAAAAAGCTGTTAGTCATCAATAAACTCCCTGGTGAAACACCTATCGAGCCACTGAAAATCGACAAGTAAAAAACCGCCTTGAACACTGTCTCAAGGCGGTTTTATTATTTTTTTAAAATTAACACTAATTTGAATGGTAGTAAGAATAAAATAAACAACAATTTTTATATACTTACTAAGAACTTACTTTCTCGTAAATTTACTTATTGAATACTTCATAATCAATCGCATTAACTGATTTTCCAACAATTAGCGCAGAATAGACATCAGAATTAACGTTAAGAATTGTTCTGAGCATTCCAACAAACCATTCAACACCTGCAAAAATGGCAATGCTCTCAATCGGCAAACCCATCTGAGGAACTATTATCGCTAAAGAAACTAATCCAGCTCCAGGTACAACAGCATTAGCCAAAGACACAAATGTCGACATTATGATGAGATAAAGAATTTTATCAAAAGAAAAGTTAATATTATACAATTGAGCAATTGTAATCACAGTTATAGCCATATGCATTGCAGACCCATTTGAATTGAGTGACATCCCCAATGGCAACACTAAGTTAGTAATTCGATCCTTTAGCCCTAAACTATTTTTGGCTTCCTTCATCTCAATTGGTAAGGTAATTGCCGAAGAAGTGGTGGCTAATGCCATAATGGACATTTCAGACATATTAGTAATTAGCTTAATTGGATTTACTTTAAGGAATAAGGAGATAACAGCTATCCAAATCAATAGATAAGCAAACGTTGCAAATCCATATGAAAGCAAATACTTTATCAATGGAATAATAATTTTTATACCCAAATTACTAATTGTGGAAGCAATTAAAGCAAAAATACCGATTGGAGCAAAGAACATCACACAAGTTACCAACTGAATAACGACATCATTGAAATCAATTATTAAACTAAGCAATTTTGATTGTGGCCTTTTTACCATAAATCTGCTCAATCCAATTCCAAAAAATATTGCAAAAACAATAATCTGAATAATCGTTCCTTTAGTTAAAGATGCAAAAATGTTGCTAGTGAAGAAATTCAAAACAGTATTATTTAATGAAATAGATTTAAATTTAATTACTTTACCAGTAGCTTTAGTTAACTGGATTCCAATTCCGGGTTTAAAAAGCACCCCAATTATTACTCCAAAAGCAGCTGCTAACAATGAGGAGCTTAAAAAAGTAATAATGGTTTTTATTCCCAAGTTACTTAATTCATCAGGTTTAATACTTCCAACTGCTTGAATAATTTGTCCCAGCACTAAAAGCGGAATTGACATTTGCATTAGTTTCAAAAAAATATCACCGATTATTTTTAAATGTACCGAAACATTCGGCAACACAAAAGCAAAAATTATGCCTAGAATAACTGCTATCAAAATCTGATTAACCATTGATATCTTGACTTTTTTCATCATGATAGCACCTGCTTTTCTTTACTTATCAGTTATTAAGGTACCAGCGTTTTGAGAAATATTTGGTAAATTAGAAATTGATGTAATTATTGCCTTTCTATCTGGATGATCCATAACAAATAAAATTGCGGCTTGAATCTTGGGTAACATACTTCCCTTCGCAAATTGTCCTTGTTTTATATATTCTTCGGCTTCAGCAACCGTTATATGATTCAAAGCTTTTTGATTTTCTTGACCAAAATTGATATAAACACTATCTACAGCTGTTAAAATTATTAAATTATCAGCTGAAATCCCCTCTGCAACTTTCTCAGAACCAAAATCTTTATCAATAACAGCTTCTACACCTTTTATTTGATTGCCTTCTACAATAACAGGTATACCTCCACCACCTGCTACAACCGGCACAATACCAGCATTTACAGTATCTTTAATAATATCTCTTTCGACTATTTTTATTGGTTTAGGAGAAGGTACTACTTTTCTATATCCACGACCAGCATCTTCTATAAACATATCATTACTATTTTTTTGTAATTCAATTACTTCTTTTTTGGTATAAAAGGGGCCTATCGGCTTACTTGGAGACCTGAAAGATGGATCATTTTTATCAACTTCAGATTGGGTAATAACCGTAAGAGATTTGATATTTTGACCAAGATCTTTAGAAGCATTATCTAGCCCTTGTTGAATCCAATAACCAATGCTACCCTCTGTCATTGCCCCACAGGTATCAAGTCTAAAAGCAGGATTTTTCTTAGAATTAGCGGCATTCTGTTGCAACAACAAATTACCCACTTGCGGACCATTACCGTGACAAATTGCCACTTTATTTCCAGCCTTTATATATTCAACAATATATCTTGCTGCCCTATTAACCGTTTCTTTTTGCCCAATATCGGTTGGATCTTTCTCTAGAATTGCATTCCCACCTAGGGCGATTACACTAGTAGCCATTATACAGCTGTTTCTCCCTTCTTTGAGTCAGTTGCCAGTACAGCAAATACAATCAAGCCAATTATTAATAGACCACAGCCTAAATAAAAACCGATTTCCATTTGTCCAGTCACATCTGCTAGCCAGCCAGTGATATAAGGTGCCAAAATGGAACCTGACATACCAATAAAGTTATAAGCACTTAATGTTGTTGATAAAGAACCTGATGGAGCTTTCTTTGTAACATAGGCTACAATAATAGGATCAATTGCCAGCTTACCGGTTAGCCCATATAAAATAAGTACTGCTATTAGCAAAACTTTATTGGAAACAAAAGCAATCGCAAATACTGAAATAATTGATAACGGTACTAGAAGGTAGATCCATTTTTTTGTACTACCAGTTTTATCGGCTAATTTAGCAAATACTAGAGCACCCGGTATGGAAGCCCAGGGCACTAACGAAGAAATAAATCCTACACTGCCACCTTCGAATCCCCTATTGGAAATTAAAAACGATGGTAGCCAAGTAATAATTACAAAATTGGCATAAATACTACAAAAGCAAAGAACAAATGCCGCAACCAAATTTTTATTGGTGAAAATCTTTTTAAGAGAAACCTTTTCTTTTGGCTGATTCTCTGATACTTTTTCAGCCTTTTTAGGTCTATAAACTTTCTCCTTTAAACATGTATAAAATAAAACTGCCAAGATAGCTGTTGGGACAGCTACTACAAAGAAAGGAACTTTCCAACTTTGATGATTTTGTAATACTAAATAGCTTGAAAGCAGGTATCCACCAGAAGTACCAAAAGCCATACCTGAGTTGATGATTGCAGTACCAAGAGTTAACTTATCTTCTGGAATAGCTTCTGAAGACAGCGCATATTGTGGACCATAATAGGAAGCTTGACCAACACCAGCAAGAGCTCTAATTATCAGAAATAAAGTAAAACTAGCTGCAATTCCTGATAACCAACTCATCACAGCTAAAACAAGAAACCCAATAGTAATCACCAATTTTCTTCCATACTTGTCACCTAGCGCCCCAAATGGTACTTGGAAGACAGCATAGGTCAAAAAGAATATGCTATTGGCTAATCCCAGCTGAGTATTATTTAAACCAAACTGTTTGCCAACGATTCCCATAATTGGATTAAAAATGGTACGCGTTCCATACATTAATATCCAACCTAAGAAGAATATAATGACGACTCTTATCCAATAGTTTTTAGAAACCTTTACGGCTTCTTCGTCATTTTTCATTATTCGCTCCTTTCATAGACTCAGGAGTATTTAAACTAGCTAAAATACCCAGTTCAATCCCATAACTCAAATCATTACCCGAAGTATGGCCAATATTAAGAATGGAATTTAGCTCACGGTCTATATTTTTTAAATCATGATTTTTCAAGGATTCATATAATTGATAAACTTTGGAATTAACGTATCCTTGTGTTGCACAAATTAGATAAGCTTTACTCACATCAGTAGTAAGACTCAGATTACTAATTATTTGTTCAATAAAGTTTGATAAATAATTAGTTGCTTTGCCAACTAATAATAGTATGAAAATGTAACCACAAAGGATATCATCACCGCTTGGCGTTAATCCCTTTCCTCTGCCAAGTAACCAAGTAACAACTTGCTCAATATTAAGATTCTTAAATGTAGTCATTTCCTCAGTAAAAGTTTTGAACAAACTATTGTTGGGTAGCCCTATTCTTTGATCTAATTTTTTTCTTTCCAGGATTTTCAGGACTTTTTTTAATTCAGCTTTTGGAAACTGACTAAACGCATTAATTTTTAAGTCAACTATATTTGAATCTACTAAACTAATCTTTTTAATCCCATCTTTGGTATAGAAGTAGAGATAATCATTTGAAAATTTAACTATTTCGTTTTTTCCCACACTATGAATAATTGATTGCAAAATGTTTTCAGGAATGTTCATCCCAAAGCAGGACAAGTAATTCTCAAAACAGCCAATATTTACTAAGTGATAACCAATTTGAATATTAATAGAGTGGGTGAATATTGAATGTATTTTGCCTATTTTGCCAAATTTAGTAATGGGATTAATGTAACTACTAATTTGAACAACATGAGAATTAATCAACTTCGATACCTAAGGTCTTAGCATAGGCTTCCAAAGCCTTTTCAAAGCAGGCTATTGGCGCTTTAACAGTACCAGCACCAATCTGACCAACACCTGGTTTTTTATGTGCAATACCTGTGTTAATAATTGGCTCAATGCCAGTTTCTACTACTTTTCTAATATCAATGCCCAAGTTCGTGCCTTTAAAGTCCCAAGTTGGAATCGACCAATTTGGATTGTGAGTAGTATTAATCTTCTCCATGGAATTGGAAATTCTTAATGCATCTTCAAAACCGCCTGCACCAACAAATCTTGTTACACCAGGAGCTGCTACCATGGCCATACCGCCTACACCAACAGTTTCTGTAATTGAAGAATCGCCAATGTCGGGATTAGCGTCATCCTCTGAAAAGCCTGCAAAATAAAGGCCCTTAGGAGTATTTACAGGTGCTTTAAACCATTGGTCTCCCATACCAGCAATACGGATACCAAAATCACGTCCATTTCTAGCCATTGCAGTTACGATAGTACCTTTTTGATACTTTCTTGCAGCATCAGCAATTGACTTGCCAGTAGCCATCATAATGTTGAGGAAGAATTGATCAGTATCTGCTAAAAATTTAATTACATCGTATCTGTCTTTCTCACTAATATCTAGTTCACTAATTAGTGGCGCTATTGAACATAAGAAGTTTGCTGAAGCGGCAATATTTCTTTGATGGAACTCATCTCCCATTGTAATAGAACGTGCTATTAAGACATTTAAGTTAAGGCCATCCTCAGTTTTCTTTAAAGCTTTTGATAAGACTGGACCGAGTACATCCCTCATCCAAACTAGCCGATCAATAACTTCTTGAGAGTATGCTCCAAATCTCAAAACCTTACCTATACCTTCATTCAAGGTGCAATAAGCTCTCGTATTGTCTAATCTGTTTTCAACAATGACAACAGGCATATTTCCTGATGTAATTCCACCCATTGGTCCGACGGCATGAACAGAATGACAAGGCATTAAACTTATTTCTCCATTTTCCAATAACTTTCGTGCCTCAATCTCATCTTTTGCCCAGCCCTCAAATATTGCTGCACCAACACATGAGCCCTGCATAGGTCCTGTCATTTCTGTATATGTAATTGGCGGTCCTGCATGCAACAATGTCTTGTGCTCAGTATTCAGTTCAGGAATAACAGTCTTAGCAGGAACTACATCAGTCAGAAACGGTTTCGCATCCTTAAATCTTTGAATTACCTTTTCATTGTCTGCGTCAATCTTGTCATCATACTTTTCTAGTGCATCTAATAACTTAATCATCCGCTTATTACCATTAGCGCGTGGCTTCCAATTGAATTGAACAGTTTTTCCACCATATTTAATAATCGAATCGGTAAAACTATTAATACCAATATTAATTACTCGTGGTTTTGTAGCTAATAATTCCTTTACTTCGTTGCTAACTGTTGGTAATGCAATTTTCTTCCCTGTATATGGAATATTTGTTTTATCTGGCTCAGAAATTTGAATTCCTTTTAACTTTAATGCTAGTTGAACAGCCTTTGCATTGCTCTTCTCAACTAAAACGCCATGTTCTTTTAAGCGCTCAACTGTTTCATCATAATTTTGCGGATCTTTATTCGTTCCTACAACAGTGGCAACAAAGTATAATGGTCTGCCAGCTTTTTCAGCCTTATCAATTTCTTCATCAATTACTGGAATTAAAGCACCAGCCATATCATCGCTTGCGCCATATCCCAACACTACATCAAGTAAAATGACCCCAGTATGTGGATCCTGACAATATTCGCGCATTTTATTAATCCGAACCTCTGGATCAATCATTGGGTGTGGCTTTCCTTGGGTATAAACATCATCTCCTAAATCAATGACATCATATCCCTCAGTTTTTAGAATATATCCTTTTTCCTTTGTTAAGTGCCCTAAGTCAAGTGCTTCAGAAATCAGCATGCCGGCTTCATTAGCCAAAGTTCCACCTGAATAGAGTCCCTTAATAGTTTTATCGTCTGCTAGTGTTTTAACATTAGCTGGTAGTTCAACTTTTTCAAAATAATTCTTTTTAACTTCTTTACCAGCTGCCAAATCAACAGCAATCTTAGCCGTTTCTTCTAATGTATGAGCTAAATAAACATTACCTTCATAATGAGTAGGTCGCTCACCTAAAAAGTCAGCAACAACGGGCTTATCACAGCTTTCAAGAATCTGCATAACTTCATCTCTAACCTTTTTTGCAGGTGGTTTAGAAATGACACAAATCACATCCGTTGGCTCATGATCTTCTAAAGCCGCAATTGCATCTTTAACCGTAATTGCATCTACCTCATTACTTAAATCACGTCCACCGGTACCTATGGCATGAATAACACCATTGCCCAATCTGTCAATAATGGTCGTTACTTCTTGAATTCCAGTTCCTGAAGCACCAACAATGCCAATATTTCCGGGTGAGACAACATTAGTAAACGCCAATGGAATACTTGAAATAACACCCGTGCCACAATCAGGTCCCATCATTAGTAAGCCTTTTTTATGGGCTAATTTCTTTAATTTAACTTCATCTTCGATTGAAACATTATCCGTAAATGAGAACACATTTAAATTATGTTTCAAAGCCTTTTCCATTTCTGGAGCTCCGTATTCTCCAGGTATGCTAAATAAAGCCAAATTCGCATCTGGCAATGCCTTTAATGCATCATCCCAATTATCAACCGCCACTGTGTCTTCATCAGATTCAGTCTTTTTAGTAGAAAGATCTTCCAGGAATGACTGAACAGTTGGTAAAACTTTATCCATAACCTCATTGTCATCACTTCTAACAACTACCATTAAATCATTGGGTGATGCAGTTTTAGCCTTCTCAGTTAACAAGCCAGTATTAGCCAAAATATCCTTATTCGCTTCAGTACCCATCATGATCTGGCTCATTTCTACATCGGCCAGCTCGTTAATCTTATTCGTCAATAGCATAAGATTAATTGAATCCTGATAGTTATCCTTTAAGATTACTGTCTTAAGCATTTTTCATACCTCCAATTTGTTAATTTTTTTACAATTTAAATTGTATGATTGTATAGAAGCGCTTACAATGGATAAAAAGTAAATCTATTTGGAAGATTTTTAGCCAAATGGACAAAGGAAAATAATTTAAGGAGATTTAATATGAAACTATACGATCTGCTAGAATTACCAATTTTCAAAGAAAGCAAAATTTTAACACCAAAATTGGAAAGAAATACTGAAATTAAGTCTGTAATGGTTTTAGAGGCTTTAGATATTGAAAAATGGTCACGCAAAAATCAAATCATTTTGACCTCTTTTTATGCATTAAAGCAATTATCGCCCGATGAGATGAATACTTTTTTTGAAAAGATGGTACGGATCGGGATTAGTGGAATTATCGTGAAAGTTGATCGACTGATTAAACAAGTACCAAATTGGTTTATAGACCTTTGCTATCAAAATAAAATTCCGTTAATCAAAGTGGGTACGGAGTTAAATTATGAACAAATAATATTAGCTATCTATCAGCCAATTTTAAATAATCAATCGTTAGTCTTGGAGAACTACTATAAAACAAGACAAAGATTAATACCTTTAGCTGATAGTCTAGCTTCTTACCAAGTTTTAGTAGCCGAATTTAATAATATAACTCACTATCCTTGCTCGTTATATTTAGCTTCAAACTCAACCTCTTATAAAAGCAAAGATATGCCTGAAAAAATGGTAATTAAGGAAAGGAGTCCCTATACAGAAGAAGATTCTGAATTTGTGAAAAACAAATATTTTTTGTACACTCTTGAATCTTTGGCTACAAATCAAATATATAACGCCACAAGAATTGAGTTTTCAACGAATAATGTTAATCAACGTAATTCACTCTTAGTAATTCATAAAACTCAAAAATTAAGTGAATCAGAGACAATGATTTTCGAAAATTTCATTGATATTATTCAGAATAAATTACAAACGGAATATGCTTTAAAGCAAAAAGAGTACGCCCACTTAAATAATATTGCAGATGCGATTTTGCAATACCCACTTTTGGATGAAAGAGAGCTTGATACACTGCTAGATGAAGTAAATTTAAATCATTACAAGTATTATCAAGCTTGTGCTTTTTTTACTACTAATTTGAGTAAAATGGATCTTTATAATATTCGAGCAATACTTCAAGGACTTAAGCGCTACAGCATTTACTCAGAACACCACGACTATATGATCATTCTTTTTAATATTGAAAGTCACTCTGATCAGTTAGATTCTGCACTAATAAAAAAGAAGTTGTCTAAGTATTTTCAAAAGCGTTCAAGTCTTTCAATTGTAATTAGCTTTATTAAGACAAAAAATAACTTGCAAACCATTTTAGATGAATGCTTGCAGGCCTTGAGTTTTAACGCAAAAATTTTTATTAATTATGTTTTCTCAATTGAAAGACTAGGTATATTTAGATATTTCTTGTCAATCAAAGACCCTAGCACTTTAAATAAATTCATCCCTCAAAATTTAATAGATTTGAAAAAAGATAATTATGATTTATTTAAAACGCTAAAAATATTTTTTGACACAAATAAAAATTACAAAAAAGCTGCTGAACTATTATTTGTACACGAAAAAACCGTCCGCTACAGGATTAAAAAGATTCAAGGTTTATTAGATCTTGATCTTGAAAACCAAACTGAACTAATCAATTATCAAATCTCAACTTATTTACTTAGTATGGAGAAAAATAATGAAACATAATATGCAAAAATTATCCAATTCAATGCAATGTACTTTATGGTACCCTAGCACCCCAACATCAACTATCTTAATTTACTTTCATGGTGGCGGATTAATATATGGCACACGTAATGACTTACCCTCTGCTTTAACTAATATTTTCCTAAAAAAACAGATAGAAGTTATTGCACTAGATTATCCACTAGCTCCAAACTCTTCTTTAAGTAAAATTTTAGAAACAACTTTCCAGTCATTTAAAGAGCTATATAAAAAAGTAATCGAACCACATAATTTTAATTACATATTATGTGGCCGCTCTGCTGGAGGTTTTATTATGTTTTGGTTGGCCAATCAGATTCTCAAATTAAGCCAAATAAAAAAGCCTACCAAAATTATCAATTTCTATGGTTACTATGACTTGAAAGACGCTAATCGAGCAAAAAAATTATCGACTACGACTATTTCAAAAGAGCTTATACAATCAATAGATACAAAAAAATTTATTCATGATGATTCTGCTTTATCTCGCTATCTTTTATATTTATATCTTGCTGAACAAGGTGATTTGTTAAAAGCTTATGACGTTAACGAAAATGAAGTAAGCAAATATTCAATTACCATAGACGAATTAAAAAATTTCCCTCCTATTTTTTCCGCTGCAAGTACAACAGATAAAGAGGTACCCTTTAGCTACAGTAAGTCATTAAAACAACTTTCCCAATATAACGTTTTTTATCCACTTTATTATTTAGATCACGATTTTCTAAAAGAAATTAATAACCCACAAGTACAAAAAGTATTAAAAAGTCTTGCAAATTGGATTTAGTGCTTAAATATGCTAATCAAGCTTGATATTAAGATGCTTTAGGTAAGATAGCAAAAAAATCAATTAGCTAAATAGTGTGAATACTAAAAAACAAAATATCATAAGCTATCCGATGCAGCTTTGTTGTTCAATCACCTCATACAATAACATTTACTCATTTTCATAGCTGTAAATTATTTTTAACAAAAAATACATGATCTAGATAAAACATCTAAATCATGTACTACAAAACAATTATTATTATCAAACTTTAATACATTTTAATTATCGTGTTCTTGGTGCCACTTTTTAATCTGCTGCAGACGCTTTTTGAAACGATCCTCATGCCCCTGCTCAGTTGGCAAATAGTACTCGTGCCCCTCTAAATTAGGCGGCATGGTCTTCATCGTTGTCAGTTTATCTTGGGTCTGATGAGCGTATTCATAGCCCTTACCGTAATCCAAGTCCTTCATCAACTTAGTTGGCGCATTGCGAATTTGGAGCGGAACCGGCTCATCAATTGTTTTTTTAACGTCTTTTTCGGCCGCAAGTCGTGCCTTGTAAACAGCATTGGATTTTGGTGCTAGCGACAGATAAATCACGGCTTCCGTTAAATGAACATCACACTCCGGCATCCCTAGGAACTGACAGGCTTGAAAAACATTGATTGCCACGTTGAGTGCGTTGGTGTCAGCGAGTCCAATATCTTCACTAGCAAAACGCACGAGCCGCCGCGCAATGTAGAGCGGATCTTCCCCGCCATCTAGCATGCGCGACAGCCAATAAATTGCGGCGTTGACATCGCTGTTACGCATCGACTTATGCAAAGCGGAAATAATGTTGTAGTGTTCTTCACCATTTTTATCATATAAAACCGACTTCTGCGTAATCAGCTGCTTTAAACTAGCCATTGTCACGCTAATCGTGTCACCATTTTTTACACCATTCAAAACAGCCATTTCCAAGGTGTTAAGCGCAGTCCGTGCGTCGCCATTCGCAAACTTAGCAATTGCCTTAATCTCTTGCTCGTCAATGTTAACTTTAACCTTACCAAAACCATTAGGGTTATTAATGGCATTTTTGAGCAATTTAATAATGTCGGTAACTTCAAGTGCCTTTAAAACAAAAACTTTGCAACGTGACAGCAAGGCTGAATTAACTTCAAAGGAAGGATTCTCGGTGGTTGCGCCAATTAAAGTAATACTGCCACGCTCAACATACGGCAAAAAAGCATCCTGCTGCGCCTTGTTAAAGCGATGAATTTCGTCAATGAAAACTAACGTCTTCTGTCCTAACTGGCTTTCTTCTTCGGCTTGCTTCATAATTTTGCGAATTTTCGCAATACTGCTATCAACGGCACTAAAACTGTAAAAACCTGCCTGACTTTGCCGCGCAATAATCTCAGCCAGAGTAGTCTTACCCACTCCAGGTGGGCCCCAAAAAATCATGGAGGAAACCTGATCATGATCAATCATTTCCCGCAAAATCTTACCCGGGCCGAGCAATTGCTCTTGACCAACGAATTCAGTTAAATTTTGCGGCCTGACCCGATTCGCTAGTGGCTCACTAGCTGCATTATTTGCAAATAATGATTCTTGTTTCATAGCTCTATCTTCTCTACTAATTGTAACCAGTTACCTTCATTATACATGGCAGTAGTAGTTTTGCTAACAAAAGATCATTACGAATTTTTTTACATAAAAAAGCCCGCATAAGATGCAAGCTAATCTTTTACTCAATTATTTTCAGTTATCTTTTTTAAAAAGTAAATGAACACCGCCGTCAGTTAGCTTTTTTACCATGTCGATTTTGAAGCGGTCATCGATGCGCGCAGCCGTTTCAAAAGCCGCCTTAATCTCTTTGTCCCCATTAACATAGGGCGAGATCACAAGCGAAATTTCATCAACGACATGTTGCTCCAAAAAGACGCCATTAATTCTGGCTCCACCACAAACAGCCAGTGTTTCAATGCCAAAATGCTGCTTTAACTTGACCAGTACTTCCGCTAAATTAAAGTTCTCATCACCAGAAATAATGTAGGGAATATTGAGTGACCGTAAAAAAGCAAGATATTCTTTTTTAGCCTGCCGTGTAACCACCTCAATTGCGTGCATGCGGTGTTGATTATACAAGAAATAATTTTGATTCCAGCCACATTTACCCTTGCGGTCAAACGCAACTGACCAAGTGTCTGACTTAATGTCAGGTAACCAATCCTGATCGTCAATACCTTCAGGACTGTATTTCGTCAAGTCAATTGTGTCTGGTGCAGCGTACATTTGGATTGTGCGCCGGCCGTTACCGTCAGCGTTACTTAAAACAAATAATTCATCACTATAATATTGACCGGATTCAGGACTCTCGGTCTTCCCGTCAATTTTGCCATCAATTGTCACATACATGTGAACAATGACTTTTGCTCTTTGCATCTTTTTGCCTCCTTATTTATTCAGAGCTTAGCACTTCAAGTATTCTTTAAGTCAAGCAGATATTTTTGCCGAGTTATACAGATCCTGCCTTTTTTATTTTGAACACTGACCGACAAGCTTAATGCGCTATAATACTATATAAAGTAACAATTATGAGGTGAAATGATGAAATTAATCAAAAAAATTTGCATTGGACTGACAGCTTCCGTCCTAGCACTCAGTCCGCTTCTATCTAGCTCGAACAACATGCAGACCGTTCAAGCCTCCAAGAAAAGTACGAATAGCAAAAAAAGAATCTTTTTAATTTACGACGCATACGTTTACAACAAGTTGGGACATAAAATCAAGGGAAATACGACCAAAAGCTTCCCTTATATTGAACTTGACCCTAATAACTACATGCGCATTTTGTCATTTAATGACAACATTTTTTATAATCACGGTACAAAGAAAATTCACGGCCAAACATATTATAATATCGGCCACGGACATTATTTAAATGCTGGCGATGTGTATAAAGCAAACGGTAAAGACACTAAGAAGGGCAAACTGGTGTTAAATCACCAGTCGACTGTTTATACCAAAAATGGGAAAAAGACAGGACAAGCTTTAGCTAAAAAAGCAGTCGTTAAATACCGCGGAAAAGTCAAGATTGCCAAGTCCAATTTTGCGCCAAAATATTATTATCTCAATCGCTCAAGAAAAACCTGTTACCTGCCAACTACAGACATCAAAGGTAAACAATATTACTCAATCGGGCGTAATCGCTATATTAGAGCTTATAATGTCGGAAGCATTAACGGTTGTTATGCAGTTTACAGGGGAACTACATATGCAAAAATGCTGACTAAGACGACAACTACCATGGTTTCTGGGGTAAAAACGAAGCATAAATTGAAAAAAGGGCAAAAAGTCAAAGTAGATTTAATGGTAATTCCACCATATGACGACTTTGAGGGATATTACTTACGGCTTCATGATTATCCTAATGAATTTATTAACGAATATGACGTTAACTTAAGAAATTACCTGCCCAACATTGACTATCACGATGCTGCGTTTACTTATGTTAAACCGGTAACCAGTGAGAATATTAAACTTTATAATTTTGCTGGTCAGCGAATTGCGCGCAACATCGAGAATAAGCAAAAAGAAATTACCGTTGATGGGCTATTTTATTTATGGCTTCCTGAAGAAAAGAAAGCCGAGCCATTTTACCACTATTTAGACTTTGATTCTGGCTTCATTAACAACGACGGAAGTGTGCCAACCTTAACTTTAGTTGACCCTCAAACAAACAAAGAAAAAATTGATACGGAAGAATTAGTTCTTGAAAAAAACAGTTTTATTAGAGCTAGCGACGTCAACTACACCCACGGAATTAAGTTAAAGCCCGTGATTACTGCTAAACAAGCTAAACTTGACCAGAACATCGCCACTAATGCTGATAAAAAGAAACTACAAACTCTATTTTTAGAAGGACAAAAAAACGAAAACAGGTCAGTTCAAATTAATTATCGGCTACGAAGCTATAGTGCTGCTATCATTATCGCGTCTAAAGTCTTGCAATCTAATTCGGCTACGATTGCACAGGTAAAAGAAGCAGTCTGGCTATTGGAAACAACTAAGCTGCAACTAACTGCTTTCGCTTTCCCAGAAAGCGACTAATAAGGACAAAACAGGATTATCCCACAATTAATGAGGACTAATCCTGTTTTATTTTTTGTAAAGTTATTTGATTTTAAGCCATTTTGGTATGACCGGCTTTTTGCCGTTATACATTACGTAGGTCTCTTTAGGACACTTTTTAGCAGAACGACTATACAGTTTTAGCAATTGTTTTTCAGTATACTTTTTACCTTTAGGAGCTAGGATAGTCCCTTTGCCAACAGCACGAATATGTTTATAGCCATGTCCAATGCCTGAATCTCTAGCTAAACGATAATGCCCCAGTTTGACAGCTAGACCTTTTGGATTGCCAGCATTTTGCAATATTCGACTATTATTTTTGTTAAAACCGCTCAAATCAACGCTAGCAAGTTGATAATCACCGGCAAACATGCGAATTGCACCAAAAGAAATTGAATTCAATAAACGCCAGCCGTGAAAATTAACATTAACCAGCTTTGGACAGTTCATAAACATTTCATCTAAATGCCTGACTTTTCGTGTGTTCCACTTATGCAGATCGACCGTTTTCAAATTAGCAGCACCTTTGAACATGCCGAAGACATTAGTTAAACGCTTGGTTTTAAAGTGACTCAAATCAATTTTTACCAAGCCTGTATTGCTAAACATTTGGCTCATATTCCCGACCTGATTGGTATTCCATCCCATTAAATTCAGATCCGTTAGAGCCGTATCCCCTGAAAACATACTACTCATGTCAGTTACTCTCTTGGTCTTAAAATGACTAAGATCCAAACTGTTAATCTGTGGTAGATTCGCAAACATGCCGGCAAAAGATGTTACTTTGCTGGTATCAAAATGGCCAATGTCAAAATCAAGCAGGCCTTGGCAACCATTAAACATTCGGCTCATATTAGTCACATTTTTAGTATCAAAGCCGCTTAAATTCAGTTTTGTTAACGCAGCATCATCTGAAAACATTTCACTCATGTTGGTGACACTGCTCGTATTCAAATTACCCAAATCTAAACTGGTTATGCCCATTTTGCTAAACATACCGTTCATTGCGGTCACTTTACTGGTATCAAAGTTAGACAAATCCAGATCTTTTAATCCACTTCCTGCAAACATAGAAGCCATATTGGTAACATTCTTAGTGTTAAAACTGCTTAAGTCTAAACTGGCAGTATTTAACCCTTTAAACATACTAGCCATATCAGTCACTTTGCTAGTATTAAAATGAGACAGGTTCAACTGTTTTACCTTGCTACCTGAAAACATCTCACTCATATTAGTGACACTGCTCGTGTTCAGGCCACTTAAATCCAGATTATCGGTATCAACTCCACTAAGCATGTCACTCATATTGGTTACTTTACCAGTATTGAAGCTCGACAAGTCAAGCTTTTCTGCTTTACAAGAAGCAAACATGTGACTCATGTCAGTCACGTTGCTAGTGTCAAAGTTTGAGAAATCAATTTGTTTAGCCTTGCATGCCCTGAACATACCGCTCATTGTGGTCACATTTTTGGTAGTTAACTTGGACAGGTTTAGCCTTTCGGTATCCAAATTGCTGAACATGTCAGACATGTTAGTTACTTTTTGGGTGTTTAAGCCTGCTAAGTCTAGGTTGGTAATTTTTGCACCTAAAAACATGCCGCTCATATTAGTCACGTTTTCAGTTTTAAACCCGTGAAGGTCAAGTTTTGCCAGATTAGTTTGCGAAAACATTCTACTCATGTTAGTCACACTACTAGTATTAAAATGACTTAAGTCTAGCCCAGTCAACGCACCATCCCCCATGAACAACTCTGACATATTGGTTACGTCGCTTGTATCAACTAAATCCAATCCCCTGAAATCTTCCAAGCTACTTAGCCCAAGAAATTTTTTGCTTGAATTAGCTGGAAGCTTCACCGGCGAGCTAAAGACAATGTGTCTAATATTTTGATGCCAGGCGAGTGCTTGATAAAGCGGTTGGGACGACATACTATTACCCTCTTTAGTTGCACTGATGGTTAATGTCCAAGTACCAACATCATAGCTCCATTCACAGTCGCCGTCCTTACCTGTCCAGTAGCCCAAATTGTTCATAGTATCCCTTGTATCAGCCAAAACTTTGGTGGTAGGTTGAACAGTGAGTGCTACTGCACTGATTAAGCAGGATAAACTAAGTATTGCAACGATTCTTGCAGTTATCTTTTTATTTTTTGTAAACAAATGCTGTTTCATTTCATGACCTCTTTTCTCTTATTTTTATTATAAGCTGTTTTCGCGCTTAAATCGGCACCAGATAATAAGTCAGCATATTTTATTACGATTTTTTATCTTTTTACAGATAGCAGGGTCTTCAGATGTTATATTAAAAGCTTAGCATTTGAGCTATAATACTAAGTAAAGTAATGATTTGCGAGGTGAAAGAAGCCATGTGGTACCTCAAGACAACCAAGATCCAACTGACTTCAATGAATTTTCCGCAAAAAGATTAAGGGCATTAAAAAAACAGGATTGATTCATGCACTAACATGAACTAATCCTGTTTTTGTTTTACAAAATTATTTAATTGATAATCCTTTAGGAAAATATGGCTTTTTACCGTTATACATTACGTAAACTCCCATTGGACTCTTTTTGGCTGAATGATTATAAAGTTTAAGCAGTCGCTTTTCAGTATATTTTTTACCTTTTGGCTTTCTAACAGTGCCCTTACCAACTGCCTGAATATGCTTAAAACCATGACCAACGCCAGAGCTCTTGCGCAGACGGTAATGGCCCAGCTTAACGGCAAAGCCCTCTGGATTACCAGCTTGTTTCAATATTTGGCTATTATGAATATTAAAATGACTCAAATCAACAAGAGCAAGTTTGTGGTCATTGTAAAACATTAGAGTTGAATCTTCTAATTCAGCCATGTGCCAGCCGTGTAGATTAACATAAGTAAGCTCAGGACAGTTCATAAACATTCTAGCAGTAGCTACAGTCTTTCGCGTATTCCACCCGCGCAGGTCAACTTTCTGCAGTTTTGCATCGTTTCTAAACATATCATTCATGCTTTTAACGCTTTTAGTATTTAATGATCTTAGATCAACGTTAACTAAACTTTTGTCGTTTCTAAACATGCCTCCCATATCTTTTAGGTTCTTTGAATTCCATCCTTTTAAGTTAACTTCCTCTAGAGTGGTATCACCCTTGAACATATTAAAAGTACGTATTACTTTTCGGACATCAAAGTGACTAACATCAATCTTTTTAACTTCTTTAATATTTTCAAACATTCCCACCATATAGATTACGCTGCCAGTATCAAGCTTACTTAGGTCTACTTGGTCTAGATGTGTAAACCCCGAAAACATGTAAGACATATCTTTTACACTACGGGTATTCAAATTACCTAAATCAAAATCTGTCAGAGCGATTGCATTGTAAAACATATTCGAAGTATCTTTTAAGCTGCTCGTATCCCAGCCGGCAGTGTTTACCTTAGTTAAAGCTTTTGAATTAGCAAACATATAGCTCATAGTAGTGACATTTTTGGTATCGAAATTACTTAAATCAAGGTTAGTCACATTTTTTAGTTCTTCAAACATACCATTCATCTTGGTTACGTTGCGTGTATCAAAATTGCTTACATCTAGACTAGCAAAGCTATTATTTCTAAACATGCCGTTCATATCGGTAACCTTTTTAGTATTAAAGTTTTTCAGATCAAGCTGGGCCAACTTCGTATAACTAAACATGCTTGCCATATTGGTAACACTACTTGTATCAAAATTACTCAAGTCGAGCTGTTCTATTGCAGTAGAATAGAACATTTTTGACATATCAGTAACCTTGGTGGTATTAAAATTCTTCAAATCAAGCTGCTTAACTTTAGAATCTTCAAACATACCACTCATATCGGTCACTTTGCCAGTGTCAAAATGACTGACATCAAGACTAGTCAAATTCGGGTCATCAGCAAAAAGCCGTACCATGCTAGTTACCTCACTGGTATCCACCTGGTTTAAGCCCTTAATATCTTGCAGACTTCTTAAATCTGCAAATTTTGAACTTGAATCAGAAGCCAGACTAACCGGGGTTTCAAAGACAATGTGCTCAATAATGTCAGACCAGTTAAATTCCTTTTTAAAAGGCGTACTTGACAGCTGACTTGTTTTTGCGGGGGCACTAATTGTGAGCGTTTTGGTGACTAGGTCAAATTTCCAATCACAGTCACCGTCTTTACCCGTCCATAAACCACTATCGGCTGAAGAATTAGTTTCATTACTTAGTGACGTGCCAGCTGGCGTATCGGCTTTAGTCGTCGCCGTGAAGCCAGTCAGGCACAGCAAGCAGAGCAAGAGTGCAGTAACTGCAATTTTGCTTTTTTTCAATTTATTCATGCTATTCGATTTCATAACATAACCTCTCTTCTCATACCTTCATTATAGACCGGCTTGCTGGTTAAATTGGTTAAAAGATGAAATTTACAAGAAGAAAAAAGACCGATTTTTTAAATAGCTTTATGTTGAACTCAGATTTATATATATAGTTATAAAAAAGTGATCTATAATAGATTTGATTATGAGGTTTAAGATCATTTACGAGGTTAAAAATGAAATTAACAAAAAAGATTAGAATTGGGCTAACAGCAACAGTATTAGCAATCACTCCATTATCGACAGTTTTAGCTCAAGTACAACCAGTTTTGGCTGCTAAGAAGAGCGTTAAAAAAGCAAAAGGAACAGTTCAACTGCTAGAAGATGACTACGTTTATAACCAATTTGGTAATAAAATCAAAATTAAGCAAGACCCAACTTCAAAGGCCTATTTGATACCTGCAGACTTTAGGGTCGACAAAAAAGGCTTTGCCATGACAGATGTTAACAGCGTGAGGGATACTGGAGAAAATTATGGTACCTATCCTTATTATGGCACTAAGAAAATTAATGGTCGTACTTATTATCAGCTTGCCAACAACTATTATCTTGATGCAGCCGTCGTTATAAATCAAAATGGCAAAAACACAAAGAAAAACAAACTGATTTTAAATCACAATTCGTTTGTTTATAACAAAAATGGTCATGCCACAGGCAAAAAACTATTTAAAAAAGATATTGTGAGCTACCAAGGCAAAATTAAATCTGCAACTGAAGCTCCAACATACTTTTTTTATGAAGATGATTCCGCACGACATTTAAAAATTGAATACTTGCCAACAGCCAAAATAAAAGGTAAAAACTTTTATTCATTGGGTCAAGGTCACTATATTAAAGCTGCTAATGTCGGCTATATTGATGGTCATGCGCAACGGTATAACGGCGTTGCCACCGCAACAGTGTTAACTAAGTCATCAACAACTACAGTCAACTATTCTTCTATTAAACGTACTCTTAAAAAGGGTCAGAAAATCAAAGTTGATCTAGCTGTGATTCCATATGCCAATGATGGTTTTGAAGGATATATTTTTAGACTACACGACCATCCAGATGAATATATTGATCAAAATAATGTTTCTTTAAAGGTAAACTTGCCAATCGTAAATTATGAAGATTTAACTTACACCTTTGTTCAGCCACTTTCTGGTGACACCGTCCAGCTTTACGATACTACTGGCAAATCAATCGGTAAAAGCATTAAAAAGCAAAAGTACAGGGACCTCACGGTTGATGGTCTAATGTATCTTTGGATACCCGAGGAAAAGAAGGCCGAGTTATTTTATCACTGCCTAAATTATGAAAATTCCAGCGTTATCGATGCTAATAATTCAGCGACAACAAATTCTAGTCCCGCTCACCCTGTTGAAAAGCAAAAATTAAATTATGGCAACAACTTTATCAAGGCAAGTGATGTCAAATATATTAGCGGTATTAAATTAAACCCAATAAATACCGCTGCTCAGGCTGAAAGTGATCAAAAAACTGCCTCAGAAACTGATAAACAGGAACTGGCTAAACTAATCGATCAAGAAAAAGATAGAAAAATAAATAGTGCATACACAAACTTAAAAGCAAACTATGACAGTGCATTAACAAACGCTATTCTTATTCAAAAATCTGATAAAGTAACTGTTGCCGAAGTAAAGGAAGCTGTTTGGTATCTTAAAACAGCAATCACGCAACTCACTACAATGTCTTATCCACTTGGTGACTAATTGATTTATTGAAAATCAAAATATTAATAGTGCTAGTGCTGTGACAAGAAAGTGTGCATTATGATCACAGTGCAATTGCGTGGCTTTTAAAAGCAACTAGCATAGTTAAGAAATCAATAGCAAAAACTATTGATTTTTTGTTTCCCATAGAAATTAAACGTATTTCTCCTATCTTTATTCAAATTATAGTGGTAAGATTATGAAAATTATTAAGGTGGCAAGAGCGGCTTTTGAAACCCTCAATGTAACTTGCACTAATAATATCACTATTCCTAACGTAGGCAGTCACGGATATGTAGTTCTACTTCTTCTAAACATTTATCAACGTCCGCTGTTGTTTTTTAGCTTACTGCTGCATTTCAAATAGAAAGAGCTGACTAAGAATGGATGAGGTCAATCGAGATAACCTAATTTTGCTTTTAAAACAGGGCATTAAAGATCTATATGAGTACAAATGTGAAAAGTCAATAAATGGCGCATTGTATATAGCAGTCTATTCTTTTGACGGCTTTCTGGATATGGTAAATATACTTGGCGCTATAGGTGCATATTTTAATGTTGATAAGAGAGAAAGTTTTGACGGCGTCCACGAATATGAATATGGCTTTACTATCAATGACTGCAAAGAAGATTTGAACAAATATGTCTATAAGCCAAATCAGCGGCGTTAAAGCAGTTTAATTGAAGAGAATATGAAAAAAAATTATTATAAAATCAGTACTTATATCCTTGGCTTGTTACTTGTAATTACGCTATTTTTTCTGTTTGATGCAACGAAAAATCCACCGAGTATTATTGGAGCTTTTTCTAATAATACAGCTCTGTCAGATAACGTAAACATTGGTTTCGCGGTAAAGCGAGCAAATGGCTATCGACTCTATTTTCAGGGTAAGGAGTTCGATCACGGAATTTATAAAAAATCCAGTGATAATGCATATGTATTGGAACCTAAAAATGGTGCTAATGGTGCAATTATAATTACAAACAAGAAATCATATTTGTACTACCCTAAACTAAAAGAAAAGATAATAGTTGTTCAGCAAACTACTGCGATAAAGTAGGCGGCAAAAAAGGTGATAATTTGGGAATAGATTCCTGATGAAAGTTATGCTCGTTTAAGCCGAAAAAGTTTAACAGAAAGATTAATAAAAGCCGTAACAAATCATATTTGGTATGGCTTTTTTCTGCTTTTCAAGTATATTTATTAACTTGATAGTTAAACAAATAGCTTAATTGTTTATTTGCGTAGTGAAAAATTAAGTGTTTTCTTTACTTTAATCACTTGCTCCAGGAAGAGTGCCTGATTTATGAACATGCCCTTTTTATTGATGGCACCAAGTTTGAAACTGAGGCCAACAAGTATTCTTTTTTGGCGGAAGGCCGTTGACCGTGACCGTTTCCAAGCTAAACTGCAGGATAAAACATTAGCACTCTAACAGGAACTAGTGGAAGAAGTGAAGAAAACAATCAGGGGCTAAACAGACTGGCTGAAAAAACGACAGTAGAAGTGGACCGATTTAGCCATCTGATTGAACGTAAACCGAAAGCAATCTCAGGCGGTTCTAAGCAGAAACAAAAGTGATGGTGCTTAAAAAGCTGCTCCATCAAATTAGGCACGACTATCAGTCGCGTACCAGAAGTACGAAGAATACCAAAAGCTTTTTCCCCAGGCTCTTTTAATTAATTCTGTGTGTTTAATCAACTTTACTAATCACAGGCGTTGAGTTTGTCACTTTGAGGTAATAAGTTATCCTAGTAATGAAGAAATGATCTAGGCGCAGCAAGAAGCTGACATCAATCACATTGCTCAATCAATTGTTGTTGAAAACACACCTAGCCAAGATCGCGCCTTTGAATTGCTCACCTCTTTGCACAAAATAAAGATGCAAAAAGGCAAGAAAAAGTAGCTTGTAAAAAAACAAAAATAGCAACCACGGTGGATTCTTAATCCGCAAGCAAATTTAAATAATATCTTCTTTTTTATTCTCAAGCATTAATTTCCAGCCTGTCATAAAGTGCTGCTCACGCAAAGAACGCAAGTCCTTATAATCGCTTTCCAGACTATCAATTGCGTCTTGTAATTTTTTATTTTGTTTACGCATTTGATTTAGTTCCGGATCATTAACCACACCCTTGAGGTGCATAGTAGCTGCTAACTCACGGCGCTTTTGGTCGAACTCGCCTTTAAGCGTGGCCAGCGCATTTTCATACTTAACCAATTTTTGGTTAATTTTAGGAATTTGATCATTTAACTGAACAAACAATTCATAGGGCATGTTGGATTTAATGCGATTGCATTCTTGGCAAGATAAGATTAAGTTGTCAAAATCGTTATTATGCGATAACGATACTGGGTCCTTATGATCGACACTGCGACCACGCCGACCGCAGTATTGACAGCGATAATGATACTTAGCCCGAATACGCTCACGATCAATGTAATCAACTTCATTTAGTTTAAAATCAACTTTTAGACCAAGTTTTTGCAAGTTTTCGGCAAAAGTTAGTTCCATACTAGGAACAAACTCAAGGCTGCCTTTCTCACTGTCAATTACGGCTTGATTAAAGTCTGGTCGTGGCAATTGCTGCTGAGCTAAGTCGTTGCCATCATAATCTTGGATAAAAGCTTCGTAGCGTTTGCGGTTTTCTTTTTTAGTAACGAAAAAAGGTGCAGATTGAACATTGTCATCGCTTAGGCCAATAAAAGTATAGAGTAAGCCCTGCGCAAAAATATTAACGGCAACATTGGCAAAATCGGCTGGTTGTTCTCCACGTTGAATACAGAGATCGCAAATACTGGTTAATTGCGGATTAACTAGTCCTTCTTGTTTAAAATGTCTGGAATTTATCCGTAATCCGCATGCACTGCACTGAAATTTCACTTAAAACAGCTCCTTTTGCCCTTAACTCATGTTTATGTTAATTTTACTCAAATTTAGATAATAAAAAAAGACGGATCACTTACATGATCTGTCTTTTTAATTCTTTACTAGCAGATTATTTGTTTTCGTCTGCTTTGGCCTTGTTCAAGAAAGCAACAACTGCTGCTACGTGAGCAACGCGCTTTTTACCGTTTTTCTTGTTCTTAGGTCTTTGGTTTGGTTCACAACCAGTGTTGTAATTTTCACCTTTACGCATAGTACTATACTTCCTTTCAGATTTTCGAAAATCTTATTCAGTTTAACACGTCAGACATAATGAGGCAAGGGTTGGCTTAAGACGTTCCTGTTTTAAGTCTATTTTTGCAAAACAAGTATAAATATTTTTGATTAAAAAGAAAGAAGACAATCCACCAAGAATGTCTTCCCAAATCTTTTAACTAAAATTATTATAAACTATTTATTGATCTGATGGCTTGTATTCATTTATTGTCATTGCGCCGTCAATAACACCACTATCATCTGACAAGCTCATTGCTGCATTTTTCACATCAACAACTAGGTCATTGCCAAGATATTGCATTTCAGCAGGACTAGTGTAAATCTTAAGACCAGCATTGTTTTCAACTTCAATTGAGAAATCAGGATCCTGTTTATCCAAAATTACAAATTGGAAACGTGAGCCAGCAGCACAAGAACCGCCAACATCTGAGTATTTGTTTGAACCATCATTCAAAGATAGCAAAACAATTTGACCGTCTTCAACTTGGTTTTTTACTTTATCTGCAGCAGCAGATTTAATATTAACATTAACTGTTTCTGAATTACTCATAATAAAAATTCCTCCTAATCAATGCCTGTTTCCTCAAGTATAGGGTGGAACAAGTTCAGAAGTCAAAAGTTATGTTTATTGGCCCCTTTTATCCGCTATTTATTTTATGGTTTTTTTTCTATCCAAATATTTATATTGCGTATACAGGAAAAAAAGCTCAAAATGGATATAGCAACTATAGATGATTGTAACTTGTGAAAGGGGACATTTTATGACCGTCTTAAAAAAGATCTTTAGTGATAAAATTCTGCAAATTACCGTTGTGGTGACGGTAATCAGTCTTTTCTTTGCTAGACCTCGGCCGGCGGATATTAACTTACACACAATCTTTTCTGTCGCCGCGATGTTAATTATTATTCAAATTTATGCTTACCTGCATGTTCTCGATGTACTAGCTTACAAATTAACTAGTATTGCCGATAACATGCGCAAGCTCAATATCCTGTTTACGCTACTGGCGATCATTTCTGGGATGTTTTTGGGTAATGACATAACAGCGCTTACATTAATTCCCTTGTACTTAAACATTGCTAAAAGATGCGATTTACCGCAAATTCTACCAGTTACCTTAATCGGAATGGGAGCCAACATCGGAGCCGCATTTACTCCGTGGGGTAACCCACATAACATTTTTCTTGTTAGCAAATATTCCGTCACTGCACTAGAATTTTTCTCATGGTCACTGCCATACTTGCTTGCAGCTGTCGCGATTACTTTCATCATTTTTCACTTTATCCCACAGAAAAAAATTCCCGTTCAGGATATCAAACAGATTAATATCAGCGTACGCCCAACTGTGATTACTACCGCAGTTTTTGCTTTATTCTTTTTGGGTGTTTTCAAAGTTATTAACGTTGCAATCCCAATGATTGTAGCAGCTATCTTAGCTTTAATAATTAATCCGCGCATTTTGTTAAAAATCGACTACGCCTTGCTGCTAACCTTTACTTGCTTCTTTATCTTTATTAGCGATATCCAGCAGATCCCAATGATTGTTACCCTGATTCACACCATGGTTAACTCTGAGACATCTACCTACTTTACTTCTATTATCTCTAGTCAAATCATTAGCAACGTTCCAGCAACTATTTTAGTCGGCAAGTTTACTACATTTGCCAAAGCCCTCTTTTTGGGATCAAATATCGGTGGCTTCGGTTCACCAATTGGTTCTATGGCCAATATGCTTGTTTTAAAAACTTTTACTCAAAATGCAACTGTTTCCCGCAGTGAATTTTTCAAAAAATGGCTATTAATGCAATACGCCGGTTTAATCATCTTGACACTAATTGGCTGGGCATTGATACTACTATAAAACTTAATAATTATTAAAGCTTTACCTGCAAATGCTGCTAAAGCTTTTTTTAATACTCAAGTTTAACTTTATCAGTTATAATTGAATAAACATAAGGAGGAAAAATTATGTCAAATTCAACTTGGTTAATAATAATTATTGCAATTATTGTTATCCTGCTCATCGCAATTTATATTGCAATCTATAACGGCTTACAAAAAGCTAAAGTTTACACTGACGAATCTTGGAGCCAGATTGATGTGCAATTAAAACGGCGCAATGATTTGATTCCTAATTTAGTTGAAACTACTAAGGGCTATGCCAAGCATGAAAGTGAAACTCTGGAAAGAGTTGTTCAATTGCGGAACCAGTTGACTGCTATTCCAAGTGATGATCATGCCCAAACGCTAAAGGTTTCTAACCAAATTTCTGATACTTTGAGATCAATCTTTGCTTTATCGGAAAATTATCCTGATTTAAAAGCTAACCAGAACTTTGCTCAACTGCAGGAAGAATTAACCAACACTGAAAATAAAATTGCTTATTCACGGCAACTTTACAATTCATCTGCAGCTCTTTACGATCAAAAGTTGTTAACTTTTCCTTCCAATATCGTTGCTAATATCCACGGATTCCGCAAAGTTGATTACTTACAAACGAGTGAAGCTGAAAAAGAAGTACCTAAAGTTAAATTTTAAGCAATAGGTCAATTTTATGTTATTTCAACAAATTGCCAGCAACAAACGCAAAACTACTGGCATCTTGATTTTATTTGTCATTATTCTCGCCTTAGTTGGTGCCGGATTAGGTTTTATCTGGGGCAATCGACCTTTATTAGGGGTAATTATTGCGCTTATTTTTAGTGCGATTTACATGTTAATTGTCTTGCCTAATCCCGCTAATATGGTTATGAGTCTAAATCATGCCCAAGAAATTCATGAACAAGACAACCCCGTTTTATGGCACGTTGTTCAAGATATGGCGCTAGTCGGCAAAGTACCAATGCCACGCGTTTTTATTATCAATGATCCTAGTCCTAATGCTTTTGCAACCGGACGGGATCCAAACCATTCTGCGGTTGCTGTCACCCAGGGCTTACTTGACATGATGAATCGCGAGGAACTTGAGGGCGTTTTAGGTCACGAAATCTCACATATTAGAAATTATGATATCTTGGTTTCCACTATTGCAGCCGTACTGGTTGGTGTCATTTCATATTTATCAGGTATTGCCAGTCGCTATATTTGGTGGATTGATGATGATCGCGACAGTGACAACGATAATGGCAATACTATTGTCGTTATTTTCAAAATCGTGGCGATCATTTTTGTACTTATTTTAGGACCTATTTGTGCCAGTCTTGCTCAAATGGCTTTATCACGCAACCGTGAATATTTAGCAGATGCTTCTTCAGTTGAGTTGACCCGTAATCCTCACGGTTTGATTTCTGCTTTGACAAAAATTGACGGTTCTGACCCCATGAAAGCTGCTGATCCAAGTAGTGCTGGCATGTATATCGAAGATCCGCTACGTAAACGACATGGTCTTACCCACTTATTCGACAGTCACCCGCCTACAAGTGACCGAATTAAACGTTTAGAAAAAATGTAACTTAAAAAGGAGCGCTCTGCAAAATAGTCCGCTCCTTTTTTGATAAAAATATTGCTCTTACTTTAAATTGATATTGGCTTGTCTAAACAGTTCCGCACGCATTTGTACCGGCGTTTCATGGTAATATTCATTAAACTTTTTGTAAAAGAATGATTTACCGTTATAACCGACCCGCGCGATGATTTCTTTAACCGAAATGTCAGGCCGAGCAAGCAAATTGCGTGCCTCCTGCATCCGGCGTTCATCAACATGTTCAACAAAGCTCTTACCAGTTTTTTGCTTAACTAAACTGGAAAAGTAATTCGGGTTGAGTCCAAAGTGTTCTGCTGTTTTATTTAAAGTAATATCAGTATAGTTTGCATCAATGTAACGCTCTAACGCCGTTTGCGCAAACTTATGTTGATTAGCTGGCGCTGTTTCCAGGTCTTGATTTCTAATTGCCGTAATCACAAGTATTCGCAATTCGGCTGCAATAATACTGCGCGTAAAAAGATTGTGGTTTAAATATTCATCAATAACTTTTTTCATTAACTGACTCGGGCGCGACATTTGTGAGCAGCGCAAACTTAATAGTCTCTTAGTCTTGAGAATCTGAACAAGCTGTTCGGCTACTTTTTGTTCACGTGAATTGAGCGTTGTTTTTTCTCCCAGAAAATCCGCGCAATTAACCTTTGAACTAAATTCTAATTTGACCAAAAGATCATTTTTCCCTTGTTTTTCGACCTCATAGCCACATTTTTCTTGCAAAAACAGCAAATTACCCGCTTTTAAAGTTAAGTTTTGTCCGTTAATTTTAGTTTTTGCCATGCCTTCAGCTTCGTACAAAATTGTGGGATTGCTGGTTTGGTACCGGTGAATGCCCGTATTATGATTTTCAAGGTAAACCCTAAACAGGTTAAAGGCCTTGTTTCCGGGCTTTAGCCGGACTTCATTCGTATCCGCATTAGTTGAATCCAATACACTTACCAAATATTGTTCTAGCTTAACTGCTGCCATGATGTCACCTTCTAATTAGTAATTTATTTTCATAATTTTATTATATAGCAAAAAGCGCCGCTATTTATATGTTTTTAACATCTGTGATAGAAGTTGAGCCTTAAGTGCTATTAACGGCGCCTAATTTGCCGCAACTAGACAAGAAAATTGCTTTTATGTATAATTGACCTGAAATATTGGGGTGCCATCTTGGCTGAGAATATACCCACTGAACCTGCTATGGATAATGCCAGCGAAGGGAAAAGCACTGAATTTTAACGTCGCCTGGCTTTTATGCCATAGCGACTTTTTTAGATTGGTTAAAAAATTGCTGAAAACTAAAAACCTTACTTTTTCATATGATGAAAAAAAGCCTATTTTGCAAGATGTTAATCTTAATATCCCGACGGGCAAATTTTCCTTATTAATCGGGCCAACAGGTTGCGGTAAATCGACGCTATTAAAAATTTTAGCTGGCCTTTATCCTAAATATGCTGGTAAAGTTAGTGGAACTGTCGATCTTAATGGGCTTAAGAGTGCAATGATGTTTCAAAATGCTGGCGAGCAATTCACAATGGCAACACCACGTGAAGAGATCATTTTTGCACTTGAAAACCTGAAAATCGACCGTGAGCACTACTCAAAACGATTGCAAAAAGCAACTTCTTTTACCCAGATCGACCAGCTGCTTGATCAAAAAATCAATACTATGTCTGGCGGTGAGCAGCAACGAGTAGCTCTTGCTGTTTTAATTGCAATGGATGTCGATCTTTTTCTGCTTGATGAGCCTTTTGCAAGTTGCGACCCTGCTGCCCGCCAATTTTTAATTAAAAAGTTGGCTCATCTTCGTGACTTAGGAAAAACAATTATTCTAAGCGACCATGTTCTAGCCGATTATGAGGGTATTTGTGACTGTTTGTTTAAATTTACCGGTCACCAGGTTACTGCCTTAAGCACTGCCGAAAAAAAGCAGCTTCTTCAGCAAAATGACCACCACGAGCATTATTCTTTTGCCCTACCAACTAATGAAACAAGCTGCTTTGAACTTACTAATACCTTAATTAAGCAGAACCGGTTACTGCTAAAACAGGAGCACTTAAAGATTGTGGCAGGCAAAGCCACCCTAATCACTGGCCCTAATGGTGTGGGGAAAACATCGCTTTTCAATGCGCTAACCAAGATGCTCACATACACTGGTAGTTTGACTTACCGCCAAAAAGAAATTCGCAACTTGCGCATGCGAAAATATTTGCGTCAAGTCGGGCAGATATTTCAAAGTGCAAGTGATCAATTTATTAACGTTTCCGTTGAAGATGAACTTAACCTCAGTAAAAAAATGCGCACTAGCAACTTTTATTCCGATCAAAAAATCGCGAAAGAGGTGAAAGACCTTGATCTTGACCAGACACTAGACCAAGTCGTCTACTCACTTTCGGGCGGTCAACAAAAGAAATTACAAATTTTATTAATGCTAATTGCTGATCAAGACGTTTTATTAATTGATGAGCCCTTAAGCGGCTTAGATCACGAATCGGCACAAAAAGTAATGGGTCTGTTGCGCGAAAGCCAGGAAAAAAGAGGGCAGACACTTCTAATTATCAGCCATGAACTAACTAATTTGGCAGATTGGTGCGATTACCACCTTGTATTTGACCAGCAACAATTAACATACGTAGACGAGTGAGGCTTGTTATGAATCCCAGTTTTAAATTCATTGTCGCTTTAATTATTTCGGTTGAAATATCTTTTAAAACCAGTCTAATTACCAATGTGCTAATTATCGGCTTTTGCACGTGCTATTTACTTTACTGCCACATGAAAGTTAAAAATCTCCTGTTAACTTTTACCGTGCCGTTAATTGCGGCCTTTACCGTGTTTGCCACACTCTACTGGTTTGCACCTCAGCCCAATTTAACCAACGCTTTAAGTCTTTCTAGCAGAATCTACGTCTATACGCTGACAATATGCTGTGTCGCCCAAAAAACTAGTGCCGAAGAATTGGCGCGTTCATTTGAACAGAATTTTCATTTACCTAGCAAATTCGCATACGGGGTCCTAGCAGCACTCAACATTATTCCACGCATGCAAACTGCCGTTAAACAAATTCGCACAGCGGCAATGATGCGTGGCGTTTATCTTAGTTTTTGGTCTCCCGTTCTCTATTTTAAGGCTATCCTAGTCGCGCTTAACTCGGCCGAAAACTTGGCACAGGGAATGGAATCGCACGGCTTTCGCGAAGATGCCAAGCGCTCGGTCATCGTGGCTGTTCCCGTTAAACGCAGCGATTGGTTATGGGCCGCTGGTCTTTTATTAGCCACTAACGTTGCCTTATTTACATTAAAATAATAAAAGAGCGGCAGTGATGTTTTAACCACCACTGCTGCTCTTTTTAGCTAGAGTTTATTGTGCCAAAGTATAACCTTCGACTTTTGCCTTAATTCCTTTATCAGTGCTAAAGAAGATTTGCGGTTGATTCTCGGTATAATAACGCTCTGAAAAGACCAGTTCACCATCATTTAAGAAGAACTCAATCGAACTCGTATCAATGAAGATATGCAGTTTTAAGCTTGCGCTAGTCTGGAGATTACCATAGCGTTTATCATCCCCATCAGGTTTATCAGCGCGGATAACCGTTACTTGCCCAGTTTTTTTATTCCAAGTTAATGAAACCAAATCTTGCTGTTTGCTCTCGAGCGTAAAACTAATTTCATTACCCGACCAAGATGACGTATTGGCTTCAAAAAGCAGTTCACAATGCTGCGGATCCGGCGTCGTGACCTCAAGGGATGTTACCACTCCCTCTTCAGCCATAATTTTTTCAGTTCGCAAACTCATTAATTCAGCAATCGGCTTCATATACAAATGACCAGAAGCATAACTTAATTCCCGCGGAACTGTCAGCGCACCCGACCAGCCGTCGGCTTGTTCCGGGAAGCTGGCATTCCACATATCCATCCAGCCAATTAAAATCCGCCGATGATCTGGGGCAAGCATTGTTTGGGCTGCATAAAAATCATGTCCATGGTCTAATTCTGTAAACGCCCCGTGAGTAAATTTGTTCTGCTGATAATCCATTTTGCCACTAAAATAGCCTGTTTGAAACTCGTTTAAAAAGCGTAAACCATCGGGTTCGATGCCTTGCGGCGAACACAATAAAATGTCGTGGTCTCCTAGTGTAAATAAATCGGGGCACTCCCACATAAAGCCCTCTTGCGCACTAGTTTGTGCGTTAGCAATTGGTCCCAAATATTCCCAGTCGAATAAATTTTCAGAGCGGTAAGTTAACGCCCGTCCTAAGCCATTTGCCGCCTGACTGCCTAAAATCATGTAATAGTACTTGCCTTGGCGCCATACCTTCGGATCACGGAAATGCTGCGTATTATCAGCTGGAGCAGCAGCAATGATTGGATTATGAGCATCTTTTTTAAAGTGAATGCCATCATCGCTATATGCAATATTTTGCGTTTCAGTAAACTGCGTATGATCATTAAGGTCATGATATTGGTGCCCTGTATAAATCAAATACAGCCGACCATCTTTCTCAATCGCGCTACCTGAAAAACAAACATTTTGCTCGTCATCTGGTGCTAGAGCAATTGGTAACTCTTCCCAGTGCACTAAATCGCGACTGCGATAATGTCCCCAGTGCATCGGCCCTTTTTGTGCGGAATAGGGATAATACTGGTAAAAAAGGTGGTAATAGCCTTTAAAAAACGAAAAGCCATTCGGGTCATTCATCCATCCCCCCGGCGTAGAAACATGATACTTGAGGCGATAGCGCTCATTGGTAACTTTAACAGCTTCAGCCATTGCAAATTCCTTTCTAATCTAGCGGAATATCTTAATCACTGTCATTAAAACAGACTTTTTCATGTGATACAAACAATACAAAAGAGGCGCAGAAAAACTGTCCTCTTTTTGCTTAAGAATTATTTGTTTAATTCAATCATCAAGTTCCCGTGGCTTACCTCGGTTGCCGTGTTTTTCACATTAAAGCCCTTCTGATAGTCTGGGAATAAGACCAGTACGGTCGTTTGTTTACCCGCATCTTTAATTGCCTGCAAGTCCATTTTGGCTAGCGGATCACCCGCTGCAATATCTTGCCCGTCTTTAACTAAAACGGTGAAGCCCTTGCCTCCTAAATCCACGGTATCAATTCCCATATGTAGCAAAATCTGAACCCCGTTTTCACTTTCAAGCGTAATAGCATGCTTAGTTGGAAAAACAGAGATCACTTTACCACTAACCGGGGCAAAAACATCCCCTGTGACCGGTTCAATAGCAAAGCCATCACCAACGAGTTTTTGCGAGAAAGTTTTATCATTAACCTGCGTCAGTGGTAAATATTCACCATCAACAGGTGCTAAGACCGAATTGTCATCAGTAGGTACAAGAATTTCACTTTCCTTATGGTTAACCCGGCGCTTATTTTCCGGCAAGATTGGCCTAAACTTATTCCAAATTAGGATAAAGAAGATTGGCAAAATAAAGGCAATCAAATTCCCAATAATATATGGGCCAATTGGCCGAGCAACGGTTAAGCCCGGAAGAACGGTCAGGCCTTGTGCTAATCCCTTAACATTGAACAGTTTCATGTAGACGCCGCCAAAACCGGCTCCGATAAAGGAGCAAACAAACGGCACAATACTATATTTTAAGTTAACAGCAAAAATGGCGGGCTCTGTTATTCCGACTAGGGTTGGAATAAAACTGGAAATCGCAATATCGCGGTCCTTAGATTTTTGCTTTAAAATCAGGTACATTCCAATACAGCCACCACCTTGGGCAATAATTGAAACAGACCAAATAGGTTGAATATAATCAAAACCGGTTTGAACAATCAGATTAGCTTCAATTCCCTGAATTGCTTGGTGTGTACCGGTAACTACTAATGGCTGCAAGCCTGCCGCAAAGACAAAGGCACCAAAAGCACTCATCTTCATGTAAAGGAAGTTGATAACGCCGCCAAGGACATCACCAATCCATAAGCCGAGCGGGCCAAAGAGCAAAAAGAGTGACAAGTTAGCTGCAAGCAGTGTGATCATTGGCACCAAAATATATGAAATCATTTCTGGAACATACTTTTTAGCCAGCTTTTCGACCTTGGCTTGGAACCATGCCGTTAAAATTGCGGCAAAGACACCACCTTGAAAGCCAACCGCCGCAATTTTCAATCCGAACAGGTTCCAGTATTCTGGATGAACTTTTCCTAAGACAAAAGCGTTACGATCAGCCAAATCTGGCGATATCATTACAAATCCAACTAGAATACCCAAAATTGGGTTGCCGCCAAACCGCTTGGTTGCCGAATACATTACTAAGACCGGTAAGATCTTGAAGGTTGTCGCAATTACGTTTAGAAACTTGCAAAAATCACCAACATAGACGCTCTGCTCGGCCAGCGATTTGGTCATGCCGAACATCCCTGGAGTTGCCAGTAATGAGCGCAAGCCTAAGATCATTGCTGCCCCGATAAAAGCCGGAATTATTGGGATAAAGATATCACCAAAGACCTTAAAAGCCTGTTGAAATTTATTTTTATTTTGCGCCCCTTCGTCCTTAATTTGATCAACAGATACCTGTTTGGCACCGGAAACTTTAACAAACGCGTCATAAGCATTTTCCACAGCACCAGGGCCAAAAACTATTTGCAATTGACCGCTATTATAGATAACGCCTTTTGTTCCCTCAATATTATTTAGTGCGTCTTGATCTGCTAGATTAATGTCCTTCAAAATAAGACGCAAACGAGTAACACAATGCGTTGCACTAACAACATTATCGGCGCCACCAACATCTTTTAGGACCTCGCGGGCAATCTTGTCATAATCTGCCATTAGTCTTCTCCTTTTTATTTTTGATAGTCATTTGAAAATTCACTTTGTCGCAGCTTGAGCCGGCCATTAGTGACCGTTACCGCCAATTCTCGACCGAATTTATGATAAACGCGTGCGTTTAATGCCACCCCGTCAAGATAGATAGTCAAGATATTATCATCCACAATTAGCTTCAGATCATAATCATGGTTAGCTTTGAGCTTGATTGGCCGGTTAAGGCCCTTATCCATCATCTGGTACCAGCGATAGCATGGATTCTTGTCAAGCGTTAATTGCCCTTCATCCAAGTTAAACCTAAATTCGTAAGATTCATCAGTTGCAGGATTTTGATACAGCCGAATTGAAAAATCACTAACCGTTTCATCAAAGTTAATCGTACTGTGAAAGTAGAAATGCTCACCGGTATTATGAATTAAAACTTGCTTTTTCAACGTATCAACTGCTGTTAGTTCTTGATTCCCAAGCTTCTTACGTGAAGAAAAGGCCGTACAAATTTCTTCAATTGGTCGCACGCCCAACGTATTGTCCGAACGCTGATAAATTTCTTGCGGGACAAACGTACCGCCCCATTCATAATTATTCATATCATTGTTTGCTTTTTTAGTTGGTACCCAGCCAAACAAAACTCGGCGCTTGCCGTCAAAAGCTGTTCTCGCAGCGTAATATGCCCGTCCATCAAAGGCCTCATCTTTGGGCTTAAGCCAAGGACCGGACAAAGACTTGCTCATGCGGTAAAAGACCTTATTTTTAACGCTGTATTCGGAATAAATTAAGTACCACCAATCACCCATCTTAAATAGCTGCGGCATTTCAAACATGGTGTATAAATTAGGGGCCCAAAAATCGCCCTTAAATTGCCAATTAGTTAAATCAGGTGAAGTATATTTAACTAGCCGTCCCGTTAGCCGGTGCTTGTCCTGACCTTTGCGTGCACCCAAGATTAACAGGTACTCTTGGTTTTCTTCGTCCCAAATCACGGCAGGATCGCGCCAATTGCGATCGTCATAACCCGGCTGCGGTTTCAGTTGTAAAGCGTTAGCTGACTTAGTCCAATGAACAAAATCGTTACTTGTCGCATGTAATAAAATCTGTGACGGTTTATTTGCTTTCAAAAATTCCTTATTGTAGCCGGTATAAAAGGCGTGAATTGTTCCCTTGGCCTCAAAAACCGATCCAGCATAAATAAATTGGTCCCAGTCCTGATCACTACCTCTTTTAAGCACTTCACCAAAATCTTGATAATGAACAAAATCCGTTGTTGTTGCCAGCGACCACCCGAAAGGATCCGTAATCGGGCCATTTATTCGTTCATCACGTTGGTGGTAAATATAAAATTTCCCGTCTTTGGCGTAAGGCATAATATCGCCAACCCACACATCCTTAGGCTGATAATATATTTCATGTTTATTAGTTGCTTTTTTCTCCATCAATCTATCTCCTTGTTAGCACTTTCATTCTCTTGTAATATAGTGCAACCCGTTACATATGTCAACCGGTTACATAAAATTACTAAAAAAAGCAACGGCACTTTCTGCTCGTTGCTAGTTAGACTGTATGCCCAGTAAATAAGGTTACTGGTAGTTTTAATTGATCTGTTTCTTTTTGACCTTTTATTTCATTTATCAGCTTTTCAGTAGCAGTCCGTGCAATTTGTTCAATCGGCTGCCTAATTGTCGTCAAGCGCGGATTATATAAGAGCGTCTCTTTTGCCCCATCAAAACCAATAACTTTAACATCGTCAGGAACTTTTTTATGGTGTGTTTCCAAGTAAAAAATAGCCAATGAAGCCAATAAATCGTCTCCAGCAAAAATACCGTCAATTTGGGGGTGGCTACCTAAATAATCCTCAATAATTTGCCGTTTTTGGTCTGCCGCTAACACAAACGGTACCTCCAAAACATGCGACTCTAGGCTGTATTTTTTCATTAAATCCCGGTAAGCCACTGTTCGCTCGTTTGCTGGTAACTTAATCGAACTATCCCCCCGGATATCAAGTATTTGTTTACAGCCACGGTCAATTAGCAATTGGACGGCCATTTGACCACCAGCATAATTATCACAGGACACCGTTGCCGTATTCTTTCCTAAATCACGGTCAATTGCTATTACCGGCAATTTCGTGTTCTTATAGCCATCAATATGCTTATTATGCGTACCAACAATAATACCGTCTACTTGATTCTTTTTGAGCATCGTTAAGTAGGCAATTTCTTTTTCCGGATTATTTAGACTATTGCACAATAAAACTTTATACCCCTGATTTGACAGTAAATATTCAATGTCCTGAATCAATTCCGCCTGAAACGGATGCACATTTGAGGGAAAAATTAGGCCAACCGTATATGTTCTTTTCTTATATAAGGCTCTTGCTAAGTCATTGGGATAATATTCCAGCTTTTTCATTGCCGCCTGCACCTTATCCCGCGTTTCTTGGCTAATATATCCCCGATTATTTAAGACCCGGGATACTGTTGCAGTAGAAACATTAGCCTCCTGCGCGACTTCACGAATTCCGACTTTTTTCATACTAAAACCTATCTTAATTTAAATTTTGACTTCTTTTTTTCGACAAATTACTGAGCCTGAAAAATTAGCTTTTTGGCCCCAATTTGTCTTATTTATGGTATGGGCTGCCACTATTAATCATAAAGCAGCGGTAAATTTGTTCAATTAGAACCACTCGCATTAGTTGATGGGGCATTGTTAGCTTTCCAAAGCTCAATAATTCATCCGCACGCTTATTCACAGCCTGGCTTGTACCAAGACTGCCACCAATGACAAAAGTTACGTCAGAGTGGCCGTAAGTAGCCAAATCCTTTAATTCCTGTGCAAATGCTTCACTAGTTCTTTCTTTGCCTTTAATTGCAGTGACATAAACATATTCCTTGTCCTTTATTTTATTAAGAATACGCTGACCTTCAAGTTCTTTAACCTTTTCTTGTTCAGCAGCACTGAGTTTTTCTGGTGCTTTTTCATCAGGTACTTGCACTAACTCAACTTTAGCAAAACGACTGAGCCGCTTTTGATACTCGGCAATCGCATCTTTAAAATATTTTTCTTTTAACTTACCTACACAGACGATTTTGATATTCATGTTTTCTATTTTATCCCCTAATTCTCATTGTTTCCACCTTGTTTTTCCACAGTTGTGCACAAGCAAAAACTACATTTTGTGGTCATTTTTGTAAACAGGCGGATAATTTGTGTTTGTAAAAAATATTTTTAAAAAACCCGCTGAAATTACCCACATGTACACTTTTCACAGTTAACATTCACAAACTTTACCCGTAAAACACTGATTTGACGCTTTGAACAATTGTTTGAATTATCAACTTTTTACTAGTATTTACACACAAGTCACAGGTTTTCCACAATAAAACGAAAGCACTTTACCCCACTTTATGCACAATCCACAAAGTTTTCCACAGTTATCAACAAGAAAAAAGCAAGTCTTTTTTTCTTGACAGACAGAAAAGACGAACTATTTAATGTTTCTCATCATTTTTATTAACAAAAAGGCCATACTTGTAGCTAAAATCGCCAAGTATAGCCTTTTTTATCTTCAATTAATGAATATTATCCAGATTAATTTGCTTCAAGTTTTGCATGTAAATTAATTTCTTTTCCACCGCGGTTAACCGTTAAAGTCACCGTATCACCGATTTTATGATTATACAAAATGGTGTGTAACGATGCAACATCTGTAATAACCTTATTGTCAACTTTTATTATTACATCGCCAACTTTAACTCCTGCATTAGCTGCCGCACTATTTTTATTCACACCCGCAATGTAAATGCCGCTCTTCAAGTTGGACTTAATATTGAGGTGTTTACGGTAGCTTGAAGGAATTCCTTGCAGTGCAATTACTTTGATTCCAAGCTGCGGCCGGACAATTTTACCCTTCTTTACCAGTTGGTTAACAATGTTCACAACCTCATTAGACGGAATAGCAAAGCCCATTCCTTCAACGGAAGTCCCATCACTTGATTGCGATAGTTTCATTGAGTTGATTCCAATAACCTGACCAGCGGAGTTAACCAGTGCCCCACCGGAATTACCCGGATTGATTGCGGCATCAGTCTGAATAACTGTTTGCTGGTTAGCCGATGAAGAGGTAATACTACGCGCTGGTGCCGAAATAATCCCCTGAGTGACTGTGGATGCATATTCGCTTCCTAATGGTGAGCCAACCGCAATAACTGTTTGCCCTGCTTGCAGACTCTTGGAATCGCCAAATTCAGCCGTTTGCGTTACGTATTGCCCATCAATTGCTAAAACAGCTAAGTCAGTCGTAGCATCGGTTCCGACAATTCTAGCGTTCACGGTTTTACCGTTTGACAACATAACCTGAACTTTATCACTGCCAGAAACAACGTGATTATTAGTAACAATGTAGCCTTTGTTATTTGACTTCATGTAGATAACACCTGAGCCTTCACTGTATGTTTGCAGCCGGCCTTTGCCTCTAGCATTATCATCTTTGTCATCACCGAAAATATCAAAGATCGAATTGCTGCTACTACTTGATTGTCGTTTCAAATTAATAACGGAAACAACAGCACCCTTCACGTCATTATATGCCGGCGTCATTACACCACTAGTTTTTGCACTATTTTTTGATGTTTTTGCACTATTAGAACTAATAGTCGTCTGTGCATTATTATTCAGATTTGCATTGTTAATTTGATCCAGGGCAACATAGGAAGCGCCGCCCCCAATTAAACCTGCGACAACACCAACAATGGCAGTTTTAACCAGACCATTTTGCTTGCGTCCAGAATTTCGATTGTCCATTTGTAATCTCCTTTACATATCTTTGTTTAGTATACTGAAAAACATGTGCTTATTTTTTTAAATTTGTTCTAAATTAGTCGGCTCGTCTGGATCCGTTAACATAATTTTAACATCACTTGGTAAATTAGCATCGCCATTGACTAGGATTTGCTTAGCGGCATCGTAGGCCAACTTAGCTGTATTATTGTGCTGACTGCGGTGTGCTAAAAAAATATGTTTTGTTTTATTAGAAACCACATCAAGTAGTGCTTGCCCCGCATCATCATTGGATAAGTGGCCGACATCAGACAAAATTCGCTGTTTTAAAGACCATGAATACGGACCATTACGGAGCATCATATCATCATAATTAAATTCCATCATATAAGCATCGGCATCTTCAATTACCGCTTTGACTTTTTGCGATACATAACCTGTATCCGTCAAAAAGGCCATCCTTTTGCCAGCACTAGAAAAGACGTAATACTGCGGTTCGGCAGCATCATGGCTAGTGGCAAAAGCAGTTACGTCAAGATCACCAAAAGTCTTCGTTTGTCCGGGTTCAATAATATTCATTTGCTGGACGGGAATTTGACCAATTTTGTGCGACTCACTTAAATATTCCCATGTTCCACTGTTGGCAAATGCCGCAATTCTCGGATAGCGGCGCATTAATACCCCAAGTCCTTTACTGTGATCAGAATGATCATGGCTTAAAAAGGCCATATCAATGTCGTTAATATCAACTCCTACTTCTCCTAATAACGTTTTGATTTTCTTACCAGATAAGCCAGCATCCATCAGGATTTTATGCTGGCCAGTTTCAATCAAACTGGTATTACCAGTCGATCCACTAGCTAAAACAGAAACCCGCACACCAATTTTCCCTTTCTAATTTTTCTGGACATTATACGAGCCACTCTGCAAAATTTGCGCTGTAAAAGCATTAACCCGTTTAACCGTAATATTTTTGGTTGCTTTGCTTTCGACTAAAATCAACCAGGTAGGAAGCATTATGGTGCTGCCACGTACTTCAGTCAATTTAGAATAGCCCAATTTTACTTGAATTACCCGCGAGTTATTACTGATTTCACGGTCAGTATACATGGCCTTCACCGCATGCCACGGGCTAATAATTAGTTGCGATTCACGCACAGAACTAATCGGTCCCATGTAAGAAAGCGTGTAGTTAGTAATCTGATTATTATGCACATTAATTGTCAATTGTGCATCACCATCATAAATTTGACCATAAGACGTCTTTTGCACATAGCAGTAAGTATCATCCCCCGACATACTTTGGTCGTACACAAACTTTTTCCCATAAGGAACATTTTCCGGGTCATTTTTAAAATCTTCTAGCTGCTGCAAGATTTTTTTCCGATTACCATTGAGTAGTACTACAGCCTTCGGCGTACCCGTTAAAGAATTGTCCGCTTTTGAATAATGGGTTGTCACTTGCGTTAAGCCATTAGTTTTACGGGATAGATAGTCCCGATTTTTTGCTGCTAAATAATAGCCTGATTGTTGCTTATGTGACAGATGCAGGGGAAGGTCAATTCCATCTGCCCGCATTTCCGCTCTAATACTGGTAGAAGTCGTTCCTGCAGTCGAACTTAGACTAATCGGTGAGCGCCAGATTTCGATTCCTAGGTAAAGGTCAATTAATAGGAAAACAACGAAAAATAGCCATTCAATTCTTTTTCTATCCATAATTACTTACCTTCTCCCTGACTTTTCACCGCTAGCTTATTAAAATCTTGCTTTTCCCATTCTTGCGCACTCTTCCACTGGTCGTAGGCTTTAATGTAATATGTTGGAATCAAGTTGACCAAGCTATCATGACTATGATCTTTTTCAATTCGATATGCCACAATTATTCGTTGAATTTCCGTCTTTTTTAAACCGGCATTAACCAGACGCTGGATCACCGTGCCAGTAGCAGGCAGTGTCCGTGTTTGCCCATCAAATGGAATGGGAATTTGCAGTTCTAAATTACTAAAGGCAACTTCTTCGGTATCTTGCGTCAATTTCGTGCTGACCTGAGGACTGTGTTTCCCCATGAAAACAGGCATGCCTTCAATGTAATTGCTATAGCTTAGCTTGTCTTTAGTTGTATCAAAATAGCGCAGATCCTGCTCACTTAGTCCTAATTTATGCACATACTCGACGCTATCAATCAAGCAGTCATTTTCACTTAAATTTTTCTGCTTTTCATAACGGGTATAGAGCATATCATGCCGGCCGGCTTTAGTATCGGGCACCCGCAATTTGGTGTAATAATTGAGTGAATACGTGGTCCACCCTTTTTTATTATTGCTCGAGGTAACATTTGCCGTACCTAGTAAGCGCGAGACAAAATAAGAATCAGTCTGGGTGTTGGTCAAGTAACTATAAACCCGCCAGTTTTCAGGTTGATCATAAAAAGTTTCGTAACTATTTTTCATCCGCACAAATTTAACCGGTTTTTTAGCTCGTGACTTAGCGGCATATTCGCGCAAGCGATTAAAGTTGGCATTAGCTATCTCAACGCGATAGATTGTTGTCGTTTTGTCATTGCCAAGGTAAAGGACATCATTACTTGGCGAGATAAACGAGCGCCGAAATGTTTGATCCGTACTTTTTAAATTTTTCTTCGTAAACAGATTCACACTGACTTCATTAGGGAAAGTCAATTGCAAATACTTAGGGTCATTGAGCATCGCTTCATATTCTTTTTGATTAGAGCTAACTTCCCTAATATTTTTATATTTTACTTCTTTTAGGTCTTTGATATATTCGAGTGGTAAATTCTTTTTAGCATCATATAAGCGGTATGGCTGCCCATTTTTAAAGCCATAAGCACTGGTCGGCAAATAAAGATTATAGATGATCCGGCTCCGACGACTGCGTGAATTTTGACTAACGTTATTAGTCTGATCAATTCGGCTAAAATACTGATCATTGGTCATAATAAAAATCCACAAGACGATTGAAAGGGCGAAAACGATAAAAGTACCAACCGATAATAATATGTCGCTAAACTTAAACCTAGACTTCATCCCAATCATCCCCTTCACTCATCGGTTCATATGGCAAAGCAATATAGAAGGTTGAGCCTTTGCCTTCGCTACTATTAGCCCAAATCTTACCGTGGTGTTCTTCCACAATTTCTTTTGCAATGGCTAACCCTAAACCAGTACCGCCCTGTTCACGGGAACGCGCTTTGTCAACCCGGTAGAAACGATCAAAAATTTTAGAAAGATCTTCCCGCGGAATTCCCAGGCCTTGATCAGCAATGCTTAAAATGATCTGTTGCCGTTCTTGGCGCAATTTAATCGTAATCACACCACCATCAGGCGAATACTTGATTGCATTATTCATAATATTATCAATGACTTGGGCAAACTTATCGGTATCAATTTCAACCCATAACGCCTGCGAGCTTAGGCTCCGCTTAATGGTATATTTCTTTTTGCCTTCTTTAGCGTCTGTTTTTACAATCATGTCAAAGCGGTCAAGAATATGAGACACGAAGTCATTAAAGTTGACCCATTCAACGTCCACTTTTGATACCCCACGATCCATGCGAGACAAGCTCAAAAGTTCATTAATCATCCGGATCATTCGCTCAGTTTCTTCTTGGGTAACCTGTAAGAACTGCGGCGCAATCTTAGGATCCTTCCATGCCCCCTCATTCAGGGTTTCAATATAGGCGTGCAGGCTCGTAAGCGGCGTACGCAATTCATGCGAAACATTGGATACGAATTGCTTTTGGGAATTTTCATTCTTTTGCTGCTCAGTAATATCGTGTAAAACACAAACACTACCAGAAACAAAGCCCGTCACTCTTTTAATCAGTGAAAAACTAGCATGTAAAATCACTTCATCGCGTGTGCCCTGATTAACAGTTAAAACAATACCTTTTTGACTGGCGATTAAATCCTGCGAGGTTTCATCTAAGCCCAGAACGGAGGCGATTGGCTTATTAATAATTTGGTCCTCGGTGGTATTCAGAAAACTAAGTGCCATTTGGTTAACAACATTAACATTACCGTGTCGATCAGTCGCTAAAACCCCGTCACTCATGTGAGACAAGACGCTATCCAGCCTTCGCTGTTCACTTTCAGACTCTTCTTGTGAGCGCTCGATTCTGACAGACAATGTATTAAAAGCTTGCCCCAATTGTCCTAATTCATCATTAGAATATATTTTTACCTGACTAGAATAATCACCGTCAGCAATATTTAGTGCTTGGCTCTGCATCTCTTCAATTGGCTTAGTAATCGCATGCGACACGACTAAAGACAAGATGGCACCCATCACGGCGGCAATCAAAGAAGTGACCAAAAACATTAATGAAATGTTACGTAGGTCATTAAAAACGCCCTGCATTGACGCTCGAACGTAAATTGCACCGACAGTATTAGCAGAACCGTTACCAGCAGTAAGCGGTGTTACCTGAATCATAAAATCGCCGTGGTCATTAATTACCTTAGTTGCTTGCCTGCCCGTTGAGGTAACCTGCTTGACCAACGTATTATTGACCCTCTGTCCGATGCGTTTTTTATCATTTAGATTAGACACAGCCCGAATAATATCTTTATTATCAACAACAATAATTTCACTAATTGTGCCGATTCCATTGCTATAATCGCCAACAATCCGGTTTAAATTGCTGTTTGTATGCCGGTCGTCTTTTAAGAGCTGTGCAGACAACTGGTTGCTGACAATAGGAAGCACTTGAATTGAAGACTGAAAGTTTTCAATACTATTTTGCTCTAATTGGCGCGTAAAATAAGCCCCAATTACTTCAATTGTGGCAATGATCATCGCCATAAAGACAATGGCTAAAGTTGTGTTAATCGAAATTGTTAAATGTTTAAACTTATTTTTTAGTTTCTTCATCTTTTTAATCAAATCAATATAAAAAGAAAGCTCGCATCGTGTTAGTTCTGCGGGCTTTCTTCATTATTCTTCAGTAGGCTGCTTTACATAATAGCCAACGCCACGGCGAGTCACTAAAATCTGCGGCTGAATTGGATTGTCCTCAATTTTTTCACGTAAACGGTGAACCGTTACGTCAACAGTCCGGACATCACCGAAGTAGTCATATCCCCAAACTGTCTGCAGTAAGTGCTCCCGGGTCATTACTTGATCCATATGCTGAGCTAGATAATAGAGTAACTCAAACTCACGGTGAGTCAACTCGATTTTTTTGCCTTCTTTTTCTACAATGTACGCGTCAGGCATAATTACCAAATTGCCAATGGCAATATTTTTAGTTGAAGTATCTTCGTTGGCACTTTCAACTTTTTTAACTATGCTGCGCCGACGCAAATTAGCCTTAACTCTGGCAACCAATTCACGGTTGGAGAAAGGTTTAGTAACATAGTCATCGGCCCCCATTTCAAGGCCCAATACTTTATCAATTTCTGTATCTTTGGCAGTTACCATAATGATCGGCATATCATGTGTCTGCCGCACTTCGCGGGCAACATCCAAGCCGTCCTTTTTTGGCAACATTAAGTCCAAAATCATCAAATCGGGATTATATTCATCAACTTTTTTGATGGCTTCTTCGCCATCATAGGCAGTGTCGACGTCGAAGCCTTCCTTAGTCAGGTTAAATTTTATTATATCTGAAATCGGTTTTTCGTCATCGACTACGAGAATTTTCTTTGGCATCGAAAGCCCCCTTTGCTTAACATTATACTGTTTTTTGCAACTTTAGCCAAAAAAGTCACGAAAATTTAATAAAAAACCTTGCTTTTTACTTGAAATAATAGCATAATAGTTCTCGTTGACCGTTAGTTCAGCAAATTTGGGTGGCTAGCTCAGTTGGTAGAGCAACGGACTCTTAATCCGTGGGTCCAGGGTTCGAGCCCCTGGCCACCCATTATCTTTATGAAAGACAGCAATAGATTATCTATTGCTGTCTTTTGTTTCAACAAGTGCAAATATTTTAGCACGTTCTACCTGGATGTCAATCAATTCACTGCCAGTATGAATATTAATGATCATTAATCACTAATTTTGATTTACTACCTATAATTATGCGGATGATTTTTAATAGCTGACTAGTACTGAAATGGTTTTAGTGCTTTTATAAGTTCCTTAAAGTCATTTTTACATCTGCTTCTTCATTCAAAGAACTCAGAAAATAGTTTCCATTATCTAGCCATGTAAGCTCTACTCATTTTTCTTTATTTGGCCAGTTTTGAGTCAAAGTGGGAACTTTTTCTACAAAAAACAAAATTCTGCTAATTATTTTGCACAAAAACCTTGTCAAATGGTTTAATAATTGATATTATATTTAACGGTCAACAGAAACGGGTGGCTAGCTCAGTTGGCAGAGCAACGGACTCTTAATCCGTGGGTCCAGGGTTCGAGCCCCTGGCCACCCACCATAATGAAAATGGCACTGCAAGAAGTCGGTGCTTTTTTTATTGCCTATTTTTGAAAGCGCTTATCAATCCGTCTACTTAATATTAGTCACCACTTCTTTGACACCCTGCTTTAGTGAAATGCTCGTCACCTTACGCTTAATGCCGGCAAGAAAATCATTTTCCCTCTTTTATTTTTTGAGTTTACAACTCACGCCGTTCATTACCAACTTATTATCAACCTAAAAGCACTATGAGTTGCTTATTATGCCATTCACTTTTATATTGATAGTAACTAATCTCGGCAGAAGGGAGCAAATTAATTATGGGTAAAAAAACTTCTCGCTGGCTATTTGGAATATTATTATTGCTATTAATCGGAATAGGCTTATTATCTTGGCGCCAAAAGCAACAAAAGGTTGCCGTGTCATCTTCTACAGCAATAACGCAAAACCAGCAAAAAACTGCCGCACACCAAGACACCATTCCAACAATCTATTTGCATGGTTATGGTGCAGGCGCACGGTCAACTAACAGCATGATTACTTACGCTGAAGAGCATGACAATGCACATCGAGTTTTGACAGCCACAATTTCACGAAGTGGCCAAGTTAAGCTCTCAGGTTCCTGGCCCAAGAATACTAAAAGGCCACTAATTCAAGTTGTGTTAAAAGATAATACCAACAACGACTACTTTGTAACCCGTGAATGGATTCATAATTTGCTCTTACTGCTTAAGCGTAAATATCACATCAGTCGCTATAATACTGTTGCTCATTCAATGGGCAACTTAACGTTTTTGTTTTATCAAATAAAGTATGGGCAAAATAATGCGTTGCCGAAGCTCAAAAAGCAAGTTAATTTAGGCGCACCTTTTAACGGGATTATTGGCATGGATGACCAGCCTAATCGTAACCGCCTTGAAAAAGCGGGCAAGCCGAAATATTCTTCTTCCACCTACCAATACTTATTAGAGCATCGCAAGGACTATCCAAGAGGGGTAGACATTTTAAATATTTTTGGCAATAAAGAAGATGGCACAAATTCAGATGATGCGGTGAGCGTCACCTCTGCCCGTTCTTTACGCTACTTAGTAGAAACAAGAGCCGCTAGCTATCATGAAATTGAAGTTAAGGGCCCCGGTGGTCAGCATAGCAAATTACACGAGAATAAAGCAGTCGCTAAGAAGATTGACCAATTTTTGTGGCATAACTAATTGAATAATTTAGGCAAAAAGGATTATTCATAAATATTTAATAAATAATGGCGTATACTTATATATAGTTGAGAAATTTCCCTATTAAAACTAGTGACTTCAAATTTTTAGAATAGGAGAAAAAGATGACTCAAATAATCGATGACTACATTGCTAGTCTAGCTATCCAATTAAATGCGTTATCCGCAGCCCAAAAAGAGGATGCACTCAATTTTTATCGTGCATTTTTAAGAAATGGCGATTGCCAAAGCAAAGAAGAGATTTTAATGGAGCTTGGTACTCCCGCCGCCCTTGCCAAAAAAATCAAGGCTGATTATAAGCAGATTACCCAAATAACAGCACCACCGACTGACGAGAAAAAAACAAGTGATGGCTATTTCTTAAATTTTCACGCTAAAAAGACCCCACTGCAAAAAAGGACAATGCAACCCGGTGAGTTCTCAATAATTAGGCTCAAAGCCCGAAATAGTAAAATATTTATTCATCCGGGCCAACAGTTTGAAATTAATGTAGCTGATTATAGCAATTGTGCAATTGATATCCAGCTTAAAAATCATGTGCTGCTAATCAAGGAGAAGGAAAATAGGCCTGAAAATCGGCGAATTATACTTAACCGCCGCTTTCCTAGCTGCTTGGTTGAAGTCACCGTTCCCTCCCCTGATTCACTTACTTCAATTAGTGGAAGCAACCAAGATGGCAGCATTATTTTGCAAAATCTACACCTGCAAAATTGTTCACTACAAAAACAAGATGGAAAACTGTTTTTTAACAATTTAACAATAGCTCAAGAACTAACTGTTTCTTCAAAAGATGGCAACACTGTCATCACTCAATCGCAAATTACCAATTTTGTTTTACAAACCAGGAATGGTAATTTTGATTTCAAACGTAGTATTTGCAGTCAACTAGAGCTACAATTAAAAGATGGGAATATTAATATTAAACAATGCCATCTTAACCTTAAAATTACTGCTAAAGATGGCAATTTACGAATCATTCAAAGCCAGCTGATTAATGGCAACTTCATCCAAGTTGTAGACGGGGCATTACGGTTAAAGCAATTGAACCATGACCTAAATTTAAAAATAACGACCAAAAAGGGCAACATTACTTACCGCGGTTCTAGTATCGGCAGTCGTTTTAACAGTAAAAGTAAGGACAAGGATTCCTTGCGCGTGATTGCTAAAAATGGTGACGTCATCATGGCATGAATTCAAACTTTTTGTTCACAAAATGATTCAGAAAAAGCAGAGCTTTGATGCCCTGTTTTTTTCGTCAAAAGTAATTTAATCTTGTCAATTTGAAGATTCTAACTTAGAATGCTATATAACATATAATATTAGGGGAGGGGAGCCATGGCTATTCAAATACCTACTCGTTTATTGGACGGTGCGGTTTTAGCTTTTTTAAAGCACGAAGATTTATACGGATATGCATTAACGCAAAACGTGCAAAAGGTTTTTGACATCTCCGAATCGACAATCTATCCGGTTTTGCGCCGATTGAAGAAAAATAATTATTTAACCACTCACGATGAACCATTTCAGGGCCGTAACCGGCGCTATTACCACATTACTGAAGACGGTCTAGCACTATTGGCAACCATTCAAGATGAGTGGCAGGACTTTAACAATAAAGTAGATCAAGTGTTGGGAGAAGAAAATGACTAAAGTAATTGATGACTATATCTTTGAGTTAGAACAAAATCTAACTGATTTGCCAGAAAAAGAAAGTCAAGATATCCTTGAGTTTTACCGCGAATACTTACTTGATGGCGATTTTGTTAGACGGTCAACTATTGAGCAGGAATTTGGAACTCCTAAACAATTAGCAATTAAAATTTTAGCTGATTATTCAACCAACAATAATACTTCCCCAATTAAAGCCAAGGCTCCACGGTCAAATCTAAAGGCTATTTGGTATATTCTGCTTGGTCTATGCGCTGCCCCGATTGGGATCCCACTAATTTTGGCCATCTTTTTGTTCTTGTTTGTATTCATTGCTATTTGTGCGGCCATCTTTGTTGCCTTTATTACGGTTTTATTAAGCCTATTCATAGTCGGTGGCTTTACTTTCTTTAAGTCAATCGCTCTCTTATTTACCAGCAACTGGGCAACTGGCTGCTATTATCTGGGGATTGTCCTTATTTGCCTTGGAGGTTTTCTTCTCATCTCGCCATTTATTGCCAAAGTAATCAACTTTTTGATTGCGGAATGTGCCAAACTGATGCAATTTATGGGGAAAAAGTTCTTCAAGAAAAATTATTATCAAACCAATTCTAACCAGAAGAAGGAGAATTAATCGTGAAAAAGTTTTTTCAAATAAGTGGCGCGATCCTAATTATTGGCTTTATTTTATTATTCATCGGTAAGCTCAATCACGGTGATCAAAATATTGCACGCACACACACCGGCATTTTCAATACTCTTAATTGGCAGCACAAAACCCAACATAAAGACGACGACGATGATGACTATGACGATGACGACGAAGATTACGATGATGAAGATGATGAAGATGATGACGACGACGATGATGACGATTCATCGCGACAATTTCATGAAAGTCAAACTTATAATGTAGCAAGCTTTGATAAAATCAAGCTTAAGGCTGGCAGACCAGACATCCGTATTTCATTAGGCAACAGCTTTCAAGTAAAAGTTAGCGGCAAAAATATTAAGACGATTAATACTGGTGTAAAAAGCGGTATCTTAACCGTTGAAGATCACGACACCCAAGAGAAAAATGATGGCAACTACGAAGTCGCAATTACCGTCCCAAACGCAAACGCGGTTAAGTCAATTACTGGTACATGTGCTGATGGCAATTTTGCGTTGAGTAATTTAAATGTCGCTAGCCTTGATTTAAGGGTTAACAACGGTGATTTTAATTTAGCTAAGGTTAAAGCCAAAACCGCTGATTTACACATAGGCCCAGGAGATTTAAAGATTGCTAATTCAAGAATAGCAAACAGCAACCTTTACTTAGATGTTGGCGATGTAGAAATTAATAGTAGCCAAATTAAGACCACTGCCTCGTTGAACGACAGCGATATTGAAATTAAGAATTCAAAACTCCTTGGAAATAGTACCTTTAAATTAAACGATGGTGATTTTGAATCATATCAGATGACTAATATCAGTTATGATTTATCAACTACTTCCGACAGTGATATCGAAGTTAAGGGTCGTGAGCAGCGAAAGCATTATAAGAAAATCTATCACGGCGCCCCTTTACTCAAAATAATCAGTAAAAGCGGTGATATCGAAATCAACTAGGTTCAAATCATCTGACAAGCTAGCATCTTTGGACTAAGAACTTGATTAATAAGCAATAATCTTAAAAATTAAAAAGCCTTATTAAATAAATCTTTATTTAATAGGGCTTTTGTTTTGGGTAAAACTAGCAAAATTAACTAAATAATTAAGCAAGTAATGGGTTGAACACCCCATTGAATTACTACTAAAGAGTGTGAATTCGCCACTTTCTAAAAATTTACGTCCATAATTAGCATGCTCAAGCTTGATAATAGAGGCAATTTGAAAGAAAACTTTTTGACAGTTGCTCTTAATTCTAGTCATCACTGATCTAACAACCACCTAAAACCGATGCGGGTGCAGAAATGGCTGTACCATTGTTCTAGTCATCACTGATTTAACAACCATCTAAAACAAGTCTGTTGCAGATCTCCAGCTTTTTTAGGTTCTAGTCATCACTGATTTAACAACCATCTAAAACTAGCTATGCATTAGACAATCCTCAGCGAGAGTTCTAGTCATCACTGATTTAACAACCATCTAAAACTAGCATACCTGCATTAATGTATGCAAGTATGTTCTAGTCATCACTGATTTAACAACCATCTAAAACTTTGTCCGTAAGACTTAGTAGTAATGCCTAGTTCTAGTCATCACTGATTTAACAACCATCTAAAACGAATCTTTATTTTTAAAATATTTTTTTATTGTTCTAGTCATCACTGATTTAACAACCATCTAAAACAGATGCTTTATCATCAAATTTTAATGCAGCAGTTAATATCAGTCGACTAAACCTTCATTAACGCTATAAAAATAGGCATCCCCGGGAACAACCAAAAAATCCGAAGATGTGAATTCAATTAGTACTAATTCCTGATTATCAAAATAATTATTTTCAAGTTACAGTTTTGGCAAATCTATAGAACCGTTTCAATTATAGCATATGGATCACTCAATATATTCTCAGCTAGATACAAATCAGCCCTTTGAATAGCTTTTTCTAGTCTTCATCAAAGCTAATTGTTAGCGGCAAATCTGCCATCAAATAATGCTGCTAAAAACGCAAAATATCTTATTCTGTGCGACTTTATCTAGGCTATTAATACCCTGTTCCTACCATGTCAAAAGCTTTTTCAAATAAAAATATGAAGTAGTTCCAACGCAATCAATTTTATTTGCCAAATTTAACCGCTTAAACAATTTTTACTGCCAGTTATGCAAAAAGAATTGCATTAGTTTTTAAAAGTATTTTAATTAAGATGTCAGTAAAAGCTAAGAAATAGCAAAACTTCATCACAAATACTAGTCACAACAAGGGGTTAATTATGGGAAACTTTTTTAAACATATTTTCGCTGAACAAGAAAACGACAGCGCAAACTTAAATTCACGTCAAATTGATTTACCGCAATTTAGTGAAATAGATGCTGAAACATACACTTTTACTATTAATATTCAGGGTGGTAAAAATTATCAGGCTATTATTTCTAGTCAGGCTAACGAAAATGTAAACATTACTGTGGTTGGAAAAAAGCTACTAATTCGGGAGAAAAAGCCCCGGGCTAAGAAAAATCTAATTTATACTAAACGGGCACTCATCAATATTACATTGCCGCTAGATTGTGAGCTTTTACAAACAAAAATTAAGGCTTATGCAGGCGACGTCACATTACTTCATCTAACCATGCAGAATTTAGACATAGAATTGCTTGCGGGTTCGGCTAAATTAACTGACTTAATTGTTCACGGCGCAGCTAAAATTAATCTTTCTGCCGGCAGCCTTAAACTTTTGAACTGCAAGATGAATTTGAAGGCTGATCTCGCTGCTGGTTCAGCTAATATCAAGCAGCTGCAGGGACAAAGCAGCTTTATACTTGCAGCAGGCTCACTAACCATAATCGAAAATAAAAACGATACTACAAGTTATGACCTTAAAACCAGTGTTGGTCTAATTAAGTACCATCAAGAAAACCATCATCATCATTTTTATCGTAAATCTTCTGGACCAAATAACTTAGTAGCCAAAGCACTTGCAGGTTCAATTATAGTCAAATGACAGAGCAATTGACCTGACATAATGTGAAACTTAAGTTTAATGAATTTCAACTGCGAGCTGATTTCCGCAATTCCGCGTAAATCAGTTTTTTAGTTGCCCATCTTTCAGATTATTCTGGTACCCAAAAACCCCATAATTAGTTGTCCTAATCGTGGGGTTTTCTGCAAATTAATAGCAAACATGGCTGTTAACGCTGAACATCAATCACAAAAGAATTGATATCACCGCGATATTCAGCGATTGAATACTCAATCGGCTGCTCATCAGAAGTTAGTCCTTGAGTATGAAAGTAAAAAATCGGTTTATTAGCCGCAATATTTAAGAGATTGGCAGTCGTCTCGTCTGCTTCCATCACCTCTAGTTTTCTAATGACATGCGTCACCTTTAACTGATACTTCTCCAACGTGCTATATAATGAAGCCGTGGAAAAATCGTAGTCGGCTAACTTGGGCACCCTTTTTTTAGGTACATAAGTTGTCACTAAAACAGTTGGTTGCTCATTGGCATAGCGCAAGCGGACCATCTTAAAAACTGGTTCTTGCACTTCGAGTTGTAAGTTTTTACTCACTTCTGGATTAGCTTTTTCTTCGCCAAAATAAAGTAAGTTCGTTTTAGGGTAAATCCCCTTAGAACTCATTTCCTCGCTGTAGCTTTCAATCAGGTGCGTAAATTCCTGTTCAATTTTCACCTTTTTTACTAAAGTCCCACGCTTACGGCGGCGTTCCAAATATCCTTGATTAACTAAAAGTGAAATTGCTTGGCGAACGGTCGGCCGACTTACTTGGTAAGTGCTTGCTAATTCTACTTCAGGCGGAATGATTGTGTTTTGTGCATAAACACCAGTCTGAATTTTGTTTAAAAGATCGTTAGCAATTACGCGATATTTCGGAAGATCTGTTTCAGCCAATTAAACCCACTGCTTTCTTTTTATTTATTTTATATCATTATATTAATAGTATAACATTAAAAAAGCCAGTATTAAAGCAGTTTTTTTATCTTGCTACGGCCATTTCTAGCGAATTTAAAGGTCAATTGCAGTAACATTATCCGCAGCAAACCGCTTTTTTAACGCAGCAATAATTTTGACGCCTGAACTAGTACCAATTCTTTGCGCACCAGCCGCAATCATTGCCAAAAAGTCATCTGTATTCCGAATTCCGCCAGCTGCCTTAACCTTAACTTTTGTGCCAACCGTGTCTTTCATTAACTTAACATCTTCGACTTTAGCTCCTGAGGTACCAAACCCAGTTGAAGTTTTGATAAAATCCGGTTCGACTTTTTTAGCAATCAGCGCCAACTGCTTAATCTCGTCTTTGGTCAAGTAGCAATTTTCAAAAATTACTTTGCACGGAACATGCTGGTTGTGACAAGCTGCTACCATCTTTGTCATTTCTTCCTCAATATATGACCAATTATGCGCTTTGACCTGGGTCAAATTTACGACATAATCAATTTCATTTGCCCCATTTGCCAATGCATCTTTAGTTTCTGCCACCTTAGAAGTAATTGTTGTTTGGCCCAATGGAAAACTAATCGCGGCTCCAGTATCGATATCCGTTCCGGCAAGTTGAGCGGAACAAAATTTGGCTTGCACTTGGTTAATGGCAACCATTTTAAAATGGTACTGTTTAGCCTCATCACAAAGTTTTTTCATATCTGCTTCAGTTGCATCAGCATGCAGATTCGTATGATCAATCAGCTGGGCAAAATCATCAATCGTATATTTCATAATTCCTTTCTCCTTTTTGTCATTACATAATTAAATTGTAGCTATTACTGAAACCGTTGTCAATAACTAAAAAACAGTGTAAAAATATTAATTGACTTGTGGAAAGCGATTACATATAATGTTGGTTGTAAAGATTATGTAATTACAAAAAAGAGGCGATAACAGTGCAAATCTTATTAACTTCACATGGTCACCTAGCAAGTGGTATCAAATCAAGCTTTGAATTTATTGCGGGTAAATCTAGTCATTTAATGACTATCGAACTAGATCAGGATGGTATCGGTTCGTTTCAAACGCGGCTAAAAAAATTATTAGAACCAAGAACAGAGCCCATCTTAATTTTAGCTGATCTGAAAGGTGGAACACCGTATAACGAGGCTTTTAAACTTTACTTAATGCGACCGCAGACCATTCGGGTAGTCAGTGGCTTGAATTTACCTATGCTACTTGAATTAGTGCCGCAATTAACTGAGCAATTGACTTTAGATGAGGCTGTAGCAATTGCCCTTAATGCCGGAAAAGCTGGAATTGACGTTGCACACGATGAACCAGATGATGATGAACTTGAATTCTGAGTATTTGAAAAAGGAGTATAAAAATGAGTATTTCAGTTGTACGAATTGACGATCGCGTTATTCACGGCCAGACAATGACTAGATGGACAAAAGCTCGTCCTGTCGATGGTATTTTGGTAGTTGGCGACAATATTGCACATGATAAATTGCGCCGAAAAGTTTTAAAGGCTGCAGCTAACGAATTAAAGGTTGGCATTTATACCGTAGCTGAAGCCGGGGATAAAATTGCCAAGGGAATTGCATCAAAGAAAAAATTTTTCTTAATTAGTGATTCCCCTAAAACTTTTGCACAGCTTGCAGACATGGGGATTGATTTTGGCAAAGTACTAAATGTTGGTCCCATGAATACCCGACCAGGAACCAAGGTTTTAGGGCGAACAGTCGCATTAGACCAAGCTGATTACGATGCCTTCGAGGATATTGCTAATCATGGAATTGAAATCCAATTTCAACTATTACCAGATGATGAAATTAAGCCTTGGTCAACCATGAAAAAGAAATTTGATTCAATGTCTTAACTATCTTTGGAGGCAATAATTATGAATAATTTGTTTTTTCCAGCTTTACTGACTGGTATCTTTTGTTACCTTGGTGCGATTGAATCGCCATGGCTATTCGGCATGTCAGGTGGATTTTACATCGTCGGCCGACCGCTGGTAGCCGGACTGCTAGTTGGGCTCGCTTTTGGGGATGTTAAAAACGGTATCCTATGCGGCTTAGCCGTCCAAGCTGTCTTCATTGCCAACTTGTCAACAGGTGGCGCAACTAATAGTGAAATAACCTACGCAGCCTATGGTGGGATTGGCTTAGCCATGGCTACTACCAAAAATCCCGCAATTGCCGTTACACTGGCCATTTTCATCGGGCAAACCTTTGGTCTAATTTTCTATAATGGCCGAATGGCACTTTACTCGTTTTGGAACACGCGCGCGGAAAAAGCGGCCCATAACAATGACGACCGCCAGATTGTGCTAAACCACTTAGTTTATCCGCAAATTACTACTTTTCTCTTACGTGCTGTTCCCGTTTTTTTAGCAATTTTCTATGGTAAAGGCTTAGTTAATTGGCTAATCAACAGCATTCCAGCAATTGTTACGCACATTATTCAAGTTTTGGGCGGTGTCTTGCCAGCCTTAGGAATCGCAATGCTCATGAGTATTGTTATTAAAAATAAAGCTCACTTCATCTTCTTTTTTGCCGGTTTCGTACTGCTGGCTTTTGCCAAACTAAGTATGATTGCCATTGTATTTATTGCTGCGCTGGTAGCTTACCTTTATTATGTCGCTACAGCCAAAAACAATCAGCCTGCTGCTAGTTCAGCCGATAATGGGCCTGAGGCGGTCGATACGGATGATACCTATGAAGATGAAGACTTATTTTAAAGAAGGGACGAACAAGGATGGCTACTAAAAATACCCGAGAACCGCAAAAATTGCTGTCAAAGCATGAACTTAATCAAATTTGGTACAGATGGGGTTTTACCCACCTCAGCTCAATGAGTTATGAAAAACTGCAGGGCCATGCCTGGGCTTACTCTTATTTACCCTTTGCCCGTAAATATTATCAAAATGATCCTGCCAAAAAGCGCCGGTTACTTGAGCGGCACTCAATGTTTTATAATACTGAGCCGCAAACCGGACAAATCATTAACGGGATCGTTGCCTCGCTTGAAGAACAGATTGCCTTAGGCAATGATGTTTCCGAAGAAATGCCAGTTAATATTAAGGCCACTCTGATGGGTCCGCTGGCTGGCATTGGAGATTCGCTTATTCAAGGAATAATTGTTCCGATTTTGCTATCAATCGCAATGAGCTTAGCCAAAGGCGGCAGCCCAGTCGGACCACTCTTTTATATCATCGCCTATGGCATTATTGGGCCAACCATTTCCTACGTTGCATTTCATAGTGGTTATCGCCTTGGTGTTGGTGCAATCGATACAATCGTTGGTGAAAACTCGAAGAGAATTACTGATGCATTCAATATTTTAGGTGTAATGGTTGTCGGTGCACTGGCAGCTAACACGATTGTTTTAAAAACTGTTGCCAAAATTCCTTTAGGAGGTAAATTTCAACCTTTACAAACCGTTCTCGACGGTATTTTCCCTGGTTTGCTTCCTTTAGCCATGGTTATTTTAGGCTGGTGGCTAGTCTCAAGTAAGCAGTTAACCGCCACTAAAGTAATTATTATCATGGTCGTAATTGTTACAATTGGCTGCTTGATTGGTTTATTTTAAACAAGCAAATAATCCTATTTTCGGCTAATGATTTTAAAGCACACATTAATTGTGTGCTTTTTTGTTTTCAAGTGTAAAAATATGACGCCCTTTTTCTTATTGTGCAATTCATGATAAAATTACCTAATACTGTTATTGAAAGAAGGGTTTCATGGGCAAACATCAATACTATTACCATCTCTTAACTGACGATTTAGTAGATAGTCACCAACAAGATTATCAGTTGCCTGATGATTATTCGCTTTTTCCCCCATCACGCTGTGGCAAGATCTGGGCAAAAATAGTTCGCCCACTGGGACATTTAATTAGTTTTGTCTATATTCACCTAATTTTGCACGTTCATTTAATTGGAAAAGAAAAGTTAGCTAAAGTACGTAATCAAGGATACTTTATTTATGGTAATCACACCCAAGCCTTTGGTGATGTTGTTTTACCACTTAGTATTATTCCTGCTCAAAATTATTATGCAATTGGGGCACAAGCCAACTGGGGCATCCCTATTTTAGGCAAATTGGTATTACCATACTTTGGTCTTCCCATCGGCAACGATCTTGCACAGTCTGGTAAACTAATTAAGGCTGTTTCAACTGTAATTAAGGCAGGCAAAACGGTCGTCATTTATCCAGAGGCTCATGTCTGGCCGTATTACACTAAGATTCGGCCGTTTCCTAAAACCAGTATGCACTTTCCGGTGGCATTGAATGCGCCTAGTTTTACCATGACCACAACGTATACCAAACCAAAATGGGGTAAACGACCACGAATAACTGTTTTTATTGACGGCCCTTTTTATCCCGCTACCCAGCTTAGTAAAAAGCAGCAACAAGAAAAATTGCACGAGCAAATTATTGCAGCAATGCAAAAACGTGCAAATTGCAGTAACTATGAATATTGCACTTACCAAAAAATTTAATTTAAGGAGTTCAAAATGAATATTCTTTTTTGCGGTGATTCAAACGCTGAAAATGGCATTCTTATCGCTATTCTTTCTTTGCTTAAAAATAGCGGATCCGAAGAACTCCATATTTACATCCTAACGATGTACACCCAAAGTTTTAAAAAGAAATTTAGTCCCTTTAGTAAACACGCGGCTGATTACCTCAAATCGCTTTTGGTTGAGCAAAATCCTAAAAGTACGTTAAAATTAATGGATTGTACTGGCTTATTTGTCCGCGAACCGTTAGTGGCCAATATGAGTACCCACTTTACGCCTTATGCAATGCTACGGCTTTATGCCGACCAGATTCCCCAGCTACCAGATAAGATTTTGTATCTTGACGCTGATGTGATTATCCGCCGCAACCTAGTTGATTTTTACCAGCAAGATCTTACGGAAACAGAATTCGTCGGTGTGCTTGATTACTGGGGACGATTTTTCTTCCATAATTTGCATGAGCACAAGGTCTTTGACTACGTTAATTCAGGCGTGTTATTACTAAATTTGCCAGAAATCAGAAAGACTAACTTATTTGTTAAAATTAGGCACCTTTTGCAAACACGAACTGTTCCAATGCCAGATCAATCGGCGCTCAATCACTTTGCGACTAAAAAGAAAATTGCACCGCGCCGCTACAATGAGCAGTACAAATTGCAATCTGATACTGTGATTCAACACTTTACGACCAGCTTTCGTTTTTGGCCAATCTTTCATACTTTGACCGTCAAGCCATGGCAAGTTGAGCGTGTTCATGAGATTTTGAAATTGCACGAATACGATGATATCTTAACGCAGTACCTTGATTTAAAAGATAACTTAGTTCAAAATTAATATTTAATTTGGAGATATATATACTATGACTATTCCTATTTTTTATGCTATTAGTGATGATTTTACTAAATATGCAGCTGTTTCATTAAATTCATTAGTTAAGCATGCTGATCCAAGTAAAGACTACACTGTTTACTTTTTAAGTCAGGATCTGGCAGACGAGCACAAGCAAGATTTAGTCGACTTGGGCTCCGATAATGTTCACGTTAAATTCTTTAAGATAAATGATGAAATTGTTGCTCCGATTGAAAACCGGCAGGAAAACTATTTACGGGCTGACTTCTTTACAATGTCTATTTTCTACCGTCTATTCATTCCTGACCTTTTCCCGCAATACGATAAAGCAATTTATATTGACAGCGATACCATTATTAATGATGACATTGGCAAACTATACGAAACCGAACTTGGCAATCACTTATTTGGCGCATGCACGGATTCATCAATTCAGTTTGTCCCAGAAATGCTGGCATATATCAAAGATGTTTTAGCCCTAGAGCCTAAAAAGTATATCAACTCCGGTATGCTAGTATTAAACTGCAAAGCATTCCGCGACGAAAAGTTCATTGATCACTTTATGGATTTGCTGGAAACTTATCATTTCGACTGTATTGCGCCTGACCAAGACTATTTAAATGAAATTGGTGACAAGCGCATTTTGCACCTCGATCCTAAGTGGGATGCAATGCCCAACGAAAATACCGAGCCACTTGCATCACCAAGCTTAATTCATTACAACTTGTTCTTTAAGCCGTGGCATTTTACTGCAATCCAATATGAAAAGTACTTCTGGGCTAGTGCTAAGGAGACCAAGTTCTACCCTGAATTAAAGGCAGAACTTGAAAACTATACTGATGAGCAACGTGAACAAGACCGTGGCAAGCTCGATCATATGCTTGCAAAAGAAGATAAGGTAGTCAACGACCCTAATAGCTGGGCGCAGGTTAAGAAGCGGGGTTCAGTCAGTTTATGATTATTGGCGACAATCGTGAAAAAGTAATCGAAAATATTAAAGCGGCTGTAAGCCGGGAAGACTGGAATGCAAAAGTTGAACTTGGCGATCCGGTTCTATCATTAAAAGAACGTAAAAGCTTGGTTAACAGTTTTTGGTCAGAGCAAGACACACTTAAGGGTAAGGTCAATAATAAAATCGGCCATTTAATCTTTAACGCGTTAACAGGCTTGTTTACTTCTACCACTAAATTTGTGGGGCTTGAAAACTTAGAAAACCTGCCTAAAGGCGGCGCAATTATTACAGCTAATCATTTCAATCAGCTGGATTCATTGCCAATCAAGCATTTAGCCAATAAAACTCATCACAATTTAGCTATTGCCATTGAGGACACTAATCTAAAATTGCCGGGTTTTCTATGCTATTTAATGAATTATGTTGGCACAATTCCTTTAATCAAAACCCCTAGTTATGTTGGCACGGAATTCCCGCAGCACCTTCACGATGTACTTGAAGACGATAATTGGGTTCTAATCTACCCCGAACAGGAAATGTGGTGGAATTACCGGAAGCCGCGGCAGTTTCAACGTGGTGCGTACTATTTTGCTGCTAAACAAAATGTACCAGTCATTTCTACTTTTATTGAGCTTCAAACAACCGATAAATTGGAAAAAGACCACCCTAATTTTTATCAAAATAAGTATGTGGTCCGTGTTCTACCGACTATTTATCCAGATGTAAAACTGAGCGCTAACGAAAACTCGAAGCGAATGCTGAAGCAAGATTACCAGCAAAAAGTGGCTGCTTTCGAACAAGCCTATCATCGTAAGCTAGATTACGATTTTACCCCGTGGGATATCGCAGGCTGGCGCTACAATTATCAAAATAAAAAATAATTCGATAGACTTAACCGTTCTTATCGACTATGATAATAGTGGAGTTATTTTATTTTATATATATTAAGAAAAGGGGTTTCTTGGATGGAGAAATTTACAAAAGAATCTTTGGCAAAATACGATGGTAAGAACGGTAATCCCGCTTACGTTGCAATTAATGGCGACGTTTACGATGTTACTGGTAACCCACACTGGGCTGAAGGTGAACACCACGGCAACTTGGCAGGACAAGATTTGACAATTGCAATTGGTCAAGCACCTCACGGCACAAGTGTTTTGGGCAAATTAAACAAAGTTGGTACCTACGAAGACTAATCTAGGTTAACAATTAAACTGAGGACTAATTCTCGATATTCAATCGGGGATTAGTCCTTTTAGTTTTGCATTGACTTTTTGACTACTGTTTCTAGTTCAGTTATTTTCTTTAACTTCACTTCGAAAAACTTAACCCTTCACAGGAGCGAGCAATCGAGCAATTATGTATAAAGCATTATTCTGCTTAATGCCAAATTATAAGCACTACCTTTAGTCATTTGATTCAAGCTATTTGAGCAATTTTTTAGTTCACAAAATTACGTAGCATACTTAATCCTGAACTAGATTCCGTTAAATATTAAAATATATTTATATATAAATTAAATAAGTATTGATATTAATTAAAAATAAGTTATAATAATATTTGTAAGAGAAAATGAAAAAGCTTTTAATGTCATTACTAGCAGTATCTTCATTAGCTGTAGCAGGTGTTGCAACCGTTCAGGCAGATGCACAAGACAATCCAACATTTGGAGCTAAAAGAACTGCAGTTAAATCTTTCCACTTTGATAAAAATACTATTACTGGTGAAGAGTCAAACTTTAATAGTTATATGTAGTAATCCCGGCAAAATCCAAACAAACTGGCTATACTAATCAGCAAATTGGTGGAGCATGGAATTATAAGAGATATTTACATACCAATTTTTACCAAGGCGGCTATTAATTATCAATAAAAAGTAAAAATGATAGGGCTTAGTACCCTATCATTTTTATTAACATTACTTTACTTATCAAGGAGACGGCTATGCTTGAAGTTAATAATCTGGCCATTAAGACCCGGCAACCAATTCTGCATGATTTTAATTATCAATTTTTACCAGGTCAATTTTATCAAATTGCTGCAGAAAATGGCTTAGGTAAAACTAGTTTTTTGCGCGCAATTACAGATTTAATTCCGATAGCTACAGGAAAAATCCTTTTAGATGGTAAATCATATTCTCAAAATAAAGAAAAAGTTTTTTTCTTTGAGAGTAGTGACTGGCTTAATCCGAATCTCAATAGTTTAGACTACTTAAAATTTGTCAAGAAAATGTGGAACTCAAGTGCTAGCTTAACAGCAGAAATGGAATTTTTAGGTGTACAAGATTATGCAAAAGTTCCTATAAAAAAATATTCATTGGGTATGAAGCAAAAATTGCTTGTAGCTATGTATTTTGTTAGTGATGCAGAATATTATTTAATGGATGAAATAACAAATGGCTTGGATGAAAAAAGTCGCAATCAACTATACGACCGTCTATCCCAAGAAGTTATTAAGAAAAATAAATGTATCATTATGACCTCTCATTATAGTAGTGAGCTAAGGATTGTAAATTCCCATCGCTTAGTTTTAGATAAGCAAATGATGCGTGAGGTACCAGAATAATGGCATACTTTAGTTTTCAATTAAAAAAAGTCATCAAAACCAATTTATCAGTAATTACCTTATGTATTTTAATAATTATCTCCTTTGGCGTTCTGTATCTTAATGTAATGCAAGTTAATAATGGCACTTCAATAAAAGGTGATGCACAAGGCAATATTGCAATGCAGCAAAATATTATTGCTCAAGATAAGCAGGCATTAAAAAAGTATTCGCCATCTAGCGAAAGTTATCGAAGAACTAAAACTGCACTTAAGCAAGCCGAAAAACAGTTACAAGTAAATCAAGCTATAGTTAAACATATTAACAATAATCAATGGATTCCAGTTTATCAAATAAAAATCAATGACATCAAAAAAATTAAAACTAGTAATTTAAGTGATAATGAGCGTAATTTTATTATTGGAGCAAAGAAACGATATCAGTATCTAATTAATCATCCAATGCCCTACGAAAGCGATGCAGCTATTACTGGTAATCAACTTTTATTGGATTTAAACCAATCTTATTGGCCAATCTTATTTACGTTAGTAATTATTGTTATTCTAACGTATCTATATACTGAAAATTATAAAAATGGCTTGGATATTACATCTGTCCTGCCAATAAATAAATTCAACAATCTACTAATTAGTTGCTCAACCGGAGTTGTAATTAGTTGCATAATGTTTTTTCTACTAAGCCTATTAGTCTTTACTGGATCTTCTTTAATCTTTGGGACTGGAAGTTTACAATATCCCACCATCATCCATCATTTAGTTAGTGGTCATCAAATAGTTGATCTAGTTCCATTAGCCGCACTAATCCCCCAATTTTTGATTTTGCAAATTCTGGAATTTGTCTTTTTAGCCCTATTTATTCAATTATTAGCCAAACTATTACACAACCAACTATCAACACTATTATTAGCGGTACTTATAGTAATTGGTATGGAATTGTCAATAAATGTTATTGTTCCTTTCACCAAAATTGCTCAGTGGATTCCTAGCACATATCTTAACTCATTCAAAGTTGTTTCAGGTGAAATTGCTTATAACCTGAATAATTATCAAATTAATTTTACAAACGGATTAATTACTTTACTTATTGGGACACTCATATTATTCATATTAATTTGTTTGCTAGATAAAGTTAGGGCCCATCATTTTAAAAGTGTAGAGGAACAATAATGGAATATCTTTTATTTGAATTAAAAAAAGTTAGCAAAAACAAGTTAGCTCTAATTAGTATTTCTATCCTAATTATAATTTCAGGTATTGTTTTATTCATGAACCTGCATGCCGAATCAGAATTTACTTTACAGGCAGGTGCAAGAAAAGAAATCACATACTACCAAGCAGAAAATGCTAAGCTAAAAAAGGAACTTTTACAGCAAAAGAAGAATAGCGATCTTTATAGAGAAACCAAGTATGCTATCAAGAGCAATGAAAAAATCTCTTCACAAGATTATCAAATACAACAAGCTGCTCAAGCCAATAAATGGCATCGTGCCTATACACTTATGTGGGAAAAAAAGAAAAAAGAAAAAAAGTATTTAGAAGCAATTGACTCTAATCAAATTAATCAAGCGCAAGTAAAAGAGCTAAATACTAAACTGGATTTCTTTACTTATTTAAAACTAAAACCTCTAGCCTATGAAAGTCAAGATATGCCAGTAACAGGTATCCAATTTTGGTTACACCTTAATAAGCAATATTTGCCTTATTTATTTACCCTAGTGGCCTTATTTATTTTAACCCTACTATTCACAGAAAATTACAAACAAAAGCTCAACCCTACAAAGCTTATTCCTATTAGCAAATTACGCTTAACCTCAACAGAAATTACCGCTGGCTTAATTTTAATTGGTGGAAGCTTTTTAGTAATAAATTTATTGATGTTCATTGCTGCTACATTCTGTGCAGGTTCAGGAAACCTAGAATTTCCATATTTGACCCATAGTTTTGTTAACGGTAAGGTAACTAATAACTTTGTGGCAAGTGGAAAACTGATTTTACCAATTATTACCTTACAAATTTTGGGCATATTATTTCTAGTAGTTTTAGTTAGACTTTTTGCAAAAATTTTTCGCACACAGCTCCCTACATTATTATTTACTCTTTTATTAGTTCTAGGAGTAAACATTGCAGAAATAGCTGTTCCAATATTTAAAAAAATCAGTGCTTGGTTGCCAATGACTTATCTGAATGCAGTTGATTCAGCTTCAGGCTATTTAGGATTAATATATCAAAATTCTCATTTAAATTTTGCTTCCGGAATAATCGTTTTACTTTTTAGTACAATAGTTATTCTGGGCTTGACCTTTATAATTGAAAGCTTGCAAAAATTTTAATCAAACTATTTGAAGCTTAATAATGCAGTGATTGCTACCTTCATGCTTAGACAATTTTTTAAATTTTGGGGTAAAATACAATAGTAAGAACTGGACTCACGCTTATGTTGCAATTAAAAACCGCTTTTGTTTATGGCAAAGCGGTTTTTTGTTACTCTTTTGAACTTTAATAATTGTTTTAACCAGGCTAACTTTACAATAGTTTCAAGAAAACAGAGGCAATAATAATTGATGCAACAGAAACAGTAGCAAAGCCGCCTACCAACATCTTAGGCATCATGTTTTCCATCAGATAAGCCTCTTCTTCCTTATTATTAGCTACTTCATGCGAAACTTCACTCGTAATTACATAATCGGCTGGAAAGCCGCACAAAGATGTTAGTGAGCAAGCATAGGCCATTTGCCAAGTCATTTTAAATGGTTTTGCCAAAAGACTAGACGCAATAAACATACCTAGTAAACCAAGCATGATTAAAACGATGATCTGCACAATAATCGTGCCCATTTGGTGTGGCGTAGTAAGGCTCAATTGAGCAAAGATATACGCTAGCAAACCATACATTAACCAGTTATAAACACCAGCTTTAGTTAAGACATCGGATTCCAAGAACCCTACTTGATGGGCCAAAACACCAAAAATTAGACAAATGACATTTGAATTAAGGTCAATGTGCAAATAGGTTTTTAATGCAATAGACAGACCACTGCTAAGAGCCGCAATTAAGGCCACTTTGACCAAAATAAATGCAGAAGTTTGGTATTTAGCAGGCATTTTCTTAAAAAGATTATTTTCATTCGAATCATTATCTAACCCAGTTGGTACCGTTTGCTTAACAGGCTGTTTCTGATATTCATTTACCAGGCGACCGCCTTCTTTTTTCAATAACCAAGAAATTAACGGATAGCCAAATAATGAGTGAAAAATAAACATTGATACAGGTAAAGCAACTAGAGTTTGTATTCCCTGAGCTTTTAATCCATCTGTCATCAAAAGAGCCGAGACTAATCCACCTGTTAATGGCGGAATTGCCGCAACAACAGTGTGCCAGTCAAAAATCAGCGTACCAATCGTTAAAGTTAAAATTAGCGTACCGCAAACGCCCAAAAGAGCGATACAAACTGCGCGCCATTGCTCAAGCAGCTTTTTTAAACTCATTAAAGTTCCCAAATGCACTAATAATAGGCCAACGCAAATTGTGCTGAAATTAGTACCAAAAGAGGCTGTTGCAACAACATCTTTGGGCAAAAAGGTCCAATAACCCAATACAAATAAGACTGCCGTCATAAAAACTGATGGAATATAGGTGTGCGTTAGAGAAGATACCCATTCTCCTAACATTAAGAACAGCATCACGACTAAAAATGAGATGATAAATTGCATATTTATACCTCCGCTTGGTTAAGCAATAATTAAAGATAAATTAAAGAGAATATTAACCAATTTATTAAATTAAGTCAATAAAAGATTAAAATAAATTTGACATTAACTTAAACAATTATTAGAATACACAATTATTACAGCAAATGTTACCAAAGCACTTCAATTTAAACTTAAGGAGGTTATTATGACTAAACAACTTTTTTACAATTTTTCATTATTTGATGGTAATAAACGTGATCTCCAAGCTGATGCCTGGATGTTAGTTGATGATCAAACGGGTAAAATCGTCAGCGTAGGGACTGATGGCACTAACCTGCCCTCTGCTGAACAAAAAACCGACTTAGCAGGAAAATATGTGATGCCTGGTTTAATTAATTGCCATACCCACATAACCATGGAGCCAAGCGTTGGGGATGGTGGAACTACAGCTAACGTTGTTGCCTCAACGGTTAGAGCTGTCAAAAACTTACATACCTTTTTAAAATCTGGTGTAACCTACATTCGTGAATGTGGTAGTACTTATGATATTGATATTACCTTAAGCAAGCTAGTTGCTGACGGTACGATTGACCATGCACCCGAGATTCTACCATCAGGTCGGCCTTATTCAATGACTGGCGGTCACGGAGATTTCCCTAACTTTGGTCACTTAGTTGATTCTCCTGATGAAATGCGTAAAGCCGTAAGGCGTGGGCAAAAAAAGGGAGCTAAGGCTATCAAGGTCATGGCAACCGGTGGCGTAATGACTAAAAATGATTTTATGGATGATCCGCAATTGAGTACAGCAGAAATAAGCGCGGCAGTTGAAGAAGCTCATCATAAAGGCAACATCGTAGCCGCACACGCAGAAGGTAATCCAGGAATCTTGAACGCTATCAAAGCCAAAGTCGATTCCATTGAACATGGCTTTTATGTTAATGATGAAGAAATTGATCTTATGCTTTCTCAAGGAACCTTTTTAACGCCAACAATTGTGGCAGACTGGGCTATTCCCAAGTATGGTACTGGCATTTTGCCCGACTGGGAAATTAAAAAAGCAGCTGATGCACTAGATGATTTACGTCATAATATTGCCCATGCCTATAAGCGCGGTGTTGCGATTACCTTAGGTACCGATGCCGGTACGCCATTTAACGATTTTTCTATGACTCCTTTTGAGCTCGAATTGATGGTTAAAATTGGCTTTAGCACATATGATGCTCTGCAGACATCTTGTCAAAACTCAGCTAAATTAATGCAAATTGCCGATGAATACGGCACGCTAGAACCAAACAAATACGCGGACTTCTTAGTATTAGATGCTAACCCATTAGCCGATATTACTGCCGTCCAACAAGAAGATAAAGCGGTATACAAAAAAGGGCAAAGAGCATATTAAAAAGGAGCTATCATAATAATGGAAACACAGCCTTGGTTTAAATTAATTCCGCAAGAGCAAATGATTAAATGGCGGCGATATTTTCATGCTCATCCGGAACTTTCTTTTAAAGAAAACAAAACTAGCAAAGAAATAACTCAGATTCTTGCATCCTTTGACCAAATTACTATTACTCATCCCACTCCTACCAGCGTCCTAGGAACAATTAAGGGAGCATACCCTGGAAAAAAGATTTTACTACGTGCTGATATAGACGCACTTCCTGTAAAAGAGGAAACCGGGCTCGACTTTGCTTCACAAAACGATGGCGTCATGCATGCCTGCGGTCACGATACGCATACCGCAATTTTATTAGCAACAACAAAGGTATTGACTCAATTACGGTCACAATTGCACGGAACGGTTCAGGTCATTTTTCAACATGCTGAAGAGCAAGTGCCTGGCGGTGCAAAGGAAATTGTTGCCAGTGGGCAGTTGCATAATCTCGATGCTGTTATTGGCTTGCACATCATGACTGGGCTTAAAGCCGGCACTGTTAACATCGTAACTGACGGCCCGGTGACAACGGGCGCGGATGCTTTTGATCTAACAATTCAGGGTAAAGGTAGTCACGGATCAATGCCGCAAGAAGGTATCGACCCAATTACTGTCGGTACAGAGATTATTAACCAATTACATACAATTACCTCTCGTTTTACTCCGCCAAAAGACCTAAACGTTGTTACTGTGGGCAAGTTTCATTCAGGCGTTGCTGTTAATGTCTTACCTGACACAGCCACAATCGGCGGTTCCGTTCGCACTATTGATGAGGACACGAGGCAGGCCATTGCCAACAGAATTAAGAAAATTGTCAAGAATACATGTGACACTTATGGTGCTTCCTACCAATTAGATTATCAGTTTGCATACGCTGCAGTCATAAACGATCCTAAGATTGCCAGTCTTGTTAAACGATGCGCACTTAAAGTTTTGCCTAAAGAAATGGTTCCTGCAGGGACAATGATGAGCGCTAGTGAAGACTTTTCCGCTTATGGTAAGCTTGCACCTCTTTGCTTCTTCTTGCTTGGTGGTGGAACCGAAGAGGAAGGATATCCTTATTCCAACCATAGTCCTAAATTTATTATTGCTGAAGATGCACTTCTTAACGGTGTAAAAACCGAAGTGGAAAGCGTCTTAGAATTTTTAAGTTAACCAAAGACATTAAAAAACGTGCTAAATCAGGTTGCATAACGTTTGACACCCTGCATCTTAGTACGTTTTTTTCTTAATATTATTAATTTAAAAATAGAGTCCAACAATTGTGCCAGTTAAAATCGATGCTAATGTTGCTCCTAAAAGTAATTTCATCGAAAACTTGGCGACAAATGCACCTTGCTTTGCACTAATCGATTTAATTGCCCCCGTAATAATTCCGATTACACTAAAGTTCGCAAAGGAAATCAGGTACGAAGAAATAATTGCAACGGCCTTAGGACTCAGAGCATGAACTATTTTATGCAACTCTCCTAACGCTACAAATTCATTGGTAAGCATCTTCGTTGCCATCAAGCTGCCAACCTGTTGGATATCTTTAACCGGTACTCCCATTAAATAAGCAATTGGTGAGAAGATGTAACCTAAAATTTGGGTGAAACTGACATGAATGAGTGCCGTACAAGTACTATTTAAAAATGTAACCAGGGCAACAAAGCCAATTAGCATGGCGGCAACAGTAATGGCAAGGTTGAAACCATCCTGGATATAATTGCCAACCACTTGGAAAAATGGTTCTTTTGTTAAGTCACTAGTTGCTGATTCCGCATTGACCGCTTGATTTTCTTCATTAGTCACGTCATACGGATTAATAATGCAAGAAACAATTAGTGCTGACAAAATGTTTAGAAAAACAGCAGTAACTACAAATTTTCCGGGCACAAGCTGCATATATGAAGCTAAAACTGCCGCCGAAACTGCACTCATAGCTGAAGCACAGATTGTGTAGAGACGTTTTTCATTTAGTTTTGGAATGGTATCCTTAATGGTTAAAAAAACTTCTGGCTGTCCTAAGATTGCTGTTGAAACCGCAAAGTAGCTTTCTAGTTCACCCATTCCAGCAAGTTTGTTTAAGAGATAGCCTGTCCACTTAATGATAAACGGTAAAATCTTTAAGTAGTTTAAAATTCCAACCAAAGCAGAAATAAAAACTATTGGCATTAATACGTTAAGAAAGAAGACCGAAGCCCCTTTTTGAATTACTAATCCGCCAAAGACAAAGTTGATTCCGCCTGCTGCCTGAATCATCAGCCAATTAAAGAAACTAGAGATTGCTCCCATCGCTTTAATACCACCAGAAGTATTCAAGCACAGAAAAGAAATAACCAACTGAAGGACAAACATAATGCCCATTTTTTTAAATTTAATATGCTTGCGATCACTGCTAACTAACCAGCCAATTACTAACACCAGAAGAATTCCGGTTAATAAGAATACAAATCGCATTTTTTCCACCTTTCTAAATAATGAATAGGATAATGGATCTGATCTTTTAGTACCAAGAGCCTGGCGGGCTGCTTTTTACAGCTTCGCAGCTACTCCCAGTAACTATCGCTACTATTTCATGTATTTAAGGTTCGCTATGGTCAAAGCTCAGACTTATCTATTAAGTAAATGACTTTTACCTTTGATTTTGCTAAAAATTACCGACAAACCTCAATTTTAACAGTAACTACTCAATAACTTGATAAATCATTGGCTTTTTATCTGCATGATCTGCAATCGCAATATTCTGATACAGCAAATCCTTAATGTCATCAACATTAGGCCGGTTACTATAAATGGTTAGCAAGCTTTCTCCTGCCTTAACTTCATCGCCAACTTTTTTCTTCAATTCGATACCGACGCTGTAGTCAAGTTGGTCGCCAGCTTTTTGCCGACCACCACCAAGCATCATGCTGGCAATTCCAACTTCATCAGCTTTAATTTCTTCTACAACACCGCTTTGTTTAGCAGGCAGCTCAATCTTATATTTAGCTTGCGGCATGAGTGAATAGTCGTCAATAACACGTTCATCACCGCCTTGAGCTTTGATCATGGCACGAAAACGATCTAATGCTTTACCTGAACTAATTGCCTCTTCCAGTAATTTCCGGGCCGTTTTTGCATCTGCAGCTTTACCGCCTAAAACAACCATATAGCTACCCAAAGTAAGCATCAATTCTTTAACATCTTCGGGACCCTTACCCTTCAAGACATCAATTGATTCCTCAATTTCAAGTGAATTGCCAACTTTATATCCTAAAGGCTGATTCATGTCGGAAATAACTGCCATACACTTTAAACCAACGCCTTTACCAATTGCAACTAAGGCTTTAGCTAAGGCAACAGAATCATCTAAGGTCTTCATAAAGGCCCCCGATCCCGTTTTGACATCAATTACTAGTGCATCAGTACCAGAAGCAATTTTTTTACTCATAATAGAACTAGCAATTAACGGAATCGAGTCTACAGTATCTGTGACATCCCTTAAAGCGTAAATTTTTTTATCGGCAGGTGCAATATCACCAGTTGCGCCAATAATAGCTAATTTTTCTTTAGCCACTTGTTTGATAAAATCTTGCTCACTGATCTCAACTTGGTACCCCGGAATCGCCTCCAACTTATCCAAAGTACCACCGGTATGCCCTAATCCCCGGCCAGAAATCATTGGGACCGGAATGCCCGTAGCCGCAACAACAGCAGCCAAAGGGATACTGATTTTATCACCAACACCTCCCGTTGAGTGCTTATCCACTTTAATTCCTGGAATTTGTGATAAATCTAGCCGATCGCCAGATTCCATCATTTTCATAGTCAAAGTGGCTCTTTCTTGATCCGTCATATCTTCAAAATAAGTTGCCATCAATAATGCACTCGTTTGGTAGTCTGGAATCGTCTGATTGCAGACACCATCAATGAAAAACTGAATTTCCGGTGAAGTTAATTCTTGACCATTACGTTTCTTGTCAATAATATCGACCATTCTCATTTCTATCTGCTCCTTACTTTCTTTTTACAAAATTTAATAACAAAGTTAGGGAAGCGCTTACAATTTGGGTAAAAAAAGTTACCCATGTTATAGCCAAAATATTTTTATTACCAGTCTTTGCTTGCCTTTATCGCAATCTAAGTGCATTGAGAGGTTTTTTCATTTTGGCTATATCAGAGAATAATTATTCATAATCGATTAGACTTTGGGCTAGCGTAGCATCAATGATTGCAATATTTGCATATCGAGCTTTTAAGACGGCATGAACAGCCGCAGTTTTACGCAAGCCGCTTGCTACTACAATCGAACTTTCTTTTTGCCCCAAAGCTTGCACTTCAATACCAATCGTTCGTTCATTTAACTCTTGATCAATAATTTGACCATCACTATCAATAAAACGGGAAACAACATCGCCAACAGCTTTTGCTTGGATTTCATTTTTCTGAGCTTTAGTGAGGTAGCCTAAGTTAAACAACAATGAATTATTGTTGGTGCTACCAACGGTAAATAAAGCAATATTAGCCTTTTGTCCTAAATCAAGGATTTGTTTAATAAAACGATCCTGTTCAACTAATTCTTTGGTCGTTTTACTATCAAAAATAGTTGGCAGTGGCAAATACTGTGCGCGTGTTTGAAAGGCTTGCGCCAATTCATTAATACTCTCATAGGCATAAGTCTTTTCGTGATTAAAGCTAAAGCCACCTTTAAGCTGCACTGTTTTTACTCCGGGGATTGTCTGCTCAGTTAAGTTAGTCGTCACAGCATGAATCGTCTTGCCCCAACCAATTCCAATAATGTCGTTAGGCTTAACTAAATTAGTCAAAAAGCTTGCAGCATAAGCGCCGACGCTATCAAGACTAGTTTGTTGACCCGCATAATGAGACGGGACGATTTTTATTTGTGCGTGGTAACGTTGTGCCAAAACATTAGTTAAATCCGAATAATTAATAAAAGGATTTTCTATTTCAATTTTAACTAAACCTGATTCCTTGGCTAACTGTAATAGCCGAGAGATTGTCGGGCGGGAAAGCTTCATTTTTTTAGCAATTGCCGCTTGGCTAAGATTCTCTTCGTAGTATAACTGAGCAACTATTAGTGCCTGCTTTAACTTTGTTTCACCGTTATTTGTCATGTTTCACCTATTATTTGAGTTGATTCAAAAAGCTTGTCCCCCAATTATTAGTGTTAGTCTTAAAGTTTTCCGCAACCGTGGCACCAAAATCACTAAACGTTGACCGTGTTCCTAAACTACCCGGATTCTTCATGCTTGGTGAATAAACTAAAAGGGGAACTAATTCTCTAGTATGATCAGTACCTCGATAGCTTGGATCATTACCATGGTCAGCAGTGATAATTAACAAATCATCTTCATGCATTTGAGCTAAAACATGACCAAGGCGATGATCAAAATCCATTAAGGCTTGACCGTCACCTTTTATATTACGCCGATGACCGTACATTGCATCAAAATCAACTAAATTTGTAAAACAAAATCCAGTAAAATCTTTTTGCATGACATGATCTAAGTGATCCATGCCATCCATATTGCTCTCATTATGGTAACCTTGATCGATACCTTCTCCACTAAAGATATCATTGATTTTACCAATTCCAATGGTTGTCACGCCATTATCTTGCAAATAATTTAAAGTTGTTTTTCCAGTTGGTTTAAGAGTAAAGTCGTGCCGGTTTGCCGTTCTAGTAAAATGATCTTTATCTGGGCCAACGTAAGGACGGGCAATAATGCGGCCAACAGTATATTCGGGTCCATTTACTAAACTACGGGCATATTCACAAATACGGTATAATTCATCAACCGGAATTACATCCTCATGGGCAGCAATTTGTAAAACAGAATCACCAGAAGTATAAATAATCAAATCACCGGTTTTCATTTGCTGCTCACCTAGTTCAGCAATAATCTTAGTACCGGATTCTGGACGATTACCAATAATTTTTCGTCCGGAAAACTTAGCAATTTTATCTAATAAATCTGCAGGAAAGCCGTGCGGGAAAAATGATAGTTCAGTCTTTACTGGTAACTGCATCATTTCCCAGTGACCATCCATACTATCTTTACCAACCGAAACTTCCTGCATGTTGCCATAGTATCCGATTGGCTGATCAGCCTTAGGAACACCCTTAATGGCAGTCTTACGCTGATTAGACAAACCCAATTTTTGTAAATTAGGTAATTTCAAGTCACCATTAAAGTACTCGCCAATATGACCAAGAGTATCCGAACCTACATCGTCAAATTTGGCAGCATCTTGGGCCTCACCAGTACCAATCGAATCTAAAACAATACCAAAAATTCTTTTATAAGCCATTTTTCCTCCCTTTAGTCCTTTGCGCCTTCGAGTATTTTGACGGTAGCACTAACACCTAAACGATTAGCGCCTGCTTCAATCATGCTGATTGCTTCTTCATAGCTATGAATTCCTCCTGAAGCCTTTACTCCTAAGCGATCACCAACAGTTTGGCGCATCAACTTTACATCAGCTGTTTTTGCACCAGCAGAACTAAAACCGGTTGAAGTTTTAACAAAATCTGCATGCGCTTTTTCAGCCAATTGACAAGCTTGAACAATCTGGTCGTTAGTCAAAAATGATGTCTCAATAATCACTTTTAATAACTTGTTTTGTGCATGAACGGCATCGGCTACTTGTTCAATATCCTTTTGAACAGCTTCAGCATTTCCGCTGACCAATTCACCGATATTGATAACCATATCCAATTCATCTGCACCATCACTGATAGCTTGCTTGGCTTCGAAAACCTTTGCGGCCGTACTGGTAGCTCCTAAGGGAAAGCCAACAACACAACAAGTATTAATTCCAGTGCCAGTTAATTGCTGGTGAACCAATCCTGCCCAATACGCATTGACACAGACAGACGCTGTCTGATATTGTTTGGCTTCAGCACAAGTTTGCAAAATATCCTTCTTACTTGCATTTGGTTTCAAAAGAGTATGATCCAAATACTTTGCTAATTCTGCTTGATTAATTTTTTTCATTAATTGAAACCCCTTTCTCTAATTTCAAGTTAATTATATAGCTTATTTTACAAATGTAAAGTTATTTATTGAAATTTTGTTCAAAAAATTAAGATACTGACCTAGTAATAACTACCAAAAAACTGACTATGTAGTCTTTTGAGCAATATTTGGGCACATAAAAAACCGTAAAATTAAGCTAAATAATTTTACGGTTCTTATTTAATTAAATTTTTTATTACTACAACTTTAAAAAGTTCTCCGCGTTGCGCAAATCTTCAATTGAAAGCTGCCCTGGTGCAGAAGTTTGTCCAACCGCGCCGAAAGATAAACTTGAACCAAAAACTTGCCCAGCAATCCTAGTTACCTTGCCAATGTCACCCATTGCCATTGTAATTAACGGATTAGTAATTGCCGCATGTGTTTCAGTTGTCGCCTGCAAAAGAGTTAAGACGTCACTGGCACTATGAGGCATACAAGCAAGCTTGGGCACATCAGCACCAAGCTCTGCCATTTTTTTCAGCCGAAATTCAATAACATCTTTAGCGGGAACTTTTTCAAAATCATGATTGCTCATAATTACAACAAGATTGTAATCATGTGCAAGATTAACCAGATTCTGAACCCGTTTTTCATCATGGAATAATTCAATATCCACGGCATCTCCAAGGCGATTAGTAATTACTGTTTCTATCAGCTTGAGGTAATCATCTTCAGTTAAATCACAGACGCCACCTTCATTTTTAGTACGAAAAGTAACTAAAATTGGCAACTCGCCAACCGCCTTGCGCAGCTTCTTAGCCGTAGTAATTAATTGTTCATGATCATTAATCCCAACAGAATAGTAGTCAATGCGCCATTCCATTAAGTCAGGCCTAGCTGCTAAGATTTCCGCTGCTGAATTAATAATCTCGTCTTCATTTGAGCCAACGTTAGGAACCGCAATCTTGGGCAAACCTTCACCTAAAACAATATTTCTAATTTTTACTGTTGCCATTGGTTTAACCTCAATTATTTATTGTCGTCAGAAAACATAATCTCACGAATATAATCGGTTGGCATGTCTTTTCCGGTCCATAGCTTAAATGATGCGGCTCCCTGATCAATCATCATGCCGATTCCATCATAAACATGTTCAACACCAGCTTCTTGTGCAACCTTCATTAGCTTAGTAGTTCTTGGTGAATAAACAGTATCAAAGACAACCATATCCTTGTGGAACCATGATGGATCTGAAACCAAAGTTTTATCTTCTAGTGGCTTCATACCAATACTGGTAGCATCACAGTATATATCACTTTCAGCAATTGAATTTTTAAATGCGTCTTGGTCTGAAAGCTCAGTTAATGAAACTTTACAATCTGTTTTTTCTTGAATAGTTCTTACATTCTTTTCAGCTTGTGCCCACTTATCATCCTTAATATTAAATATTCTAATTTCTTTGGCACCATCAAGTGCAGATTGAACAGCAATTGGTGTAGCAGCGCCACCGGCACCGGTCATGGTCATAACCTTACCCTTAATTGAAATACCTTCGTCCTTAAGGGCCTGCACAAAGCCAATCCCATCAGTCGTGTAACCCGTTAAAACGCCATTGTCATTAACAATTGTATTTACCGCATCACACATTTCCGAAGCAGGAGATAATTTATCAAGATACTTAATAACTTCTTTTTTATTAGGCATTGAAACATTTGAGCCCCGCATATCTAATGTCCTAATTGCATCAACAGCCTTTTCCAACTTATCATTACCTATTTCAAAACAAAGGTAAGTGTAGTTTAAACCTAATTTAGCAAAAGCATTGTTATGCATTGTTGGCGACATTGAATGCCGGATCGGATATGCCATTAAACCAATTAGATAAGTATGTCCATCTAACCAACCAGTAATTGGACCATTAATTCCCGTAATTTTATTAGCCATTTTAAAGCTCTTCTTTCTTAAAAATAAATCCTTATTTAATATCTATTTAGCTGAGGCACCAGATACAGTATCTGCTTTTTCTGCCGGTGCCGATAAAATTCGCTGGTAATTCGCATTATCTGCTGCTTCTGTGCCCGCAACAAATCCAGATGCATAACTCCACGAATTCATCATACTTGGCATTGAATCATGACCATTAGCTCCCCCAACTATTTCACCAGAAGCATAAAAATTAGCAACAGGATTGAATTCCTGATCAAGCAGTTGCATTTGCTTATTAGTTTCATAGCCACCTAAGGTCGTACAAAAACGGAGCTTTTGCTCAATCACGTAATAAGTGGATCCTTCATATTCGTGCATAAATTTAGCTGGACGGTTAAATTCATGATCCTTGCCGGCTTTAACTTCATCAGCATAATCTGTTAATGTTTTCTGCAAATTAGTGTAGTTAATACCAGCTTTTTGCGCGACTGTTTGTAAATCACCTTTGACTAAAATTGGACTCTTTTTGCCGTCAAGAGCAAAAAAGCCCTGAACTTCATCTGCCGTAAAACCATATTTCAGCAATAATTCGTAAAACCTGTCCCAAGTTCGCTGATCCATAACAACAAAGGCAATTTTATCTTTTTGAGCAGCGATTGCATCCCTAAAATGAGTATAAGGTGCCGATTCATTTACAATTCGCTTACCATCGGTATTAACAAAAATAGCCCCCATATCAGTAGCTTCTTTAGTTGAATATGTTGTCAATTTTGCAATCCCCGGTTCTACTTCTAGACCGTGTGGGTAAACCTTATACCAGTCAAGATTGCGTGCTACTAAATTCATATTTTGAGCAAAGTCAAAATAATCACCAGTTGAAGTCATTGGCCCATAGTATGGAATTTTAGTTTTATGCTCGCGATAATCACGTGCACCCCAGCCACCGGCTGCCATTACAAGTGATTTAAAATTAACTTTTACTGTTTCGTGCTTGCCTTCAGCAACCAGTGAAACTAGCTTACCTTGATCATCTTTATTCAGTTGTTCAACCCTAGTTTCAAGTAGAATTTTTCCACCTTTTTTCGTAAAAGCTTCTGCGACTTTTGAAACTAATTCATAGGAACTTTCTGATGGCATCTCAATTTGGCGGTCGACCGAATGCTCAATTGTTTGCGTTTCAGCTTTTTGATAGGTAAGATTGGCAAACTCTGTGATGAAGTCCACTGCTTTACCAATATTATTAGCTAAAAGCTGCGATAGTTCTGTGTAATTGGTTCCACGACTTTCACGAGTAATATCTTTTACAAGTAATGCTGGAGAATCTTTTTGTGCTTCTTCACCAAATAAATTAGCAGAAACTTTTGATCCGGTGCCAACGACATTTGACCCATTAAGAATGGTTGCACCGCCAATATAACCGTTCTTTTCAAGCACAAGGACATTTTTTCCGAGCGCCAGGGCGCGCGCAGCAGCCATTAAACCTGCCATTCCTGAACCAATAACTGCAACATCGACATCTAAAGTTACATCGCGGTGCTCTGGTTTTGGTAATTCAGACTGAATGGCAATACCGTTTTCCTTAAGCGCCTTACTACCAGAGTCTAGCATTGCCTGGGTCATAATTGATGCACCAGAAACGGCATCAACAGCAAAACTTTGATTTTTAATGACGTTTTCTTTGAGTTTGCCAACTACTTGTTTAAAAATACCAGGCGTTTCCGAACTTTTAGTTACTTTGATATCTTCAATCCGATCATTGGCCACAGCAATATCAAAATCAATTTGACCATTACGTCCCATTGCCTGGGCTTTAATTATTTTTTCTGACATAAATAAATTCACCTTTTTTATTAATTAGCCTTTAATAGCAAATTTCTTACTGCGAACAATTAAAATTGCTGCTAATACTACAGAAATTATTGTGATAATTGCAGTAATCCAGAACACCATCAAAGTACTTGCAGCGTTTGCTTTTAATACAAATGCTGCAACTAATGGTGCAACAAAGTAAACTACGGCTGGTGCAAAACTATAGTATGAGGTAATCTTACCGTGGCTTTGTGGGAAATATGATGTCAGAACTGATAAGCCAACTTGCCACACACCACCAGCAGTAAAGAAACCAACTGCTAGCGCACCGACTTCGCCTGCCACTAATGACGGACTAATGATCATAAACAGTAATCCAAGAGCAGTAATGATTGAGTAAACCAAAATCAGATTTAGCCGTTTAACTTTTGTAACTAAAGCTGAGGTAACAAAAACTGAGATTAAGGAGGCAATTGAATACCAAGAAACTAATTGATTAGCACTTGCGGCAGGCTGATTTAATACGTATTGACCATAATATGGTGCATATAAAGAAAAAATGTAAAACGTAAAACAAAGCGTAAAGCCTAATGCAATAATCATTAAACCGTCAATCGCCAATTTGGGCTGTTGAGCATCTGCTAAATGAGTCTCAGTTTCACCTGTATCATCCTTTTTTTCGACAGCCTGTGGTGCGTAAGCCGTCTTAAGCGTAATAACAACATCAAGTAAAATTATTAATACTAAAATACAAGCTGTTATCCGCGGATTATTAATTAGCTTGACACAAAATGGAAATAGCATTTGCATTACTTGCATTGCCGCTTTAACAAAAGAATTCATTGTTGCTGTTTTTGTAGGAAATGCATCTGCTAAAGCCGGATAACCAGCCGTATCACCAAATGAGTTGGTAGCACCAAAAAACATTGCCGCAATGCCAGCAACCCAAATGTTGCTAGCAAAAGCTGCTCCGAGCAAGAAAACCGCATCACTCAGTAATGCAATTAGTAAAGTTTTCTTGCGCCCAATTTTATCTGAAATTGCTCCAGCAAACAGAATCGTAATAATTCTGCCCAATCCAACCATAGCAATGACCAATGATACTTGAGTCTCGCTGGCATGCCACGAACTAGCTAAAATTTGCCGATATTGGCTAATAAATAGCGTTGCAGCACCAACAACTGCAAAGTGTAAATAAACAGAGGCTGCTACTCCCGCGTAACTTTTTTCTTGTTTCATAACTTCACCTTTCAAAATTAATCGTTAATAAGCACAAATAATATAACCTATTTTATGTTTTATGAATAATTGTTTATAACATGCTTGCTATTATTAATAACTATAATAGAAAACGTTACCACAATGGGATTTATGGCAAAGCTTGTACTGCTATCTTTTTGTGAAAGTTGTTTTAAACAAGTAAATATCGTAGTTTTTGCACTCGTGAATGCGCTTTAACAGATATTTTTATAGTTTATCTTAATACTTTAGTTAAAAAAATAAATAGCGAGGAGAAGTATCTCTACCTTCAACCTCGCTATTTTATTATTTAATACCAAATCTTTTTTTAATCATTGCAAGATATTTTTGCTCTTCTTGATCCTGTGGATGATACTGCTCAATTGAGCCAGCAATCGGATTCAGTTTCTCATCCACTGCAACATAAGTAAACACAGCTTCTCCAATTAGCTCCGTGCTTGAATCATCGATTGCCAGCCGATTAATCTCAGCGTAGATAGTCATCGTTTTGGAAGTTGTTTTAAGCAAACTAACACAAAAACTAATATGATCACCCACATAACTTTTTTTGTGGAAAATAAACTTATCAATTCGGCCAGTAAGTGTTCTCGTATGACAGTATGAGTTAGCAAACATCCCCATTGCCGAATCGGCATTATCCAGTAGTGTGCCACCATGTGTAATATTCATGTGATTTAGCATTTTGGGCGTAATAAAATAATCCGCCATTTGTCGTTTAAAAAAATTATCTTCCATTTACTTCTTGCCTTCCAGCAGTTTTCGTAATAAATATTTTTTTACTTTGCCGTTGGCTGTTTTAGGTAAAGAATCGACTATCAAAATTTTTTCTGGCCATAGTTTTTTATCAACTTGCTGTTCTTGTAATTCAGCAAGCAGCTTAGTTTTATTTAGCGCCAGCTGACTATGATTTAAAACAATGATTGCGCCAATTCTTTGTCCTAGCCGGTCATCAGGCACGCCTAAAACGGCTACTTCCTTAATATTTTGACAGCTTTTGATTTTTTCTTCAACTAACGCTGCAGAAATATTTTCACCGCCACGAATTATCTTATCGCTATTGCGACCATCAATTTCAAAAAGACCGTCACTATTATAATGACCTAAATCACCTGTTATCAGCCAGCCATGATCAAAAGCTTCACGCGTTTTCTCAGGATTATTAAGATAGCCCTGAAACACTACTGGCCCGCAAACTTCAATTATTCCTTGAACATCTTTTTGTTCGACAACGTGCTGTTTCTTAACGATTCGAACCTTGACACCAGTTATTGGTGTTACCGCTGTCGTCATAGCCTGATGTTCCGCAAAATAATTGCTTGGCGTGTAACTAAACGGAACTGCTTCTGTTAATCCGTAACAATTATAAAGTGGAATATTGCGCTTTTTTGCTTGGACTAACAGACTAGTTTTGATCTTATCACCGCCACAAATTAGCATTCTTAGCTGTCCGATATTTGCAACGTGGAAAAGCAAATCATACATAATAGTTGGCAAGCTATCAATACAAGTAATCGGCAGCCGCAGTAACAATTTAGCCACTTCATCAACTTGATAATGTTTCATTAAAACCATAGTGCTTCCAGCCATCATTGCTGAAATTAATCCGTGGTGAAAGCCAATGGCATGGTAAAGTCCCGAAACTAATAAAGTCATGTCATGCTTATTAATACCGAAAGCAGCATTATAGCCTATTTCTGCAGCCAAAACATTTTGATTAGATAAGACCACGCCTTTTGACAGACCACTGGTTCCAGATGTATTAATTACAATCACTGGTGCGCTAGCCCCTGTTTTATTAGTAAAAGGACTAATACCGTGCTTTATTCTGGTAAAAATTTTTAGATCACCATTTACTTCAACTTGATAATGCTTTAAGTGTTTAAAGTTGCTAATGGTATCTCGTCCACGAACCGAAGCTTGGGAAATAATTGCACAAGGTTGAAATCTTTCCACTAAGTTTTCAACTTCGGTAATGTCCAAATGCGGATTCAGTGGATTTATCACCGCCCCAAGTTCAATGCACGCAAGAATAGTAGCAACATTTTCAACATCAAGCTCAAACTGCAGTGCAACCAAATCGCCCTGACCAATTCGACATGCTTTCAGTAACTTAATTTTAGCCGCAACTAACTTGGCCATCTCACCGTAGCTATATTGCTGATCATTTTCAATTACAAATACTTTTTGTCGACTCTGGCGTAAACGCCAGTTCCATAGCTCCTTAACGGTTGCTATCTTAGCGTTAACATTCATTTTTTCGCCTTACAAAAGATCATTCAGTTGGCTAATAACTTTGTTTGCATCCCCAACAATGCCATAATTAGCTAATTTAAAAATCGGTGCTTCTGGATCAGTATTGACTGCAATTACTTGCTTTGATTTATTCATTCCACTAGTATGCTGGACAGCACCGGAAATGCCAAAAGCATAGTAGACATCTGGCTTGACCGTCAAATTAGAAATGCCAATCATGCGTTCCGGACTAAGCCAACCCAAATCAGTTACTGCTTTAGTGGCGCCAACACTGGCATTCAATTTTTGGGCTAACTTCATCAACGGCTTAAACTGCTGCTGTGAACCTAATCCCTTACCACCAGCTAACACTACCTTAGCAAAAGCCAGTCCATTGCCCGCAGTTTTTGCTTGGCGATACTGCTGCTTTGTTTGCTCATTTAGCGACCAACTGCTCACATCAACTTTAGCCGGTTCATTCGCTGCAACGCCATTACACGAAAACGTAATCACCGCTTGTTTAGCTAAGGGAATAACTCGCTTGGCACTAGTAGCACCAATATCTTGCGTAACCGTCAAGTTCGGTGTTTCAGTAATTTTTTTGGCATCTGCAACAAAAGTTATATCAAGTAAGGCAGCAATCCTGCTTCCTAGACTACTACCCAAACTATCATTATCAAAGACCAGCAAATAATCTGTTTTGCTTCTGAATATCTGTTTTAGCTTTGTTAAAACAGCATCAAAGTTAGCAATTGTATAAGCATCATTTTGATAAATTGTTGTTTTAACTCCGGATTGAGCATACTTTTCTGTAATTTCTGTAGCATGATTTGAAAAGACAAGTACTTCTTTTTCACCAGCAAAATTATTCTTTAAACCTGCTAAAGTATTGCTGCGGTTGCCATCCATACTATTTCGATCTTCTACTTGAATATAATAGATTGATGTCATTTTTCTACCTCAATATTCCGTCTTGGCGCAACGCAGCAACTAACTTCTGTGTAGCTTGGGGGTCTTCAGTTAAATCAAAAATTTCTTTTTGCGGTCGTTTATCCTTAGCTATAATCGAACTAGTTTTTTGCTTAGGCAATTTGTTAAAGGAAACGGCTGTAATACTTGTGTTAATGGCCTGATTTAAAGCAGAAAAGCCTGCTAAATGACTAACACTAACTGAACTTAAAACGGTTATAACAGCTGGTAATTTGCACTTGCCAGTAATTGCGCCTTGCTCCAATTTCATTTCAAAATTAAGTCCTGCATCAATTGCTGAAAGATGATCATAGTAATTTGACCCTAATTGCGTCGCAATCATTGCACTTAATTCAGTCCAGCCTGTACATCCTGTCAATATTAAATCGTAATTCTTATCTTGCTCTTTTAGGTAGTGGACAAATTCCTGCGCAATATGGTTTTGCTGCAAAGGATCGTTAACATCACCCGCAGTAATCTTAATTGCTTTATTAGCACCTAAAGCCAGTGCTTCATGTAGAACCCTTTCAGCTACCTGGTCTTGTTCAAAAGTATAGGCATCAATTGTGCCGCCGTCTTGTTCAATCAGCTGCAGAGCATACTCTAGTGCACTTTTGTCTTCCTCACTCAAAAATAAGTTATTAGAATGATAAGTCACTTGTTTATGATGCGAAGTATACGTTTTTGAATTTACCGTTGCTTTTGCAATCACTGCAATTTTCATTTGAATTCCCCCACTTAGTCTAAATAATTCTTACTGACCTCACGGGCAATAGTCATTCGTTGGATTTCATTAGTTCCTTCCAAAATTTGGAATCCTTTAACATCACGCATCAGTTTTTCAACTGGATACGCACGAGTATAGCCATATCCACCTAAAATCTGGACTGCGTCCGAAGTTACCTTCTGTGCCGTGTCCGTAACAAAAAGTTTAGTCATTGCACCTTCTTGACGAACTGAAAGGTTATTGTCCATCATTTTCATCGTATTGTTGACAAGCAGCCGAGACGTTTCAACTGCCGTTGCCATATCTGCTAACATATTCTGGACGGATTCAAACTGCGCTATTGGCTGGTTAAATTGCTGCCGTTCATTAGCATATTTTGCTGCTTCAGACAGTGCTCGCTGCATAATACCGACAGTTAAGGTCGAAACATAGGCACGAGACAAATTTAAGCTGTTTAACGCAATATTAATTCCCCGTCCTTCTTTACCTAGCAAGTTTTTAGCTGGAACATGAACATTTTTAAATCCTAAGGGAACAGTATTTGATAATCGCAACCCCATTTTATCTTCGTGTTTTCCGACCCATATTCCAGGGCTATGGCGATCAATCATAAAAGCAGATAGCCCGTGATTGCCATTATCAGAAGTCCTGAAGATACCAATAAAGATATCTGCGATACCACCATTTGTGGCAAATGCCTTATTACCGTTGAGAATATATTCATCACCATGACGAACTGCAGTTGCTTTTACCGAACCCGCGTCAGAGCCCGCATCGGCTTCTGACATTGTGAATGCGGCGAATTTACCATCTTCAATTATTCGGGCAAATTCACGCGTTTGCTCTTCAGTTCCAGCTAACATTACACACCGCAGTGCAACAAAGGAGGTAATTAAAGTTAACGCATAACCTGCATCATATTCCGCAATTTTTTCAAAAACTAAGGCAGAATCTTCATATGAAAGCCCTGCGCCGCCATATTCTTTGGGGATTTCAAGCATATGAAGTCCCATTTTGATTGCCGGTTTAAATAGGCTTACTGGACAATCGCCTTCCTGATCATATTTTTTAATAATTTCAGGGCTAAGATAACGATCACCAAATTCCTGTGCCAAGTGAATGTATTCTCTTTGTGCTTGTGTATATTGTAATGTCATCTATTTCACCTATTTAAGCGGCTCATCTAAATGCCGCACACCACTAGCTGCACCTGATGCAATCATTGCCGCAATCTTTGCGTCACTATAGCCAAGTTCATCTTTTAAAACTTCACGCGTATCAGATCCTTGTGCACGCGAAGGCGTTAAGGTTGGCTTACCTTGTGAAGCAAATCGAACTGGATTGGTTGGGATATAACGTTTAGCACCAGATGGAAATTTCATTAATCGGATCTCATCATTATCAAGCGCCTCAGGATCCTGGTAGATTTCTGTTGGAATTTGACACGCCTCAAGGGGCAAGTCTTCTTTGCCAAATAAATCGATCCAATATGCTAATGGCTTTTGCTTGAATGCATCTTCCAAAATAGCTATCACTTCGCTACTAGTACCATTTGCATTCAATGTATCCATCTTGTTATAGCGCTTATCGCCACAAACATCGTCACGGCCAATATCGTGCATCACTTTATCAAAGTCACGATCATATTCTGGAACACATAGAACAAACCACCGGTCATCTGCAGTTTTATAAGTATCATTGAATGGATTAGTGACTTCTCGCCGGCTTTTAGGATAAACATTACCGTATTGCGCAGATACCATTGCAATGTTTTGCATAAAAATTGCTGCATGGTTCAAATTAACCACGACTTTGTCACCTTTTCCGGTTCTTTGTGCTTGAAGTAAAGCAGCACAGATTCCTGCCGCCAAAGTCATTGACACCTGAAAATCACCGTAGCCATTTACGGGATTGTAAGGATTGCCGCCCTTATCAACCGTTGTGCCTTGAACACCGCCACGTGCTTGATAAGCAGTTGCATCGTAACCCGCTGCATCTTTCTTAGGACCAAATTCGCCGTAACCACGGTCCTGGGCGAAAACTAGTTTAGGAAACTCCTGATGCAGTTCTTCCCAGGTAATTCCCATGTGTGCCAAGCTTTTGGTCCGTACTGAAGTAAGAAAAACATCTGCCGTTTTAAGTAAGTCTTTGAATACTTGCATCCCATCTGGTGTCTTCATATTTAAAGTGACAAAACGCTTGTTCATGTTGGAAACATCAAAGCCCAAATTTTCATCATCTTCATATTTCATGCCAAAAACGGCACCTTGGGTTCGCCCAGCATCACCTTTGGGAGCTTCTATTTTAATTACATCAGCACCCCATTCGCCAAGCACCCTGCCAACAGTTGGTGCAGCCAAAAATTGCGTCAAATCAATAACTCTGATTCCCTTTAATATTTCATCAGCCATTTTTTATCTCCGCATTAGTTATAATTAAAGAGGATTGGAACTAATAATTTAATTTATTAGCTTCAGCCCTCCCAAGTTAGAATATCGGTTTATAAACTAGTAATTGGTGTCTGACCACTATCGTTGATCAGTAATCTCCCTGCTGTTAAACGCTGAACCGAACGTGGTCCTTCCTCAAGCCACATTGCCCGGCAATCGCGGTATAACCGTTCAGCTGGGCCATAAGGATTGTCTTGGAAGTAGCCAATTCCACCAAAAATCTCTAACATATAATCAGAAACCAGCTTAACAGTATTAATACTTTCAAGTTTAGCTAATGACGCCTTCTTAGTAATATCCTTGCCTTCATCGTAATCTTTAGCTAAGTCCCATAACATTAATCTAAGTGCATGAACTTTAGCACCCATGTCGGCAATTTCAAAAATGATTGATTGCCGCTTGCATAATGGCTTACCGAAAGTTACCCGGTCTTTAGAGTATGCAATCGACATCTCCAACATTCTTTGAGCCATTCCTAAGTTAGAATCAGCAATATGTGCACGCGATAATGATAGCGAAGAGATTGCAACTTTCATTCCTTCGCCACGTTTACCCAACATAAATTTGTCTGGCACGCGCATATCTGTAAACTTTAAGTCGGCATGACCAGCACCGCGGCACCCCATCATCAGTGGCATTTCATTAGCTTCAAATCCGGGTGTATTTGTTGGGACAAAGAATGCAGATAAACGCTCATCACCTTCTTTATCAGGATCAGTAACAACGATTAGATAAGTAAAGTCAGCTACATCTGCATGAGAAATCAGCGTCTTTTCCCCGTTAATTACCCAGTCATCGCCGTCTTTAACAGCCAAGGTATGCAAATCTGCACCCGTACCACCGCTTTTTTCAGTTAAGGCAAAATTGGCATAAATTGATTTGTCCTGAAATTTATCCATATACTTATCTTTTAATTCTTGGCTACCAAAATTATCAATAATTCGCCAATTCATGTCAGAAGCATGGTGCAAGTGCATCCTAATACCACCTTGAGTACGAGAAAATTCTTCTTGTACTTGTAGAATTTGTTTTTCACTTAAACCCCAACCACCATATTGTTTTGGCAATGCAAAGCGATACAGGTCATGCTTAATTGCTATTGGGAAAAAGTCTTGTGGAAACTTACGATTTTCTTCAATATAGTTAGTCATACGGTCAAATTCATTTTGGGCCAAATGTCTAATTTCTTTAACGTAATTGGCAAAGTCTTCGTCGGTCATCGACTCGCCTGGCTTAGCCTTATGCATAATTGGTGTTTCTTCATATGGTGGTAATACATGCAATTGTTTTTGTTCAGTCATAATACAATCTCCTTTTTACTTTCTGAAGTTTTTTGAAAGCACTCTTAATTGACAAGTGTATTATGTTGACAAAAATTGCCTTTGTAAAATTGATAACAAAGTTACTTTTATTAGTTTTATAAATACTTTTGCCATTATTTTGGCGGAAGTTTTGTTAAAATGACAAAGATTATTGCTAACTTCTTAAATCGTCCGGTAAATTTATCAGCTAAATTACAACGCGCTCAGTTATTAAGCTAATATATTAATTTTTCCAATTAATATATTAAAAAATGTGAAAGCGTTTTTATTAAATAAGGTATAGCATCTATTATTAGGTAGTGAATATCACATATTTTTTGAGGTACTATCATGAATTTAAATCAACTTTACTATTTTCGTGAATTGGCAGAACAAAAACAATACACTACAGCGGCTGAAAATTTATATATTAGTCAGCCCACTCTTTCAATATCAATCAAACAACTAGAAAAAGAATTGCATTGTAAACTATTTAAGCATAATGGTCGCTACGTTCAATTAACCGACTATGGACGTATTTTTTACGATACGGTTACTAAATCTTTGGCCACCCTTGACCATGGTAAAAAGAAAATTGAGCAAAAAATTAGTCAAGACAAAGGTAACATTCATATTGCTGGCATCCCTACCGCAATTGGAATCTTGCTTCCTAACTTGACCAAACAATATCAACAAGAAAGCAGCATTGCACCTCATTTTATTTATCACGACAACCCTTCTTATCAAATTTGCGAAGGCATTAAAAATGGCTGGTATGATATCGGCATCTGTTCTTATGTGCCCGAATTCAGTGATTTTACTTATGTTCCACTTTATACTGAAGAAATTATTGCCATCGTTTCACAAGAAAACGAACTGGCAAAAATTACGGAAATGTCCCCAGAAGAGCTGCAGGGTGAATCAATTATTACCTATTCAAAAAAGATTCAAATTGGCAAAGACATCACTAATGCCTTATTAGCTACCGCATCAGATTTACGCATTACTAATCGTTTACATGATGAATTGGCTATTGCTGGTCAGGTTCTTACAAATGATATCGTCGGGGTAGTGGCTAAAACGATCTATCTTAGTGGTTTTAACATTCACACAATTAAGCTCGATTTACCTAAAAATACGCGCCAGGTGTACTTGGTCTATGATTCTAACCAAAACTTTTCACCAGAAATCATTGATTTTCTTGATTTTATTAAAAGCCGTAAAAAAGAAATTCAAGAAATGGTTGATAATATTCCGGTCTAATTGATTGGAGGAGGTGCAACATTTTCAGATGAATAAATTATGTCAATTATTAGGGGTTAATTTACCAATTGTCCAAGAGCCTATTCACACGCTAACCAATGGTAAACTGATTGCCGCCATTTCAGAAGCAGGTTCATTAGGAATTCTGGGAATTAATGCCGGTTATCACGCACCTGATGCGCTAACAGGAGCCTCGGCAAGTAGTAGCGACTAAGTTGGCAAAGCTGGCAACAATTATATCCTTGACGCAATGCAGGAAAGAAATTTGATGAATGAACAAATAGACTATGTCTTAGCTCATACCTTTCGCCCATTTGCCATTGAAATTCCTAGTAGTGCCAGCATACCTGAGCAAGATCATACGGCAATGGAACTTGTAGAATTAATGCGCAAAAGAAGACTTACCATTGCTCTTTTTGAGGGATTTGGTCAAATTGCTTCAAAAGAATGGGTCCAATTACTTCACCATAATGGGATTAAAGTTATGCAAGTTGTCTCCCAGACTGATAGGGTAAAACAAGCGCAAAAAAATGGAATTGATATTCTTATTTATCCGCAAAAAGAAGGACTGCCAGAATTTGTCCATGAAGCGCAAGCCACTCCCGTCTTAGCTGGCTGTGATACCGCTAATCCTAAGGCCTTAACTCACGCTTTAGCTTGTGGTGCACAAGGCGTCTTTCTCAAAACTGTTTTTGCCGCTAGTGAAGAAGCGCCCACAGCTACGTCTATTAAAAATGCGTTGATCAAAGCCAAAAATTCGGATTTGGTTTCCTTCAAATTAAACAACCGGACGATTTTTTCATTACCGGGAAAATTGCCTAATCACTTAGCTAAAATGACTGCTGCCGGGATAGATGCTACCCAAATTACTGCTGCATCTCACGGTTACCAGGGTTTAATCAACGGGATGCTGAAAGGCGACCTTAATCTGGGGTATACTGATATTGCCGAAGATATTGATTTTATTACTGTAAACCAATCGGTTAAAGAAATTGTCAATCAGATAAATAATAGTCAAAAGTGATCTTTATGAATAATTCAATTACCCAAAATGCCACTCGAGCTCTTTTATATGAAGTTGTCACCCTTCCTAAGCCTGGTCTTGTCGACCCGCTAAGTCCAGGACCGCATCAGGATATGAATATCTATACTTTCATTGATAGCAGCTTGAGTTTAACTAACTACTTTACTGCTGCGTTTAATATTGGCCATGATTTTAAAGCAGCAGACTTAACGGAAATGTTTTTTAAATTGCGGCAAAAAGGAATAGCTGCTGAAAAAGACATGTTTCAGGCTACTAATGGTATTAATACGCATAAAGGTGCAATTTTTGCTTTAGGAATTTTTGTCTGTGCTGAAAGCTATTGCCAAAAAAATCAAACTGAAATTTTTACTACGATTAAAAAAATGTGTACCGGCTTAGTTGAACACGACTTAAAACTAAATAATCAGTTAAAAACTGCAGGAGAAAAAGAATTTCAGCAATATGGTGCGGGCGGTGCACGTGAGCAAGCTGAACTGGGCTATCCAATTGTCCGCGATGTAGCCCTACCGTTCTTAAAAAAGCGGACAGGAAGTCTTCAAACTAAGTTGTTAGATACCCTAATGAAAATCGCTACGGTAACTGTTGATAGCAATTTAATCAAGCGAGCTGGCAACTACGAAATTATTAATTGGCTTCAAAATAAGGCCACTAGTTACTTAAAGCTAGGCGGCTACAATTCTGCCGCTGGGAAAAAATACTTACAAGAATTCAACCAAGAATGCCTAGAAAAAAATTACAGCTTGGGTGGTTGTGCAGACTTGTTAATTGTGACTATTTTTATGGCACTTGAACGGAATTACTTATAATTTAAAATAAAAAAATAATAGTTAGCCTAATTGGTTAACTATTATTTATTTTTGTCAGAAAAGTTGATTGCAATTAATGCTGTGAAGCGCCTGTAGCCACATCAGTGTCTTTTATTTCATCACATGCCGTATCAGCTGCAATTCGACCAAACGTAAAGATATCTGCTAACGAATTACCGCCTAGACGATTACCAGCATGTAATCCACCTGCAACTTCACCCGCAGCATACAAACCATCAACTACTTGCCCGTCTTTATTAATAACTTGTGCTTTCGGATTGATCTTTAAACCACCCATTGTGTGATGAATAGCGGGTTTACGCGGTGTAGCATAAAATGGCGCTACTTCACATTTAAGGTTGAACGCACTCTTGCCGAATTCAGGATCCTCGCCTGAATCTACGTAAGAATTATACTTTTTAATAGTATTAACTAAAGTATCTGGATCCATACCGGCTTTTTGTGCTAATTCTTCAAGCGTATCGGCTTTCAATAAAGTTCCGGCTTTTACCTGTGCCTCTAAAGATTCTTCGGTTGTGTTATAAGCCGTTTTCTTAATTTTTTCATCAGCAATTAAGTAGAAAAGCGTTCCATTGGCAATTGCGGCTTTAGCCAAGGTGTCACGCTCCGCAAATTCATTTACAAAACGTTCACCCTTTTGGTTAACCATAATAAAGTTTTCTGGCGGTGTTTGGATACCAGTAAATAATTCACCCGTTTTTGGATCGGAAACTGGCATTAATTGAATAAAGCCCATGCCCACTAAATCGGCGTTAGCTTCTTGCCCCAAAGCAATGCCATCACCAGTAATAGCAGGAGAATTAGTTGTGGCAATATCGTCATCAATATGCTCCCAATAAGTATTGTATTTTTGTACCATCTTGGTATTAGCACCAAAGCCACCAGAAGTTAAAATTACTTTTTGAGCATGAATTGTCACTTTGCTGCCATCATTACTTTTAGCAATTACACCAGTGACGCAATTATTTTCAGTAATTAAATGAGTTGCCCGCGTTTCGGTCAAGATTGTAGCACCGTGCTCTTCAATCCATTTACCCAATACACTAATAAAAGCATAGCCCATTGGCTCAACTGGCTTATGGCCTCTACGCCATAAAGCACCTACGGGCATGGTTACCTCACTGCGGTCAAATTTAACTCCCAAATCAGTCAGCCAATTGACAGAATCGAGTACATTGTTAACTAATTCAGTTACTAAAGCGTAATTACCGTGAATTTCATTTCCGTTTAAATCAGTCCGCTTACCACCCAAATAAGTTTGAATTTCGTGAAGCAATACTGAATCAAATAAGTAATCTTTCCCCGACTCAACGTAATCATTAATTTGTTTTTGCAGCTTCTTGAAGTCTTCTTGGTATTCTGAGTCAATTTCATCAATTGGCATTGCTGCTAATTTTTCTAGGCTTTCTTTTTCACCAGCTAAAGCCTTAAATTGATTTTGCCATTCTGGTTCCGCTGCATTAAGTGGACCACCCGCACGAGTTGTATTGCCACCAATCTGAGGATACTTTTCAAGCACAACAACCTTTTTTCCGTTTTGAATTGTTCTAGCAGCTGCAGCAAGCCCTGCACCACCTGCACCAATTACAACGATATCTGTATCCAGTACCTGATCTTGTCCACCAATAACGGCTGGCTTAGCACGGTCTTTCCATTCTTGCGCATCACCACCGGCTTCATTAATTGCCTGAGCAACACCATCAACAACACCATGACTGGAAATTGTTGCACCACTCACCGCATCAACATTCAAAGTTTGATTGGCAATAATTTCTTTGGGCAAACGCTTAAAAACTTCATCAGCGACACCCTTAGTTTCACCGCTAGAATCGATACTAATATCTTTAATGCTATCTTCCGAAAGTGTGACTTTCATTGGCATAAAGCTTGAACCATGACCTTTTGCTTTCACATCATATGTACCTGGTTTCATCATGCTTTGCTTCCTCCTTATTGAATACTTAGTAATTAAATTTTACTAAGTTTCATACGCAAGGTGAAATAGTTTTATAGCAAGCAAGCCATAACAAAAATGCTATTGGGAAAAAGAAGTCGACGGGTACTTTTGTCCCTTTGATCGTTTATACCACCAACTGTTAGTTTCAAACTTAAATTAATTACGAACTTGCTTTGATGATTGGTCTCTTATTTTTATTGAGTAAAGTAATATTAAGTTGCCCAAGTTGTTGAGCCACGAGTAAGATATAATTGAGATATTATTGGAGGAAATAGATGAAAGATCCAGAAATATTACAGCATTATATCGATGTCTTGTTAAAAGAAAGCAACTTTACCCGAGCTGCACACGAGTTATACATTTCTCAGCCATATCTAACACAATTAATTAAGAGGCTAGAGCGCAAATTAGGGGCCAAAATAATTAATCGTGAAACAATACCGTTTACATTAACTGAAGCTGGCATTATTTATTACCAATATCTCGAAACGGCTATTTCTAATAATCAGACTTTAATTGAGCAATTAACCCCATTTTCCATGCCTAATAAGGAAGTAATTCGAATTGGTGTATTAGAAAGCTTAGGAACTTTTCTTTTGCCAGCACTTCTACCAGATTTTTTAGCCAAAAATCCCAACATCAAAATTCAATTGTCTGAAACTTATCCTCGTAAAAATGAAACCAAACTTTTAAATGAAGAAATTGATTGTTATCTAGGACAAACACCAGAATCACTCAATCATGGAATAGATTTTTACGTCAATGGCGGCGAAAATTATTACGTCATCATATCGCCAAAGTCGCCTTATTTTAAAAAGGGGCGCTTTATTTTAGAACCTAACGAATATGATATTAAAGATATTCTCCAGGAGCCATTCGTTGTTAGTTCTGCCAATTCAGCAATTAGACGGCAAGTAAATGGGGCCTTTCAAAAATTTCACGTTAAACCAAACATTGTCTTAGAAAGCAGCAGCATTTTAACAACCACTAACTTAGCAATCAAAGGTGTAGGATTAACTATTTCTGCGGCCAGTATTATTAAGCGAATGGCCCAAACCCCCATTAATCTACTTCCGCTTGACAATAACTTAATTCAAATTAAATATTTTATTGCCGTTAAGCATAGATCCCATCAAACTGAGGGCCTGCAAAGATTAATTACGGCATTTACCGATCTTAAAATTCAACCCAGCATCAAGTAGACGATAAAAATTACTAGAAATCACTTTGGTACAAATAGTTTAATTATAAAACCGCACAAAAAAAGAGGACTATCATTAGTCCTCTTTCTTACTTGCTCCGGCTGTCAGACTCGAACTGACGACATCTTGATTAACAGTCAAGCGCTCTACCAACTGAGCTAAGCCGGAATATTAAAAAAGCACGGCAACTTCCTACCCTCGCAGGCAGTCTCCCACCAACTACTCTCGGCGTGAAGAAGCTTAACTGCTGTGTTCGGCATGGTTACAGGTGTTTCCTTCTTGCTATTGCCACCGTACTTTTCTTTGCTTGAGTTCTTACACTCAAAACTAAATATAATCCATTCTCAAAACCTTACCAGATTGCTTGAGCCTGTGGTCAAGTCCTCGACTGATTAGTACTAGTCCGCTCCAAGCCTCACGGCTCTTCCACTCCTAGCCTATCTACCTCTTAGTCTTTGAGGTGTCTTACTACTTTCGTATGGGAAATCTCATCTTGAGGGGGGCTTCGCACTTAGATGCTTTCAGCGCTTATCCCGTCCATACTTAGCTACCCAGCTATGCCTTTGGCAAGACAACTGGTACACCAGCGGTATGTCCATCCCGGTCCTCTCGTACTAAGGACAGCTCCTCTCAAATTTCCTGCGCCCACGACGGATAGGGACCGAACTGTCTCACGACGTTCTGAACCCAGCTCGCGTGCCGCTTTAATGGGCGAACAGCCCAACCCTTGGGACCTACTTCAGCCCCAGGATGCGACGAGCCGACATCGAGGTGCCAAACCTCCCCGTCGATGTGAACTCTTGGGGGAGATAAGCCTGTTATCCCCAGGGTAGCTTTTATCCGTTGAGTGATGGCCCTTCCATGCGGTACCACCAGATCACTAAGCCCGACTTTCGTCCCTGCTCGAGTTGTCGCTCTCGCAGTCAAGCTCCCTTATACCTTTACACTCTGTGAATGATTTCCAACCATTCTGAGGGAACCTTTGGGCGCC